>DFFS01000005.1 GCA_002371075.1 Christensenella sp. UBA3770
CGGCGGCATCGTGCACGACTACCACGTGACCCTTGCTTTGGCAATGGGGGCGGATTTTGTGATGTTGGGCAGGTACTTCTCCCGCTTTGACGAGAGCCCCACGAACATCGTAAAGATCAACGGCACGTATATGAAGGAATACTGGGGCGAGGGCAGCGCACGCGCTCGCAACTGGCAGCGCTACGACCTTGGCGGCAAAAGCGGGCTTTCGTTTGAAGAGGGCGTGGACAGCTACGTGCCTTACGCGGGCAAACTGAAAGACGGCGTGGCAATGACCACCGCAAAGGTAAAGAGCACGATGTGCAATTGCGGCGCGCTGACGATAGAGGAGTTGCAGCAAAAGGCGAATTTGACGGTGGTTTCTTCCACGTCGATTGTGGAGGGGGGCGCCCACGACGTTGTTCGCAAGCAATAAATCGGATATAAGAGCGCATTGACTTTGTTCCAACTCAAAATCCCGCAGTTACGTACGCTTAGTACGCGCCTGCGGGATTTTTTCGTTGCGCCTCGTCACTACACTCTTCTCTTCGTTTCTTGCTTGCGAACCAACTGAGATTTGTTATGAATTGTGTTTTTTCGGATAGCGGGTGGGAGAGTCGGTTTGACCTAAAAGATAATCTATACTTGTATTATAAAAGTCGGCGAGTTTTATAAGAACGATCGTGGGAATATCATTTTCTCCGGTTTCATACTTGGAATAACCCGTTTGGGACATTTCAAGCATTCTTGCAACTTGCGTTTGATTCAGATCTCTGTCTTCTCTTAAATCTCTTATTCTTTTATACATTTTCAATTACCTCTATTCAATCATATTTAACCTAAATTAGATTATTGACATTTAATCTGAAATAGGTTATAATGAAAGTGATCTTCGTTCAAAAGTGCAAATGGGAAGTGCGTTTTTCTGCTCCTTTGTTTTCCATATTTGCCTGACTTGCATTTTACTCTTTACAGGTGGTATAATTGATATATGAAAAAAATTCTCTTTTTGTTAGTGGTTTTAGCGGTGCTTATTCTGACCTTTGCTTCTTGCGGTAATGCGGGTGAAAAGGCGGAGCTGAGTGCGGAGATGATCAGTTGTCAATCTCTTGATCTGATCTACGTTTACACGGGGCGAGAGGTCACCTTCCGTCCGGAAGATTTTGTCGTGCAGGTGGGCGGGGATTACGTTGCCGTCGATCTGTTTGAATTTGAGTACAAGGACAACGTGGAGGCAGGTGAGGCAAGCGTGACCGTCACCGCCAAGCCTGAGAACGAGTACGTAACAGGCAGCGTTACGTTGCACTTTACGATCAAGCCATCGGAAGACGTGCATTGTGAAAAGAACGACGATTTGGCGGCGTTGCTTGCAAACAAAAGCATCGACTGTGTGCAGGTGTGGAGTGAATTTACCGTCCCCGAGGGGACGACCGTTACGGTGCCTGCGGGGAAGACCCTAAGTTTGATCCACGGTTATCGCCTTATCAACCGTGGCACCCTTATCAACAACGGCACCATCGTGATGAGAGGGGCTCTCCTCTCCACGGGAGGGCAGCGCGAAAGCGAACTTGTCAATTACGGCACGTTTGCAAACCACGGCACGATGGACATCAAGGACTATGCGATCATTGAGGATCACGGCACCTTTACAAGCGACGTCGACGTCACAAACCGCGGCACGGTCTACTTAAAGGATGAGGACAAACCCTTTTTAAAGGATGCCGATGGCGGCGTGCATTACGTTCGACACCAAATTACGTCGTCGGATATTTCGGTGGCGGACTGCGTTTATAAGCAGGGCACCACGGAATACAAGCCCGAGGTGACGGCTGCCGAGCGGCTCGCCGAGTTTTCGACGGAGTACGCGGACAACGCGCACGCGGGGCAGGGCTCCGTTTCCGTTACGATGGCGCTCCGTGATCGCTATTATTACGGCGAAGTGACCGTTCCGTTTACGATCAAAAAGGGCGTTGCAACGGCAAATTCGCTTGCGGAGCTAAGGGAACTTTTGCCTTCGGATGATTACGAGCAATATTATACGGTCGGCTTGATGATCCCCGAGGAGGAAAACTTCACTTGGCCACGCGGCAAATCGCTCAGAGTCGGCGGCACCATCGTCGTGAAAGGGAGCTTTACGCTGGAGGGGGATGTGACCTGCTTGCAGTTTAGCGTTCATCCCGGTGGCACTGCCGTTAACAACACGACGCTCAACGTGGAAGGTCGCAGCTTCTCCGTCAGCGGCACCTTTACCAACGGCGAAAACGGCGACTGGGTCTGCAATCCGGAAACCTGCCAAGGCATTCAGCTCTCAAGCGGCAGCACCTTTATCAACAAAGGAAACGTGGGTGAGAAGAACTTTTTGCTTTCCTACGGTACGATACAAAACGAAGGTAGCATTTCGGTTACGACGACGTATATGGGCAACGTCGTCAACCGCGGTGAAGCAACGTTTTACGGCATGCTTGCGTCAAACGTCCTTAACGAGAGCCGGGGCAAATTGACCGTAACAGACATAGGATTGTTTAGTGGCAGGTTTGTTAACAACGGCACCTTTATAAACCAAGGTACTTTGTCTTTTGCGGAAGACGTGGACTATTCCTGCAACGGCACGTTTGACAACGTGGAGGGAGAGGTTTTTGCCTTTAGTCCGCTTGACGGAATCAGCGACTGGTTGCACCTCAGAAGACTGCTTACAAACGAGCAGGTGGATTTCCAAGTGGAGTACCTAGAGACTCCCTACGACGGCACGGACAAAAAGCCCACGTTTACGGTGGACGGCTTGCCGTTGGATCCCTCCGTTTATACGATCACGTATCGTTATGAAGGCGACACGCGTGACACGAAGGAATGCGTCAACGCCGGGCAGATCACCGCAACCGTCACGATCAAGAGTTACGTCGGAGAGTTCTCGCTTTACGGCGGTACCCGCTCGTTTACTTACCGCATTACTCCGTTGACCATCCACGTGACAACGGGGAGTGAGTTTGAAAACGCGGTCAAGAGCGTCAACTACGACAGGATCATTTTCGATGCGGATATATCCTATTTCAGTTCGTATTACAATGGAGTTACGATCCGCAAAGACTGTACGATAGATCTCAACGGTCACAAATGGAGCATCAATACGCACGTGGTGCTGAAAGGTACGCTGATCGGCACCGCCGTCATCGATCCCTTGGACTTCACGCCTTCGCAGGAAGCGGCAAGCATCGTGGTTTCGAGTGCGTTGACCAATTGCGGAAGGATCGAAAATAACGGCTTTATTTACGTAACAAGCACGGGAAGTTTCTTGGGCAATGCCCGCGAAACAAACGACGATCCCGCCGGTGTGGTGGTCAACCACGGCGTGATCCTGACCTCCACTGCCTGTGCGCAGACGGATGATTCGACCGGCACGGTCTATGTAAGGGAAAATATAAGCGATTTGAGTAGCTGCTTTGACGTTCCGTATACGCTTTACTACAACGGGGAGGATCAAACCCCCGTCGTGACCATGACGCACAACGGCGCGCCCGTGGATATGTCCCGCTTTACCGTTGTGGTCTTCGGCGGGCGTTATGCCGGATCCGGCACGGTGGAGATCTCCGTTAAAGATCCGCTGGATACCGCTTATTATGGCAAAGTTAAACTATGGTTTACGATCAGACGCGGTACGGCGGAAGTAAACAACGCTGCCTCCTTTGCCGCCGCGGTAGCGGACGCAAACTATGAAAAGATCCTTTTGACGGCAAACGTCACTTTGACCGAGCCCGTCACGATGTCCAAGGACCAGACCCTTGATCTTGCCTCCTACGAGCTCTTCTTCTCGGGCAACGGCTCCTTGACGTACGGCACAAATTGCCGCCTGACCTTGACTGCGGACAACGAAGAGCGCTTTGTCAAGTACTTCTACGTTGCGGACGAGATCCGGCTCAGCGGCGATATCGGCGTCGCCGGGACGCGCACGAATCTGAATTTCAAGGACTATAGGGTTACGGGTTATAACGGGGCAAATTACCTCTCTACCGTCGTGTGTACGTACGGGCATTCGTTTATCGGCGGGCTCAACATTGTAAACAGCTCGATCGAAAACTTCAGCTGCACTTTTGAAAACCCGCCCCTTGAGAGCCCCAGCGCGATCGGCAGCGGCGTGGACGGCAACGAAGATGGGTATGCGCTCGTTTACGGCACCTGCTATGAGGAAACCTTCGTTACGCTGCGCAACTTGACGGTGTACGGCGTTTATCACCACGGCGGATCGGGTACGGCGCAGGACGTTGATCTCTCGGCGGAAAACTGCACGTTCCTTGCTTCGCACGACAAAAAGGACGCTTACGCCTTTAAGATTTGGACTGGAATGACCGCAAACGGCACGTTTACAAACTGCGTTTTTGACGGTGCCAACGGCTTTTACGTCAACCGCGGGTACGAATACGGTCAAGGACAAACGCTTCCCTCCTATACCTTCAACGATTGCGTTTTCCGCGCCTATGGCGAATGCGCCAAACACAACAGCTATGAGGATTATTACGGCAATGCCTTTACGATGGATCGCAACGACAGCAACTTGTGCTTGGCGATCGATCGCTGCGCGTTTTACAGCCAAAACGGGCACTGCATTCGCGTCGTCAACAAAAACTACGTGTATTACACTGTGACCGATTCAACTTACGAGCATCCCGAAGGGAAGTTTGACGTCTGTTGATGCGCCTTTGTTAGTCCCACCATTAAATGCGGTAAAGCCTCGCGAGAATAGCCGCTTTGCGTGTTGGCACTTTTCTTTTGAAGAAAAGTACCCCAAAGAAGGTGGGGGTTGCGATTCCCCCAAACCCCTAAACGCTTTTTAAAAGGATGCCGCTTCGCGAGAAATAAAAGTAATTAAGTTAAAGTGCATCGTGACAATAACGGCAAAGCAAACCGCAGCGAAGAGTTCGGCTCCGCGGGTCGAAAGCCATGAGAGGGGAACGGTGATGTGAGTTCTTTAAGAATGGCGGAAAGTCGTTTGTTCTTGCGTTTTTAATTTATCCACAACTTCTCGCATAGCGAGAAACTTCACTGCGAACGAAGTGAGCAACTTCACTGACAAGGTCAACTTCACTGTGCGCTTCTGCGCACAAATTCACTCTCCAAGACAACTTCACTCCGACACCGCCGAAACTTCACTAAAGACATTTGCATTCAGCATTGTATTTTTCGTCTATTGATGCGCCTTATAAAAAACCCTTGCCTTTTACGCGCGATATGTTTATAATTTTTTATAGACATAAAAAGGGGGTGCGCGCAAATGGTGAAGCTTGAGTTTTACAGAGTTTTCTACGTCGTTGCCAAAACAGGCAATTTGTCCAAGGCTTCCAAAGAGCTTTTTATCTCTCAGCCCGCAGTCTCCTACAGCATCAAACAGTTGGAAGAGCAGCTTGGCGGCAGGCTCTTTGTCCGCACCGCCAAAGGGATGGAACTCACCCCCGAGGGTAAAATGATCTACGAGTACGTTTCCCGCGCTTTTGAGGAGTTGACGGCGGCGGAAAACAAGTTTTCGCAGATGCGCGGGCTCGAAGAGGGCACCGTGCACATCGGCGCCTCCGATACGATCAGCAAGTTTTTTATCCTGCCCCGCATCGAGCGTTTTAAGAAGCAATATCCCAAGATCAGCATCAAGATCACCAATCGCACGACGGATGAGATCATCAAGCTGTTGAAGACCGGCAAGGTGGACCTCGGCTTTATCAACCGTGTGGACGAGACTCCCTTTGCGGGCATCACGTTAACCCCTTGCGCCGATATCGGCGAGTGCTTTGTTGCAAACAAGGAGGTCGCCGCGCGTTTTGATCATCCTCTTTCGGTCAGCGAGCTGACCGCGCTCCCGCTCATTTTGTTGGAAGAGGGCTCCAGCACGCGTCGCGCGGTGGAGCGCGCGATCGAGGCGCTTGGCGGCAAACTCAGACCTGCGTTTGAACTGTGCAGCGTCGATCTCGTTGCGGAATGCGCCAAATCCGGGCTCGGCGTCGGCTGCGTCACCAAGGAATACATCTCAAAGGAGCTTGCCTCCGGCGAACTGAACCTTGTGCCGCTCTCCTTCCCGCTCCCGCGGCGTAAGATCGCCATGGCAACGCTTACCGGCATGCCGCCCTCCTTTGCCACGGCAAAACTGGCAGATTTTTTTGATCAATCCACGCCTAAGGCGTGAAATAAAAGGAAGTACATCATGGATTCAATCACTTTGCGCAAATTATATCTTGACTTTTTTAAGGACAGAGGCCACGCCGTGATCCAAGGCGCCTCCCTGATCCCCGAGAACGATCCCACCGTGCTGTTTACCACGGCGGGAATGCATCCGCTGGTCCCCTATCTTTCGGGTGAGAAGCACCCGCAGGGCACACGCTTGACAGACGTGCAAAAATGCGTCCGCACAGGTGACATCGACGAGGTTGGCGACGCCACGCACTGCACCTTCTTTGAGATGTTGGGCAACTGGTCGCTTGGCGACTACTTCAAAAAGGAAGCGATCACTTGGAGCTTTACCTTTTTGACCGAAGTGTTGAAGATTGACAAAAACCGCTTAGCGGTTTCGGTCTTTGCGGGCGATGAGACCGCCCCACGCGACGATGAAGCGGCAAGCCTGTGGCAGTCCTGCGGCATCCCCGCGGAGAGGATCTTCTTCCTGCCCAAAAAGAACAACTGGTGGGGCCCCGCCGGTCAGACGGGTCCGTGCGGCACCGATACCGAGATGTTTATCGACACCGGCAAGCCCAAGTGCTCGGAAGAGTGCTCTCCCGCTTGCGATTGCGGCAAGTATATTGAGATCTGGAACGACGTTTTTATGCAGTACAACAAACAGGCGGACGGCAGCTTTGCCCCGCTCAAGCAAAAGAACGTGGATACCGGCATGGGGCTTGAACGCACGCTTTGCATCCTAAACGGCTACAAATCCGTCTATGAGACGGACCTGTTTCAAAATGCCATCGCAAAACTGGAGGAGCTTTCCGGCAAAAAGTACGGCGAAAGCGACGAAGTCACCAAAGCGATGCGCATCATTGCGGATCATATCCGCACGTCCACGATGCTTCTGGGCGACCAAAGGGGCGTGACCCCCTCCAACGTGGACCAAGGTTACGTTTTGCGCCGTTTGATCCGCCGCGCCGTGCGTTTCGGCAGGGTGATTGACCTCAAAGAGGGCGCGCTCAGCGAGATCGCCAAGGTGTATATCGAGCAGTATAAGGACATCTATCCCGAGATCGGTGAAAATGCGGAAAAGATCGTGACCGAGCTTGAGAAGGAAGTTGCGCGTTTCTCCTCCGTTTTGCAGCAGGGCTTGAAAGAGTTTGAAAAGGTCATTTCGTATCTTCCCGTCAAGCGCCTTTCCGGCAAGACGGCGTTTAAACTGTACGACACCTACGGCTTCCCGATCGAGATGACGGTGGAGCTTGCCAAAGAGATCGGCTACGAGGTGGACGTGGACGGCTACCACAAGGCGTTTGAAGAGCATCAGCAAAAGTCGCACGCGGGCGCGGAGCAGCGCTTTAAGGGCGGCTTGCAGGACAACACGGAGGAAGTCACCCGTCTTCACACCGCCACGCACCTTATGAACGCGGCGTTGCGTACAATAGTAGATGAGAACATTCGCCAAAAGGGCAGCAACATCACGGCGGAACGCCTGCGTTTCGACTTCAATTTGGACCGTCCTTTGACCCCCGAAGAGATCAAGAAGATCGAGGACTACGTCAACGGCGCCATTCAGGCAAAGGCGGAAGTCGTTTGTAAAGAGATGTCCGTTGCCGACGCAAAGGCAATGGGCGCGATCGGCGTGTTTGACAGCAAATACGGCGAAAAAGTCAAAGTTTATCAAATCGGAGAGTACAGCACCGAGATCTGCGGCGGACCGCACGCAAAGAATACCGGCGAGCTTGGAAAATTCCGCATCGTCAAGGAACAAAGTTCCTCTGCCGGCGTCAGAAGGATCAAAGCGGTGCTCGAATAAGGGAGAATTATGTGCTTTGTAAGTAAAAGAACAAAAGAGGACATCTTAAACGTCCTTGACAAAGATCCCGCTGCAAGAAGCTTTTGGGAGGTGTACTTCACCTACTCGGGCGTGATCGCGCTGCGCATGTATCGCCGCGCGCACTGGTGGTACATGCACGGCTTCAAATTCATCGCAAGGGTGATCTCTCAGCGCGCCAAGAAAAAGACGGGCATTGAGATCCATCCCGCGGCTACGATCGGCAGGAGGCTGTTTATCGACCACGGCGCAGGCGTTGTGATCGGCGAGACCGCAGAGATCGGGGACGACGTTGTGATCTATCAGGGAGTGACCCTCGGCGGCAGCGGCAAGGATAAAGGAAAGCGCCACCCCACCATTCAGGATAGGGTCATGATCTCTTCCGGAGCAAAGGTGCTTGGTCCCTTTACTGTCGGACACGACAGCAAGATCGGCGCAAACAGCGTCGTTTTGAAGGAGGTCCCCCCGCATTCCACCGTCGTCGGCGTGCCGGGCAGGGTGGTCAAGCAGGGCGACGTCCGCATTGCGGATATGGATCAAATCAAGCTCCCCGACCCCATTTTGGCGGAGTTTAAGCGTTTGAACCGTCGTATTGAGGAACTTGAAAATAAACTTGGCATTTGTGCCAAAAACATGGAAGACGACGAGATCAGCGACATCAGTTTGGACATCGCCAAGGCAGAAAAGGGCGAGAAAGAAAACGGAGAAGTATGAAAGTTTACAACACCTTAGATCGTGAAAAGGAGGAGTTTACTCCTCTGCAGGGCAACCTTGTCAGGATGTATTCCTGCGGGCCCACCGTTTACAGCTATGCCCACATCGGCAATATGCGCACCTACATCTTTATGGACCTGCTACGCAGGTCGCTGCGTTTTTGCGGTTACAAAGTCAAGGGCGTGATGAACATCACCGACGTCGGTCACCTGTTGTCGGATGGCGACGAAGGGGAGGACAAGATGCAAAAAGCGGCGCGCAAGGAGGGCAAGACCCCTTGGGAGATCGCCGCGTTTTACACCGACGCGTTCTTTAAGGACATCGAGGCGCTCAACGTCTCTCGTCCCGAGATCATTGCCAAAGCAACCGACCACATTCCCGAGATGATCGAGTTTGTCAAGGGACTTTTGGAAAAGGGCTATGCGTACGAGATCTCCGACGGCATCTATTTTGACATCGGCAAGTTCCCCGGCTACGGAAAGCTTTCGGGGCAGACCGTGGACGAAAAGGAAGCGGGTGCCCGCATTGAGGAAAACAGCGAGAAGCGCCATCCCGCCGACTTTGCCCTTTGGAAAAAGGCGGATAAAAACCACATTATGCAGTGGGAAAGCCCGTGGGGAATGGGTTTCCCCGGCTGGCACATCGAGTGCAGCGCCATGAGCAAAAAGTATCTTGGCGAGGTGTTTGATCTGCACACGGGCGGCATCGACGCCGTGCCCGTGCATCACGAGAACGAGATCGCGCAAAACGAAGCGCTTGCCGGCAAAAAGACCGTCAATTACTGGATGCACGGTGAGTTTATGATGGTGGACGGCGGCAAAATGAGCAAGAGCCTCGGCAACGTTTACACCGTTTCCGACCTTGTGAAAAAGGGCTATTTGCCCCTTGATTTCCGCTATTTTTGCTTAAATGCACATTATCGCAAGAAGCTCAATTTCACGTTTGAGGGCATGGACGCCGCGCACGTTTCGTATGAGAGGCTCAGAAACGCCCTCTATGCGCACAAGATGAGCGCCGCCGCAACCGACCCCGCCGTTTTGGACGATTTGATGAAAAAGTTCAAAGGCGCGGTGGAAGACGACATGAACATTCCGTATGCGCTCGGCGTCTTGTGGGACGCGGTCAAGCTTCCCAAGAGCAAGGACGTCTACAAGCTCGCGCTGGAGTTTGACAAAGTGCTTGGCTTGTCTTTAGACAAGGTTACCGCGCCCGCGCCGGAAAAGATCGACGTTCCCGCCGAGATCGCCGCTCTTGCCGAAGCTCGCTTTGCCGCCAAAAAGGAAAAGAACTGGACGGAAGCGGATAGGCTCCGCGCCGAGATCGCCGAAAAGGGTTACCTGATAAAAGACACCAAAGACGGTTATACGATCGAACGCAAATAAGGACACCTCTGCCATTTGAGTGATGGTTTTTTGAGGTGAGAAGTTGTGTATGAAGAGAAAAAGGTCCTCGTTTTGAGGACCTTTTTTGTTGTAAATGGATCATTCGTTGGAGATTTCCTTTTCTATCCACGCCATCAAAAGGTTGACGATCTTTTGCTGTTGCGTGGGGGAGAGGGGCGTTCCTTTCGGCACGTTATACCATTTGGACAAGCATCCGCGGCAGCAACAGGCGCAAGCGTGCTGCGCGACGAAGACGGGGTGCCCGCGCATGGGGGTTTGCTTTCCGTCGTTTTGGGGCATTGGGGGCGCAAGCCTCGTTTTGACAAAGTCCTCCGCGTGGGTACGCAGGGTGGGGAGACCCACCTTTTTTACGTAGGTTTTGTCCTGTTCCGAAAGATGGAAGCGAGAGCGAAAGGGTGATCTCGCCAGTTTTGAAAAAGCCTGTTCCGTTGTCATCGTAGAATTGTTTTTTGTATGTGCGTTAGGGACTCTTTAGGGACTTTTTTCTCTGTTACCACTTGTTAAACACGCGCTCGGCAAAGCCGACGGCGCCGCTTACGGAAATTACCTCGCCGCTTTTTAAGGTGACGGTTCCGTCAAACTTTCCAAACACTTGGTTTTGGTCGGAGGCAAGCATTGCCACGGACATCTTTGCCGCGCGGTTCAAAATCGGCGTAAAGGTCAGGTCCACCCTCCCCTCGGGGGACGTCACCTTCCACAAAGAGAGGTAGTCATAGCTGCCGTCTTCCTTTTGCGGGATCTCAAAAACAACGTCTTCCAATTTGTCGGCAACGCCGTCCACAAAGAGCATGTTTTCCGTTGCTGCCGTAGTATCGCCGAAACCGTAGCCAAGGTTGAACCCAAACTTTCTGCCATCCGCAAGCACGGTGTTTAAGCTGCTCCAATACCAAGTGTTTTTGTACGTCCAAACGCCGCGTCCCCAGTCCAAAAGACCCATGTCAAAAGGCGAGGCGCCGAGCTTATAGCTCTTTTCCCCCAGTTGCACGTATCCCGTCGCGTGCATCAAGTTGATCTTTTGATTGTAATAGAAGTGGCGCGGCTTTTTGTAAAAGGGGGTGGCGATGCACATCCTGTCTTGGGGCAGGTCTGTCAGCTTGATATCCGCCAAAAGGGCTTGCCCGTTGTGAAAGTCGTCAAAGTGACAGCGCAAGCGGCGTTCGCCCTCCTGCACATAAAAGGACATCTCAACTTTTTTGCTGTGATAGGAGGTTTCGCCAAAGTCCGCAGAAGGGGGCAAGGCAAGTTTGCCAAAGGTGAAGGGAATGATTTTGCTCTTTGTCTCCTGAAACTTGGTGTCAAAGTCCAATAGCGACGCGGAAACGAGCCCCATATAGCTGTTGTCCGCAATGGTCAGCGCCACGCCAAAGTGCTCGTTCCCCACGTAATAATAGTCCCATTCCTTGATGCGTAGGGCGGGAGCTTTGATGTCCGCGCGCTCGTAATCCCACATTTCCGAGGTGGCGTAGCCGGGGCGGGTCAGGCGCCCTTTTTCGTCCAAAAGATCGGTGCGATCGCTAATGAGATTTTGCATGGTTTCCCTCCTACTTTGGATATATTTTATCATACAACAAACGCTGTTTTGCGTCAATCCCGCTCTTTTGCGAAATAACTTCTTTTTTCTCATATTTCGACATAAACATTTACGGTTGGAGGGATTATGAAACAAAGTATCAAAGAGAGAGTCAGACAAACGGCGGCATATATTTCGGAAAGCGGCGCAACCGTGCGCCAAGCGGCAAAAGTGATGGGCGTAAGCAAGTCGACGGTGTTTACCGACGTGACCGTACGGCTTGCGGTTTTGGACAAAGCGCTTTATAAACAGGTTAAAGTGATCCTGGACAAAAACAGAGAGGAGCGCCACATCCGCGGCGGGGAGAAAACAAGGCAAAAATATAGGAATATGCGATAAAAAGAGCTATTTTTTCCAGAGATTGTAGCGTTCCGGATGGGTGATGGCGCTGATCATGCTTTTCCTGACGTCGGGGATCTCGGCTCGGAGGTTTTCCACAAGTTGTTTCAAAAACTCACGCCGCGTGTGCTTGTCGGCGGGGCAGGGGTTGAACACCACGGGAAGATCGTATCTTCTTGCCGCGCCGCGAATGTCTTTTTCGTCCACGTAAAGGAGCGGGCGGATCACAGTCGTCTGCGTGCGCGTCAGAAAACTGGTGGGAGCAAGTGTGGAAAGGCGCCCCTCGTGCATCAAGGACAACAAAAAGGTTTCCAAAACGTCGTCCGCGTGATGCCCCAAGGCAACTTTGTTTGCCCCCTCGCGTGCGGCAACGGAGCACAGAGCGCCGCGGCGGAGCTTGCTGCACAGGGAGCAGGGATTCGTCTCCTTGCGGATGTCAAACACGATCTCCGCAATGTCGGTTTTTTCTTCAAAAAAGGGAACCTCGCGGTCACGGAAAAAGGCGCGCAAACGATCCATTTCCTCTTCCGAGGTTTCCTTAAATCCCATATTGACGTTGACGGCGATCAAAGAAAACTTTTCGGGAGAGAACTTTGAGTATAAATAAAGCGACTCAAAAAGGATCAAGCTGTCCTTTCCGCCCGAAATGCCGACGGCGATCTTGTCCCCATCTTGGATCATGTCGAAATCTTGTATTGCGCGACGCATGGCGCTAAGTATCTTTTTCATAGCTAAAGTATAACGCATCGCATCCGCATTTGCAAGTATTTTCTAGGGAGGAGCAAGGGAGTTTATGACGCAAAAGATCATCGCCGTATTTGCAAAAAGAATAAAGGATCCTTACCTGCTTGCCGCCATCCTTTCGGTGACCCCCGTGACGGAGATCAAGGCGAGCATTTTGTATGCTGCAAGCAGCGGCGCCAAAACGTGGCTTGCGGCGCTTTGTGCCTTTCTTTCGTCGGTGGCGCTTGCGGCGGTGCAAAGCGTTTTCCTCCCAAAACTCTTCGGTTTGACAAAAAAACATTCGCGCTCCCGCCGTGTGATGCTTTTGTTGACCGACCGCATCGCGCAAAAGGCGGATGATTTGTTAAAGAAGTCCAAGGGCAAAGAGGACAGGACCGAACGGCTGTTTTTGGGCGTGTTTTGTTTTGTCGCGCTCCCTTTCCCGCTGACCGGCATTTGGGCGGGCGCCTTTCTTGCCACGCTTTTGAAGCTTGATGCAAAAAGGACGTTTTTTGCCCTGACGGCAGGGAACTTTACCGCAGGCGGCATCGTCCTCGCCGTCGCCGTTGCGGCAGGGGAAAGGGCAAGTTTGCTTCTTGATGCGTTCTTTTTGGTCGCCCTTGTGATATTGCTCTTGTCCTTTTCCAAAAACGTCGTTTCCAAAAAGATTAGGCATAAACGAAAAACGATATAGAAAAAAGCTCCGATGTTTCGGAGCTTTCGTGGTGCGCCCTCAGGGATTCGCGAGGAGCAAAGCGACGGAATAGTGAGCCAAACACATAAGAATAAACATACAGCACATACCTTTATGGTACGTTGTTAGTGGTAGGTGCGAACGTCAGACGGGACTTGTCCCGGGTTCCCGCCATAGGCGCGTGATACCATCACGGAAGACCTGAGCAGCATAGAAAAAAGCTCCGATATTTCGGAGCTTTTGTGGTGCGCCCTCAGGGATTCGCGA
>DFFS01000022.1 GCA_002371075.1 Christensenella sp. UBA3770
GTATTCTGCGCTGAAATAGGAGGAAATATGAAAGCTTTAAAAATCATACTTATCGTAATTTTTTCGATACTGCTCGTCGCAAGCTGCGGTTTGATCGGTTACGGCGTATTGCAAGGGCCAAAACAAGAGATTGAAGATGATTCCGCTCTTTATACGCCCCCCGCAGATGGGCTTTTCCTTGGGGAGTATGCAGCTCAAAAGGTCAACGTTGCCGCGATCAAGGAAGACAACAAGATCTCAAGCGCAAGCGAAAGGGCGGCGACTATGGTCATAAATGCCTCGTACAACAACATTTACATCAATCAGTTCTTCTATAAAGCGAACGTAAACGTCGTGCCTACGGCAAACTCCAACAAGTTTGCCGTTTCGGAGTACTACAGGGCAAAGAACGGCGCAAATATGTTCTATCAAACCTTGGCGTATACGGGAGATTTTAACATTGGTCAAGCCAGGATCGACTATATCGACCAAAGGCTGGAATCCAACTGCGACGTGGAATACGACACAGTCAACAAAAAGTGGTCGTACAACTTTTCGCTCGTATCGAGACCCGATAAGAACAATGGCAAGGTGCTTACGCTTCCCGATGCAACGCCCTACAACATTTTCAGCTGGTATGATTTTCCGCTTGATCTGGGTGGCTTGAAGGTCTGCGAAAACGCGCCTACCGCAGGCAGGGTAGAAGGCGTGGATGCCTCTTTGATCGATGAAAAGACCGTTAGTATCGAGGAAAAGGTCGATGCGGACGGCATTGCGTACTACAGGGTCAGTTTTAAGGCGATCATCGAGAAGGCGCAAGCCTCCAAAGAAACCATTGATCGTTTCGCCAGTTCCTTCAGCAGCCTGAAAAACGTGGAATTCTCCGAACTGAACTTTGAAATCGACATTTGGAAGGATGCGGGTGTCTTCCGCAAGATCGAGTTTGACGCTCGCGTTACGGCAAGCATCAGCAACGATCGCGGCGAAGTAAACATCAACAAGGTGCTTGCCTTCAGCTACGATGACCACGATTGCAGCGTCGCCGAACACATCAAGACCTTTGCGGATAAGTTTACCGACAAGTGGATCACCAAATTCAGCGAAAAGAATAGGGCAAAATTGGAAGAAGAGCTTGCCGCGCTTCCCGCAAAAGAAGAGACGACCGACGATGCCGAAAAAGCGCAATAATACCTCGGAAACAAATAAGGAGTCAAAATGAACACAGTTTTACTTACCAATTCAACAGCAAAAAAGCTCTACAAGTACGCAAGTAGCTTTCCGATCTTCGACTATCATTGCCACCTTTCGGTCAAGGAAATGTACGAGAACAAGCCGTACAACAACTTGACGGAAATTTGGCTTAAGGGCGACCACTACAAGTGGCGTCAGATGCGCACCTTTGGCGTTTCGGAGGAGTTTATCACCGGAGACGGCTCGGACTATGACAAGTTTTACAACTACATCGCCATGCTGGAAACGGCGGTGGGCAACCCCCTTTATCTGTGGTCTGCGTTTGAGCTTAGATTCTATTTTGGCATCACCTATCCGCTGACGCGCACCTACGCCAAAAAGATTTGGGACAAGGCAAACGCCGTGATCAAAAAGAAGCAGTTCTCGCCCCTCACCGCGATCGGCATGTCCAACGTGGACACCGTCTGCACGACGGAAGAGATCTTTTGCGATCTGCAATACCATCGTCTGCTCAGAAATCGCGACGAGATCAAAACCAAGATCCTGCCTGCCTTCCGCGGCGACCGCGCGATCAACGTGGACAGTCCGGAATTCGTCAAGAATATCGAGAAGCTTGCCGACGTTGCCAATTTCGGCATTCGCAGCTTGGAGGACCTGGAGGACGCTTTGCGTCAGCGCCTTGACGCTTTTAAGGAAAACGGAGCGGTGACGTCTGATTTTGCGATAGAAGGACTAAACTATTTCCGCGCCGCCCGCGAGGACGCAGACGCTGTCTTCCGCGCTGCTCTCAAGGGAGACGTTAGGGACGTTGACACCTACAAGAACTATATGATCCGCTTCCTTTTGACCGAGTGTTACAAGAGAGGGTTCAGCGTGCAGCTGCACATCGGCGCTATGAGAAACAACAACACGGCAATGAACCTTCGCCTTGGCGCGGATACCGGCTTTGACTCCATTTCCACCGAAAAGTATCAGACGGGGCTCAAGCTGCTTTTGGACGATCTTAACATGGCGGGCACGCTTGGTAAGACCATCATCTTTAACCTCAATCCCGCGGATAACGAGTACGTCGGCACGCTGATCGGCTGCTTCCAAGGCAGTGAGGACGGCGTGAAAGGCAAGTTGCAGATGGGTGCGGCTTGGTGGTTCAACGACACCAAAAACGGCATTCTCAACCACTTTAAGGCGCTTTCCGAGCTTTCGCACTTCGGTTCTTTCCTCGGCATGCTCACGGATAGCCGCAGCTTTATCTCCTATACGCGTCACGATTACTTCCGCAGATTGCTGTGTTCCTACGTTGGCGAACTTGCCGAAAAAGGGGAATTCACCAAGGACATGGACGTTTTGAGAAAGGTCGTCGGCGACATCTCGTACGAGAACGCAAAGCGCTTCTTTACGATTTTCGAATAGTCCCATTTATCCGATCATTACAAAGTTTTTTACGGAAAAGATCGTCCCTCGAAACGGGCGATCTTTTTGGCTTTTTCGGAAGAGGAAATCGCGCCTGTTGCGGCGTATGGGCGCAAACGACAAAAATTTACTCTTTACAGGCGGGCGCCTTTATGTTATAATTTAGATAATATTTATTTTAATGCGTAGCGCGCTCCGGCAAGGTGGGCGTGCGCCGCGCACGGAAACCCCTCATCTTTTCGGAAGGAGTAACGAATGGAAAACGTCGCCGCCACGGAAAACACAGTAGTCGAAACACCAAAAAAAGGCTTTTTCAAAAACCGCAGCCCCGAGCAAGCCACGATCTCTTCGATCGTAAGCTTTTGCGGCTCCACCTTTTTCTCAAGAAGTATCGGTGAGCTGATCGCTTCCTACTTTACGTTGTTCTTGACGGACTTTATGTTGATCCCCACGGTACAGATCACCGTGCTTATGCTTGTCACGAGGATCATCGACGCCTTTACCGACCCCATCGCCGGCGCGATCGTCGATATCACGCACAGCCGCTGGGGTAAGTCCAGACCGTACGTTTTGTTCGGTTCCTTCCCGCTTGCGCTGTTTACCGTGTTGCTGTTTACCGTTCCCAACATCAGCGTGATGGGCAGGTTGGTTTACACCTACGTCATTTACATCGGCTACGGCTTGGCGCAAACCATTTTCTCGGTGCCTCTTGCAACGCTCAGTATGTCCATCAGCGCCGACCCCAAAGAGAGAAAGAACATCTACACGATCTCCGGCTTTATGGGTACGCTCGGTACGGCGATCCCCGGCGCGGTGCCCATCGTCTTCCAATACATCGCCACCAATCACGCCCAACAGGAAACCGCGTATTTTATCATTGCAATGGTGATCGGCGTAGGTACGTTGATCTTTGGCATCACGTCCTTCTTCACGATGAAAGAAAAGGTCGTCGGTATTAAGGAGGTCAAAAAGGAAAAGGTCAAACTCGGCAGCAACATCAAAGCACTTTTGAAAAACCGCCCGTTGATCTGCGTGTTCCTTTCCAGCGTGGCGATCTCGCTCCGTTCCATGGGATACGGCGCGATGATCTATTTCTTCAAAGAGACCATGGCAAACTACGCCCTTGCCACGTTTATCGGCATCGGCAGTTCCATTCCGTCCTACATTTTTATGGCGGCGGTCCCCTTCCTTGCAAAGAAGTTCTCGCCGCGCAACCTATGCATCGCGGGCTATGCGTATAACGCCCTGATGTATTTGCTGTTTTTCTTCTCCGGCTATTCCAGCGTCTTCTGGGTGGCGTTCTTCTTCATCATTTCCGGCGTGCCAAACGGCATGATCGGCACTTGTACGACCATCATCGTCGCCGACTCCGTCGATTATATGGAGTGGCGCACCGGCATCAGGTCGGAGGGCTTGGTTTGGAGTATCAACGGCTTAAAGACCAAGGCGGCAAGCACGCTTTCCGGCATGTGGCTCCCGATCGGTCTCGGCATGATCGGCTATCACGTCGCGCAGTCTTCCGCCGAATTTATCATTCAATCCGACGCCACCAAGCAGGGTCTTTTCTACCTTGTAACGCTTGCGCCTCTTGCGGGTTCCACGCTTGCGATCATTCCGATGTTGTTCGACAACTTCTACGGCAAGAAGCGTGAGCAGATCTTTGCGGAGCTTGAAGAGCGTCGTAAGGCTGCCATCGTTGAGGAGAAGGCGCTTGAGGCAGCCCTCGCAGCGGAAGGCGCCGCAGGCGGCGAAGTCGTCTTGGACGAAACCAACGCAACCGACGGTACGGAAGAGAACAAGTAAAAGTTTGATCGGGCAAATCTCCCTGCGCCTCTTTCGCGGGGAGGGGTACTCTACGGAGGCATCATAGTGAAACAAAGAATGAGTGTTTATGAGAAAAAAGAGCTTGCCTTGATGATCTTGCGCGTTGTGCTGATCATCACCGCCATCGCATTGCTGATTTGGGTCAGTCCGTGGTTTTCCTTTGTGATCCTTGCCATCGTTTTGTGGATCGGCATCGACCTCCTGTTGGGGGTCACGAAAAAATCTCGTCCCACGCTTCCTCCGCGCGATAAAAAGAGCAATCATCGCCACAAGTATCACATTAACGACCTGCTTTGGCTTTTGGAAAACCGCGATCTTACCAATCCCGAAATTCCCTTTACTCTTGACGACTTGACGGAGACGGACGTCGTTTCCATCCTCGAACCCTACTGTCACTACATCGACGCGCGCTATGACTGCTTGGATTTCCGCGCGACCATTCTCTATCGCATCTTGGCAACGGGGGAGGATTTCTTCAAAAAGGTCTCTCCGTCCGGGCGCGTTCAGGAGCTTCTTGACAAAACCTTCCTCAACATGAAGTTTTGGATCACCGAAAAGGGGGATGACAGCGTCTGCTACTTCTCGGAAAACCATGAGATCACCTTCTTCGTGCTTGCCTATTTGCTTGGCAGGCACTATGCCGAAGCCACCTTTGTAAACGACGGCAGAAAGGGCGCCGAAAAGGCGGAAGAAGCGCGCACACGCCTGATCACCTGGTTCTCTCTCCGCGGTAAGTACGGTTTTTCGGAATTCTATTCGCACAACTATCTTCCCATTGACTTTGCGTCTATCTCGCTCCTTTTGTTGTACGGCGACAGGTCGGACACGGAGGTCATGACGCGCGCTCGCGCCACGCTTGACATCCTGTGCTTGGATTATGCCCACAGTTTTGCCTTTGGCACGATCATCGGCGCGCAAGGCAGGGCGTACGCGCGCAACAACCTCAACTGCGCTTTTCAGGAGAACACGACCGATCTGATCACCGACGCGATCTGGAACGATTCCGCCAAGTACGGCGGCTTGTATTTCCACAAACCCAGTCAGGTGGGCGCATTCCCGCGTCTTTTGAAGACCAAGGAAGCGGACGGCACCCCCGTTTACGCCGTTCCCGAAGCCATCAAAGCCATCGGGCTCGACACGTCGGAACAGGTCATCAAAACCTCTTTCGGGCTGGATCTTTGCAACATTCGCGAGCAAGGCTTGCTTGGCATGGAGGATAAGCAGATCATGTTCCAACTTGGCATGGTCGCCCTGTCCAACCCCGAGGTCATCAACAACTCGTTTGACTTTGTCAACGAGCATTCTTTGATCGCAAACGAGTTTTTCTCTCCGTTTAAATACTTCAACATTTCTTTGCTGCGCTTCCTCGGCGTTTTCCCGCTGATCTCGCGCGCACTCAAGATCTACCCCAACGGGGTAGCGTTGGAGCGCTCCAACGTCTATATTTACCGCAATGCCGATTACAAGCTTTCCACGCTGATGGCGTATAAGCCGGGCAGCGCGGGCGCGCAACAGACCACGATGATGGCGCTCCTTCCGGGAGGCGTCACCGTCTTTACCAACCATCCGTTAAAGGACAGGGAATTCCGTTCCGCGCCGGGCTTCTGGGGCGGCTACGGTTCGGCGCCTCACGCCGTGCAGGATCACAACGTTTGCATGTTGATCCATCACATTCCCAAGCACATCACCTTCTCTCCTGCGAGAATGCGCTCTTACACGCACACCTTCCTTTCGGAAGAGCTGATGGACGAGGTGATCGTGGAGGGCAGATACGCGTTTGCAAGAAAGGCAGGAACCTTCGTTGCGCTCATCGGTGCGTCCGACTTTAAGTATCTTCCTTTCAACAAGGACAAAGCCGCCGTTACGGACGGTCTTTTGAAGGATCACACCAAGCGCTTTGAGCTGATCCAACGCGGCAGGGTGCAGTTTACGATCTATGAGCTCTCCACCGCCAAAAAGGAGACTTTTGAAGAGTTTATCCAAAGGATAAAAGGCAACGCCGTCGCCTTTGACGGCAAGCGTCTTACTTATAACACCGCAGACAAACAATTTGACCTTACGTACGACGGTGATTTCGTTCTAAACGGTGAGGTGGTGCCTTGCGAATACAAGCGTTACGACAGCGCCTACGTACAGGCGGATTACCTTTCGGAGGATATTGTTATCAACGCGGACGGCGCCACGCATCACGTCAACGTTGCAAAAAATATTCGCGAATAAGAGAGAAAGCTATGGAAGAAATGTCAACGAAAAAGAAGATCATTATCGCAGCCGTCGTAGCGGTTGTCACCATCGTTGCAATCGTTGCGGTGTTTTTGTTCGGACCCGATCCGATGCCCGTCGATTGGAGCAAAGTGCACAAGATCCCCACCAACGTGACGCTGCTTTCGGCGGAGGACGAAAAGAACCCCACCGACGCGTCTGCCCTAGTTAAGTTGAACGAGGACGGCAGTGTGGACACTACGCCCTGGAGGATCCTGCAGTTTACCGACATGCATTTTACACAAGATGACGACAGAAACGAGATCTCGCTCAACTACTTTATCGATACGCTCAACAGGGAAAAGCCCGATTTTGTGGTTTTGACCGGCGACATCATCACGCGCCCCCTCGGTAGGGCACGCGCGATCCAACTTGCCGATATTTTTG
The DNA here is from genome assembly GCA_002371075.1 of Christensenella sp. UBA3770. GTDB lineage: Bacteria > Bacillota > Clostridia > Christensenellales > CAG-1252 > CAG-1252. Next base: position 7,054 of record DFFS01000022.1, read on the forward strand.
AGAAAGCTGGCGTCTATTGGTGCTATTGCTTGGGCAATCACGAGGGGGATTCCACGCCCTTTACGTTGAGCCGCAAAGAGAACGTTCGCATTTGGGCAAAGTACGATCACTGCTTGCTTGAGAACGACGTCAAAAAGACGTCGGACGGTACGGAGGTTTGGGGGCTTGGCAACACGGTCGTCAATCTGCTCGGCGCGGATTACAAGGTGGTGCAATCCCTGATCTTTATGGATTCCGGCACCTCGATCCGTTACTTCAAAGACCCGGAATCCGTCAAAATAGCAGATGAAATGGGCGAGTCATATGACAACTATGATTTTTTGAAGGTCAGCCAGCTCAAATGGTATGAGGAGCAGGTCAAAGCCGTCACCGAGAACTTTACCAACGGCGCGAAGACCATGCTGTTTATCCACATTCCTTTGGTGGAGCAGAGCAATATCAAACTGATCAAGGCAAACGAAGTGCTTCCCGAAGGGTGGCATTACGCATCGCCCGAGGACCCCGTTATGGTTGGCGACAAGCTGTATGGCTATATGATCATCAAGGATGGTTGGAGCGTCGCAGGCGACACTTGCAGCTATGAAAAGTGCTACTGCTCTTTCTACAACAACGGCATGTACGATCTGATGAAATCCATGCGCAAGGGCGTCAATGCCTTGTTCTGCGGGCACGACCACATCAGCAACAGCATCCTCTATGAGGATGACGTCAAAGACGACGATCCCGTTTACCTATGCTACGGCGTTTGCAGCGGGCTTCAAAGTTACAACCTTTACAGCTACGGTTTGTCCGAAACAAACGACTATGCGCTAAGGGGCTACGCTGTGATCGAAGTCAACGCCGACGCCACCTTTAGCGTGTATCACGTGCGCTACAATGACGTTGACAACCCCGTTGCCCGCATCATTGACGGAGTGGCGCAATGAGCGTCAAACAACCATACTATATTTCTTTTACGGAGGGAAACAAATACCATGGGACTGAAAACAAAGATCATCATCGCTTGCTCTGTGTCGCTTGCGGTGATCATTGCCGTCGTTTGCGTGATCTTGTTCGCGCCGCTTCCGATGAACGTTGATTGGGATTCCGTGTATGACATCGAGTCCAACGTCGTCCTGCTTGAAGCAGGGGCAGAGGGCAATCCGACGGACGCGCCCGCTCTTGTCAAACTAAACAAGGACGGCAGCGTTGACACTTCCGATTGGAAGATCCTGCAATTTACCGATATGCACCTTGCTGAGACAAACAAAGGGGACTTGGGCAACGACAGGACCATTGACGA
>DFFS01000080.1 GCA_002371075.1 Christensenella sp. UBA3770
GTTTTTGGCGTAAAGATAGTCGTTTTCCTCTTTGAGCCGATGAATTCTGTCTTCCAACTCGCGCACTTTGCTTTCCTGAAACTCCGTTGTCTTATGCAAGTAGGCGTCTACCTCTTTTTTGTCGTATCCTCTGAGTGCGGTTTTGAATTTTCCCATAGCTTTTACCTCGTGATCAGTGTAAGGCATTCCGTAGGGGAAAAGAAGGGGAAATTGACACTTTGCAAGATGTTTTTTGTCTTATGTTGTCATCGCGTTAAAAAGTCTTTTATCGCAAATGCCAGCCGCTTTGCCTGCCGCATCGTGTTGTTCGCTCCGACGCTTACTCGAACAAGCCCCTCCTTTTCCGTTTTGAGAGCTTTGTGAATGAGCGGCGCACAATGCAATCCCGCTCTGACGGCAATGCCGTATTCTTGGCTGAGGACGTCTGCCACCGTTTGACTGTCCCATGCGGGCAGGCGGAAGGTGATCAGCGGGCTTCCCGCCACGGAATAGAGGGGTACGCCTGCGTTTTTAAGCTCTTCGTGCAAGTAAAAGGATATCTCGGCGCATTTAGCATTGATCTTTGCAAAGTGTTTTTCCGTCCAAAGCAGCCCCGGTTCCAACGCGGCGATGGCGGGGAGGTTTAACGTCCCCGATTCCAAACTTTCGGGCGGGTCTTTGGGTTGGTAGGGGTTTGCGCTTTCCGTCCCCGTGCCGCCGTACATCAACGGATTGATCAATATTCGTTTTGAAAAGACCAAAAAGCCGCATCCCATAATACCGTGCACCCCTTTGTGCGCTGCACCGCACAGCATATCGATGCCCATTTTGTCAAAAGAGATCGGGATGTGCCCTAAGCCCTGTGCGCCGTCCACAAGAAAATATATGCCTGATTTTGCGCAAACTTCGCCGATCTCGGCAAGCGGCGGCGTAAATCCGGTAACGTTGCTCATAGCCGTAATCACGACAAGTTTTGTCTTGTCCGAAATTGCAGCGGCAACGTCTTCGGCGGTGATCGTTCCGTTTTTTTCTCCGATCACCGTTAAATCGATCAATCCTTCCTTTTGCAACATAAAAAGAGGGCGAAGAACGGAGTTGTGCTCCAATACGCTCGTCACAACGTGCGCGCCCGGGGTCATAGTCCCCAAAACGGCAAGGTTTAATGCTTCGGTGCAGTTTTTCGTAAAGGCGACGTTCGCTCGTTTTGCGTCAACGAAACGCAGGACGGCGTTTCTTGCGCGCTCGACGGTTATAGCCGCTTTTATTGCGTCGTTGTGGCTGGCTCTGCCCGGATTGGCGCTGTTGCAAATGGCGTCAAGCGTTGCTTTTTTGACCGCGCGCGGCTTGAATCTTGAAGTGGCGGCGTTGTCGAAATAGATCATTTTCACATCTCCTTTCAGCGGTTTAATATATTATATTGAACGCAATGAATTTGCGTTCTTACTACAAAGGAGAAAGCATATGAAGTTTTATATCGCGGCGTTTAAGTCAAGAAGGGATGCGCTTTCCTTTGCGGCAACCGCCTCTCGTTTGGGCGTTCCCGTCAAAGTCGTTGGGACTCCACTGTCGATCGGTTCGGGGTGCGGATTGTCCGTCAAGTTTCCCATAGCGGCGGCAGCCCGCGCGCAACGTGCGCTTCAGATGGGGGAGTACGCAAGTTTCCTCGGCTTTTTTCAAGGATAACCAAGTTGGCTCGCATTCCCGAGTTTTTTATGCGAAATAATTGAGTAAAACACGTAGATTATGTTATATTTTATATGTGAAAGAACTCGAACTGCTAAAAAAACTGAACGATATGCATCCGCAGGCGGAATGCGAGCTGAACTTTTCCACACCGTATCAGCTGTTGGTGGCGGTCATTTTGTCCGCTCAGTGCACGGATAAGCGCGTCAATCTGGTAACCAAACACCTTTTTGAAAGATACGATACCCCCGAAAAGATCCTTTCCTTATCGCAAGAGGGGCTGGAAAAGGAGATCAAAAGTTGCGGGTTTTATCACAACAAAGCAAAAAACATTCTTGCGGCGACAGAGATACTTGTCAATGAGTTTAACGGTGTCGTCCCGCGTGATCGCGACGTTTTGGAAACCCTTCCCGGCGTTGGCAGAAAGACGGCAAACGTCGTATATGCCGTTGCGTTTGGCGGAAACGCCATTCCTGTGGATACGCACGTTTTTCGTCTGAGCCATCGGTTGGACCTTTCGTCGCAAAACACACCGTTCGGGGTGGAAAAGGATCTGATGGCCCGTTTTCCCGAAGAAGAGTGGTCAAAATTGCATCATTTGTTGATCCATCACGGCAGGTACGTTTGCAAGGCGCAGTCGCCTTGTTGCGGCAACTGTCTTTTGACGGATATGTGCGCATACTATCAACAAAAAAGGAGAGAGAGCAAAGGCTCAAAATAAGCTATGTTTTTGGATATAGTAAACATTTATGCAAAAGCGGGCAACGGCGGCGACGGCAAGGTCAGCTTCCACCGTGAAAAATACGTGATGTGCGGCGGGCCCGACGGCGGCGACGGCGGCAAGGGCGGCAGCGTCATTTTCGTTGCGGATTCTTCGCTGACCAGTTTGATCGAGTTCAAGTTCAAAAAACACTTCCGCGCGGAAAACGGCGCACCGGGCGAGGGCGGCAACTGCTTTGGCAAAAATGGGCAGGACATCATCGTCAAAGTGCCTACAGGCACCATCATTCGCGACAAGGAAACGGGCGGTATCATCGCCGACATGTACGTTGACGGTGAAAAAAAAGTGATCCTGAAAGGGGGCAAGGGCGGCAGAGGAAACGCGCGCTTTGCCACACCCACAAGGCGCACGCCGAGCTTTGCGGAGCTTGGCGAAGTCACCGTCGAGCGCAACTTGACTTTGGAACTCAAAACAATTGCGGACGTTGGTCTTGTCGGTTTCCCCAACGTTGGGAAATCCACGCTCCTTTCCGTTTTGACAAACGCCAAGCCCAAGATCGCAAACTACCATTTTACAACGCTTTCACCCAACCTCGGCGTGATCAAAGCCTTTGACAAAAGCTACGTGATCGCCGATATCCCGGGGCTCATTGAGGGGGCTGCAAACGGGCTTGGTCTCGGGCATACCTTCCTTCGCCACGTGGAACGCGTTCGCTTGCTTGTCCACGTAGTGGACATTTCAGGCATCGAAGGGCGTGATCCCGTTGACGATTACCGCGCCATTCGCGAGGAACTAAAGCAGTACAACGAGCGCCTTTCCGCGCTTCCGGAGATCGTGGTCGCCAACAAAACCGACTTGATCACAGAGGAAGACTCCGTCCTGCGTTTTGAGCAAAAGACGGGTGTTAAGGTGATCCCCATTTCCGCCGCTGCGTACGACAACATCGACGTACTTGTCAAAAAGATATTTTCCGTTCTCAACGAGTTGCCGCCTGCGGAACCCATGGAATTTGAGCCGTTTGAGTACGCAAAGAGCGACCCCGATCAGTTTGATGTCAAAAAGCTCAGCGCAGATACGTACGAGGTCACGGGTGGTCTTGTCGAACTCATGATCCGCAAGGTGGTTTTAAGCGATCACGAAAGTAACAGATTTTTCCAAAACGTCTTAAAGGAAAAGGGAGTCATCGACCGTTTGCACGAGCTTGGCGCAAAGGACGGCGACACCATCATCGTCGGCGACGTTGAATTTGAATTATGGAATTAGTAGGAGTAAAACTATGACAAGCAAACAAAGAAGCAAATTGATTTCCCTTGCAATGAACCTTTCCGCAACCGTGCAGATCGGCAAAAATGGCTTGACCGAAAGCGTGGCGGAGCAGATCAACACCTCACTTGAAGATCATGAGCTGGTCAAGATCGGGGTTTTGAAGACCGCTGATATCACCGCCAAAGGCATGATCGCAGAGGTCGCCGAAATGGTAGGCGCCGAACCCGTTCAGGCGATCGGCAATAAGATCGTCCTCTATCGCTATTCGCACAAAGAGGGCATTGAGCACATCAAGCTTGACTGATCATTCTTTGAACAGCTTGTTTTTTCCGTTGCTTCTCTCCGACAAAAGTATGGTTGCCGTCGCAAGCGCCAGGTTGATAAAACTGAAAACGATATAATAAGTCGTGATCGGGGTAAAGAGCGCAAGCAGGGCAGTCGTAAGCCCCGCCCAAACGTAATACTTTGCGTTTTCCGCGCGGAGCAGCGTTTTGAAAAGGTTTGAAGCTTTGCCGTTTTTCTTCGGCAAAGCTTCTTTTTGTGGGATCAAATCCTTTTTTGACAAATACTTATAAAGGGTAGATGCGTTTACAACGTTGTATTTTTGCGGAATATATTCCGCAACGGCAAGCGCCTTTCTGTCCAAATGGTTGGTCAGCACGTAGATCTCGTCGCATTGATGTGTTTCCGCAATCCGATAACTCTTGGCAACGTCTTCTTCCGAAAGACTGCCGAATTTGTAGGCGTAATACACAAGCGTCCTGACGCCGTCACTCAGCAGGATCGTGTGATCTCCCGCCGTTTCGCACGGATGGTCGGAAAGGGCGCTTTCCACCAGCTCTTTTAAAACGCAGCTTCCCTTCAAAAGTACGTAACGAATAAAGTTCCTTTTGGATAAAAGATGTTTTGGAGTCTTCGGGCGGATCATCGCGACAAACAAACCGACGGTCGCAACAAACAGGACGGCGCAAACCAAACTGACAAAAATCGATTTCGTCACGCGAAACGCAACCAAAAAAGATAACAAAAGTCCCGCAAGCGATAATCCGACTTTGTCAACCGTCTTTCCCATACGGTAAGTTTTGCCGCCAAATCGGTTTTTAGTACGTTTTGTAATTGAATTTCACTTAGAAAAGTATTATACTATTCCTATGATAGGGATTTTCGGCGGAGCATTCGATCCTCCGCACAAAGAGCACATTCGCATCGCCCAAGCCGTCAAGGAGGAGTTTTCGCTTGAAAACGTGGTGTTTTTGCCCTCCGGGAATGCGCCGCATAAATGTTTGCAAGCGCCGTTTTCTTTGCGTGTAAAGATGCTGCAAAGCGCTTTGCAGGGAGCTTTTCCGATCGATCAGGTCGAAAACACCTTTACCGAAAAAACCTATTCGTATAAAGTTTTGCCTCTCCTTCGTGAAAAGTATGGGGACATCGCGTTTTTGATCGGCGGCGACAGCTTACTTGCTTTTGAAAAGTGGTGTCATCCGGAAGAGATTTCAAAGATCTGTCCGTTGATCGTCGTGCCGAGGGGCGAAGACGACCTTGCCCGGCTTTCCGCCGCGGCGGAAAAGTACGCTCGTCTTTGGGGTGCTAAGATCCTTATTTCCCAAAAGGTTCGCGGCGAAGCGGTTTCCTCCACGATGATCCGCGCCAAATGCGCGCTCGGCATGCCCGCGGAAGAGGTTGCCGACGAGGTGATGAACGTCATAAAACAAAACGGATTGTATTCGGAATACGCCGATTACGTTAATAGGGTCAAGTCGATGTTGCGAGAAACGCGTTGGCGCCATACGTGCGGCGTCGTGCTTGCGGGGCTCAAAATCAACGAAAAAATCGGCTTGCCTTTTGAAAAAGTCTTTCTCGGTTGTTTGTTGCACGACTGTATGAAGCACACCGATCGTATCAATGATGGTGTGCCGCAAGATACCCGCGGGACCAAGGTTTTGCACGCGTTTAACGGTGCGGAAGAGGCTCGCCTTGCTTTTGGGATTACGGATACGGAGATCTTGGACGCGATACGTTACCATACGACGGGTAGGGCAAATATGACCACACTTGACAAACTGGTTTACACCGCCGATATGGTCGAGGAGCTTACAAGGGACTTTCCCGGGGTGGAAGAGCTTCGCGCCGTCGCGTACGAAGACCTGGACAAAGGGTTTCTGCTGTGCTTTGAAAAATGCTACGAATCCCTGCTTGAAAGGGGGATCCCCATCTATTATCTGACACTGGATTGCTACAATTGCTATTGTAAAAAGGAGTAAAACATGGAAAAGGAGCTTTTGATCAAAAAGATCGTCGCCGTTCTTTCGGACAAAAAGTGCAAAAGCATTTTGTCCATCGACGTTGCGGATAAGACGGACGTAACGGAGGCGTACGTCGTTTGTTCGGCAAGAAACCCGTCGCAGGCAAAAGCCGCGTACGAGGAACTGTGCGCCGTTTTGGAAAAACAGGACGTTTATACCGCCGGCGTTGACGGGCTTAGAGAGGGCAGATGGATCGTGATGGATTACGGCAAGGTCATCGTGCATATTTTCCACACAAGCCTGCGCGACCTGTATCAGTTTGAAAAACTGTGGGGGGATGAAGACGGGGCAAACGTCACCCGTTACGACGAAGAATAGCTTCTTTGTTTTTGCACATACTGCCGATATGAACATTCTTTCTTTGATATCGGCGGTGATGATCTCGGCGGCGCTTCCCACGCCTGTTTGCGGCGTAGAGGGGGTCAAACAGGGCTACGTGTTGGTGCTGGAAGATCAGGCGGTTGTCGCCGTAATGCCCGACCTGTTTATCGGATACGAAGAAAAGTCGCAAGCACTCCGTCAAGTTGCCGAGAAAATGGGCGAAGAACTGGATAAGGACGTGTTTCTAACGGACGATATGCGCGTTTATTTGATCTTGTCACGTATGGCAAAACGCGGATCGGACGACTATGAACGGCAAAAACTTGCCGCGCGGCTGCCAAAAATCAAAGCATATTGTTACGCCAAAGAGAAGACGGCGTAACGCGGCGCACCTTTTAGGTGCGTTTTTTTCTATAAAAGGTTTTTCTTGATTCCGACGGACGTTTTCGCTATAATGTAATCAGGAGAAACTATGCCTTTTTTGCCCATTTCACCAAAAGAAGTTAACGGCAGTGTTGACTTTATCGTCGTCACGGCGGATGCTTACGTGGATCACCCCTCTTTCGGTCACGCGATCATTTCTCGATTGATCGAAGCGGAAGGCTTTTCCGTGGCGATCATTGCACAGCCGCAATCCGATCAAGACTACAAGCGGTTTGGCGCGCCCAACGTTGCCTTTTTCGTATCCGGCGGGGTGGTGGACAGTATGGTCAACAATTACACCGTGGCAAAATTGCGCCGCACGACGGACGTGTACAGCGAAGGTGGTGAATACGGCAAACGTCCCGATCGGGCGGTCACCGTTTACACCCGCGCGCTGAAGCGACTTTTCCCCAACGTGTCCGTGGCGATCGGGGGCATCGAAGCAAGTTTAAGGAGGTTTGCCCATTACGACTATTGGTCGGACAGCGTGATGCCCTCCGTTCTTGTCTCTTCGGGGGCAGACCTGCTTATGTACGGCATGGGAGAGCGCCCGCTTTGGGATATTTTGGCGCTTGTCAAAAAGGGCGTTCCGTTCAAAAACATCAAGGACGTCAGGGGCACCTCATATTTTGCTAAATTTTCTGATTTATCCGATAAAAACAGGGAAACGTTTCAAACGAAAGCCAAGTTCTGTCCTTCCTTTGAGGAGGTATTGTCGGACAAGGTCAAATACGTAAAAGCCTTTAAGATGCAGTCAGAAGAGAGCGATTATGTAACGGGCTCGCTTTTGGTTCAAAAACACGCAGACGGATACGTCATACAAAACCCGCCGCAAAAACCGCTTTCCACAGAGGAAATGGACCGTGTTTACGCGCTTCCTTTTATGAGGAATTATCATCCTTCCTACACAAAAGGAGTTCCCGCCATCAAGGAAGTCAAGTTCAGCATCGCTTCGGTTCGCGGTTGCTTCGGAGAGTGCTCATACTGCGCTCTGACTTATCACCAGGGGCGCAGGGTACAAAACCGTTCCAAAGAGTCCATTTTGCGCGAGGCAAAAATCCTGGTTGCCGATCCGGATTTTAAGGGGTATATCCACGACGTCGGCGGTCCTACGGCGGACTTTTACGGCGACGCTTGCGACAAACAGCAAAAATGCGGTGTGTGCAAAAACAAACGCTGCATCGGGTTTTCTCCGTGCAAAAATCTCAAAGTGCATCACGAGGAATATCTTGACATCTTGCGTTCGCTCCGCGCTTTGCCCGGTGTCAAAAAGGTGTTTGTCAGAAGCGGGGTGCGTTTCGATTATATGATGTACGACAAGGACAAAACCTTTTTCCGCGAGCTTTTGGAGCATCACGTCAGCGGACAGCTCAAAGTTGCGCCCGAACATTGTTCGGAAAAGGTGCTTTCCTATATGAACAAGCCGCCGTTCCCCGTCTATTTGCAGTTTAAAAAGCAGTTTGAAGACATCAACAAGGAGATTGGAAAGGAGCAATACCTCGTTCCGTACTTTATCTCCTCACACCCGGGGTCCACCCTTAATGACGCCATTGATCTTGCCGTATATCTTCATTCCATACATTCTGTGCCGGAGCAAGTGCAGGATTTTTATCCCACGCCATCCACCAAATCGACGTGCATGTATTATACGGGGCTCAATCCCGATGACCTTTCTCCCGTTTACGTTCCGAGAACGCGCGAAGAAAAGCGGGAGCAACGCGCCCTTTTACAGTACGGAAAACCCGAGAATTACGAGCTTGTCTACGCCGCTTTGACCAAAGCGGGGCGCACCGATCTTATCGGAAACGGACAGGGGGCATTGATCCGTCCGCGTTCGCAAAAGACAATGTCTTACGGCGCAAGCAGACCCATCACGCAAAGAAAAAAGGAAAATCAACTCTATCGCGGTGTAAAAAGAAAAAAGTGACATTTGCTTTTCAAGCATAAAACCATCCGTTCGGCAATATGAATAGTCGAGCGGTTTTTTTGTTTCAAACAAGATTTGCGCCTTTTCGGCAATAATCCATTTCCATCGACAAAAAGCGCCGTTCAAAATACTGTATTTTATCCGAGGTAGCCGATGTTTGTCGTATTGAAGAGAAAGAGTATCGTCAAAGCGCTGATCGTTGTGATCGTGTTCGTTTCCTGCGTGGTTTGCTTGAGTTTTGCCGACGTGGAGCGAACGGTGTTTGCGAAAAGTCAAAAAAAACTCCCCGTTTATCGGGTGGACAATGGGGAAGAAAAGACCATCGCTATTTCCTTTGACGCGGCTTGGGGTGCGGATAAGACCAAAAAGATCGTCGACATCTTAAAAGAGCGCAACGTAAAAGCCACGTTTTTTCTGGTCGGCTTTTGGGTGGACGCGTATAAGGATGAGGTCGTCTATATCGCCGATAACGGCATGGAGATAGGCAACCACAGCAAAAACCACTTGCATATGAGTACGCTTGACAAGCAAAAGGCAAAGGAAGAGATCGAATACGTCAATGTTGTCGTCAGAAATCTGACGGGGGTCACGCCAAAAGTGTTCCGCGCGCCGTTTGGGGAATACGACGACAAGTTGATCTCGTGCATTGAAGAGTGCGGTATGACCCCCATCCAATGGGACGTGGACAGTTTGGATTGGAAAGGGATCTCCGCAGATGAGATCGTAAAACGCGTTGTAGGAAAAACAACGAGCGGCTCGATCATTTTGTGCCACAACAACAGTGATCACATTTTGGAAGCGCTCCCCGTGATCTTGGATGAACTGACGGCAAAAGGCTATAAATTCGTGACGATGAGCGAACTCGCCTACGCCGAAAACTACACGATAGATGCACAAGGAGTGCAACATAAAAACCAATAAGGAGAGAGTATGAACTACGAAGAAATGAATAATAACCGCGTTATGTTGACGGGAAAAGTTACGGAAGAGGCAAAGTTCAGCCACGAAGTGTTTGGAGAGGGGTTTTACGAGATCAAATTGGAGGTGCCGCGCCTCTCCGCGCAAACGGACGTTTTGCCGGTTACCGTTTCGGAAAGGCTGCTCTCCTGTCACGATGCCTCGGTGGGGGCGACCTTGTCCGTCATCGGACAATTCAGAAGTTACAATAAGCTGGAGCAGGAAAGGAGCCGTTTGATGTTGACGGTGTTTGCAAGGGACATTTCGGAAGCAGACGACGAACCCAATCCCAACGTTATAGAACTGGAAGGTTATATTTGCAAGCCGCCCCTTTATAGGACCACTCCGTTCAAAAGAGAAATTTGCGACATTTTACTTGCGGTAAACCGGGCGTATAACAAGTCGGATTACATTCCTTGCATCGCTTGGGGAAGAAATGCGCGCTATGTCAACGGTCTTTCGGTGGGAGATCGCATTGCCGTGCAGGGCAGGATCCAAAGCCGGGAGTATCAAAAGATCAAAGAGGACGGTGAACAGATCACAAAAACCGCTTACGAGGTGTCCATCAGTCGCGTTACGTCCGTCAGCAGCGAAGTAAAACAAGCAAATTGAACAGAAAAGAGGGGTTTTGCGTTTCGCTTATACTTTACAAAACTTGTTAAGAATGGTATAATTTATACCATGAATACCGTTGAAACCGTCGTCGAGAATTATGACAGGGTGCTTTCTGAGGTAAAATCACTCTCTCCGAACGCCACTCTTGTTCTTGCCAGCAAAATGGTCCCCAAAGAAGTTTTAGAGGGGCTGGCATCTCGTCGCAAGGTTATCTTTGGCGAGAACCGTGTGCAGGAGTTGCTTTCCAAGTATTTTGAAAGCGAGTCGCTCACCTGGCACTTTATCGGAAGGTTGCAAACCAACAAGGTAAAGTACATTGTGGACAAGGTCTCCTTGATCCAATCCGTGGATTCCGTGCGCCTAGCGGAAGAGATCGAAAAACGCTCCGCGCAAATCAAAAAGACCATGGATATCCTCATTGAAGTAAACGTCGGCGGGGAAGTGAGCAAGGGCGGCGTCTCGGAAAAGGAGCTTGAAGCCCTACTCGATGCCGTTTCGCATATGGAACATCTCCGTCTTGTCGGACTTATGAGCGTACTCCCCGAAGCGGAGGAAGCAGCGCTTGTTCCCTTGTATAAACGGTTGTATGACCTTTATATAAAGGTCGCGCAAATCAAAAAAAGCAATTTCGACGTTCACATCCTCTCTGCGGGGATGAGCGGCGATTACGTCGTCGCGTTAAAAAACGGAAGCAATATGGTGCGTCTCGGAAGCAAGGTTTTCGGCGCGCGCAATTATTGAACTTAGGAGGAAAGTATGTCAAATCGGGATTATGACAGGGATTACGACAGAAGGGACGCCGCGCGTTCGCGCTTGTTTGAGGGGCTTGACGATCCGTTTGAGCGCCCAAACGCGGAAACGACTGATCGCGGCGGTTATGCACAGCAACAACGCAGACCTTATCCCGAGAGACCGCCGATGGGCAGTGATTTTCCCCGTTACGGACAACGGGAGGATGCTGCTCCCGCATATTCCGATTATCCCGGCAACGGCAACGTGACGATCTATTCGCCCAAGACGTACGCCGACGTGCAGGATATGATCGATAACCTCAAAAGGAACGAATCCATCATCGTCAATTTGGACGGCATCGAGTCGGAGTCGGCGCAGCGCATTTTGGATTTTTTAAGCGGCGCGGCATATGCTATCGGCGGAAGCATGAGACGTGTGAAAGAGATGCATTCCACCTTTTTGATCACCCCGCAGGGGACGGGGATCACGGATACAAATGACAGTCGTAATTCTCGTTGACCTTTTGATCGTGGCGGTGCTTGTTGCCGCTGATCTTGTTTCCAAATACTATGCGGCTTCTCTTTTGCCCGCGCATGGCGGAAGCTACGAAGCCATCAAAAACGTCCTGACCTTTCGCTATAGCGAAAACACGGGCGCGGCTTTCGGTATTTTTGAAAACTCCCGTGTGTTTTTGTGCGTTTTCGTCGCCGTCGTGCTACTTGCACTCATTGGGTTTATGGCGTATCACATTGCCAAGAACAAACACAAAGAAAAGGGCGGAATGTTTTTGCACGTAGCGCTCTCCATGATCCTTGCCGGCGGGATCGGCAACCTTGTGGATAGGATCGCGCTCGGCTACGTCAGGGATTTTATTGAATACACGATTGTTTACACCTTGTTCAAAAAGGATTTTGCCATCTGCAATCTTGCGGACGTGTTTTTGACGGTCGGCGTGATATTGATCGCCGGTTATTTGATTTGGTCGCTGTTTAACGACAACAAAAAAGAGAAGGAAACGCAGCCCGTTTCCGAACCCAACGCGGATCAACCGAAAGATGGGGAACAAAACTGACATGAAAGAGCGTTTTACCTCGGACAAAGACAATTTGCGTTTGGACGTTTTTCTTGCGGAAAAGACGGATAAGACCCGTTCCGCCGTTGCCAAGGCAATCGAGGAGGGAAGGGTGCTTTTAAATGGGAAAGCTCCGTCAAAAACCGGCGTAAAGATCTCTTTGGGAGACGTCGTTGAGGTGGACATCCCCGATCCTCGTCCGATCTCTGCAAAAGCGCAAGATATCCCCATCGACATTTTGTATGAAGACAACGACATAGTCGTTGTAAACAAGCCGCAAGGCATGGTGACCCATCCGGCAAGCGGGTCACCCGACGGCACACTTGTAAACGCGCTCCTTTATCGCGTATCCGATCTCAGTGGGATCAACGGGGAGATCCGCCCCGGCATCGTGCACCGTTTGGACAAGGATACCTCCGGCGTGTTGGTGGTTGCCAAAAACGACGCTGCTCACCTTGCCTTATCCAAGCAGATATCCACAAAAAAAGCATTGCGTTATTACTATGCTTTGGTTGTCGGAAACATAGCGGAGGACGAGGGAAAGATCGAAAAGAGCATTGCGCGAAGCAAAAAGGACCGCAAACAAATGGCGGTTTCGGAAGAGGGGCGAAACGCGTTGACACTTTATAAGGTGATAGAACGTTTTAAGGGCTATACGCTTGTGGAATGCGAGCTCAGAACGGGGCGAACGCATCAGATCCGCGTTCATATGAAAAGCATCGGGCACCCTGTCGTTGGGGATCCGGTTTACGGAAAGGCAAGTCCTTTGGCGCCTTTCGGACAACTTTTGCACGCGCATAAATTGGTTTTGTATCATCCCGTAAGCGGGCAACAAATGACCTTTACTGCCCCTGTCAACGAAGCGTTTGCTTCGGCCCTTTCCAAACTTGGGTTTTCGGGCGATCTCAATAAATAAATCAGTTTTTGTTTTTCTCGTGAGCGTCGGGTTTGACGACGATCGTTTTGTAATCGGTATAGTAAACCAAGCCGACTTTTTTTGCCGGGTGTCGGCGAACGTTTTTGCGCTTTGTGTAATCCACCGAAACCGTTTGATCCGCGCGTCGCTCAGAGTAATAGGCGGCGATCTCGGCGGCAAAAAGCAGCGCCTCGTCCGAAATATCCTTCTCCTCGGGGGAGAGGATCACGTGAGCGCCGTGCGACTTAGCGGCGTGTAGCCAAACGTCGTTTTCCTTTCCGAGTTTGAACGTGACGTATTCGTTTTGCAAGCCGCCTTTGCCGCAGTAGATTTTGCACCCGAAAGCACAAAAGCTCATCGCACGGGCAGGCGCGTCCTTAACGCGTGCTTTCCGTTGCGTTTTCAGCAAACCCGCTTCGCGCATCTCCTCTTCGGCAATGGATAGATCCTGCACGGTTTCCGCCATTTTTATCTGCGCCGAAAGCGCTTCGTAATAGAGCAAATTGTCTTGGTTTTGCTTGAGCATGGCACGGTTGATCTCAACGCCGCGTTTGAGTTTTTGATAGCGTTTGAACAGTTTTTGCGCATACTCGTTGGGACGCAAAATGGGGTCAAGCGGAATGACCCTTTCACAGCCGGCGTAATAGTCGAAAACGGTAACTTCACGGTCGCGCGGCTTGATCTTGTATAGGTTTGTGGTGATCAGCTCCGCAAGGGTGCGTATCTCTTCCGCCTTTTCCTCGTCGTTGATCTTTTCCGTGATGACGTCAATGGAATTTTTGGCTTTTTTCACCGCAAGGTCCAAGGCGTGTTCAAGGGATTTTGCAGCGGTTTTGATGCGGGATTCCCTATCCGCCACGGAGTAGATCTCGTCGGCGGAGGCATTTAACGATTCGCGGCTTTCCGTTGTGGCAAACGGGTAGCGATAGGGATAATAATCCATCGGTTCCGACGTAACGCACGGGGCGTAATAAGGGGAAGAAAACACCTCCGCAAAATCGCTTGCGACGGAGGCGACTCCCGCAGGGGAAACGTCACCGTTTTGCTCGGCAACGTACAAAATCGTTTTTGCGGAGGGGACGGAGGCGCCTGCTGCCTTTTTGACGAGAACGTCCTTATATTCTGCGGGGTCACTGCTTGACAAAAGCTCGGTCAAGCTTTGTTTATCTCCGATAAAAACCTTGTTTTGTTCGGGAGGAAGATACTTTGCGCCGATCATGATCTGACGTTTTTGTTTTTCGTCCGGGATCAGTTTGTAGAGGGAGTCCAAGATGCGGCGCTCTTTGTTGAGGAGAATGATGTTGCTGTAGCGTCCCATCAGCTCGCAAACGAGATAAAAATCTTCGTCGTCAAACATCTCGTTTCTTGCGGAAAGAGAGATCTCGATGATACGATCTTCCGAAATCGTTTTGATGCCCCTGATCACCGCCGAGCCGACGTGTTTTCTGAGGATCATCAAAAGGGGCGGGGCAGCATAAGGGTTTTCCTTTTTTACGGTGGTCAAATGGATGCGCGGACTGTTTGGATTTGCGCTGATCACAAGAAGAAGATTCGTGCGTCCGTTGTAGACGCTGACGGTGATCTCGTCCTTTTCAGGTTGGCAGATCCTTCTTATTTTGCCGCCCGAAAGCTTTGCGTTAAGCTCGGCGGCGAGTGCGTTTAACGTGATAAAATCGCTTGGCATATTTGAATTCTAACACAAGCGCCCCTTCTTTTCAACAATAAAATAAAAATACTTGCAACATATATATATTTATGATATTATTTATTTTGCAATTCTATACGGAGGATTAAACATGAGCAACAAAAACATTTTAAAAGTATCCGTCAAAAGCGGCAAAGAGACCAAAGAGTTCGATCTTTCTTACGATCTGAAAAAGTCCCCTTTGACGGAAGTGTATTCTTTTGTCGTTGACGGCGACCTTTGGAAGGTGTGTTCCGACCGCGCCTTTTTTGAGAACAAAGGTAAGTTTAACGTTCTCGGCTTCAGAAAGGGGCACGCGCCGCGTTCCGTTATTGAAAACAACTACGGCAAGGACGTGTTCGTCGCCGATACGGAAGAAGTCGTCGTAAACGAAGTTTACAATGCCTTGATGGACACCAAGACCATTGACGCAGATCGTTTGGCGATGCGTCCCGCTTTGGACGTTTCCGCTTTGGAAAACGGCAAGGTGGCGTTTTCTCTGACCGTCGCGTATCTTCCCGAAGCCAAGGACCTCGTTTACACCGGTTTGGACATTGAAAAAGTCCTTCCCGACGTGGACGGTGCCGTTGAGAACGAGATTTCCGTCGCTCGCGACAGGGCGGGCTATTGGAAGGAAGTCAAGCGCAAAGCAAAGAAGGGCGATCAAATCAACCTGGACTACAGCGGTTCTGTGGACGGCGTGAAGTTTGACGGCGGCACCGCCGAAAAGCAAAACCTCGTTCTCGGCAGCGGCAGCTTTATCCCGGGGTTTGAGGATCAACTTATCGGTGCCAAAACGGGCGAAAGCAAGGACGTTGTCGTCACTTTCCCCGAGGATTACCACGCAAAGGATCTTGCCGGGAAAGAGGCGGTCTTTGCCTGCAAGGTCAATTCCGTCAGCGAAAAGGTCCTTCCCGAGTTGGACGATGACTTTGCCAAGGACGTAAGCGAGTTTGACACGTTTGAAGCGTACAAAGAGGATATCCGCAAAAAGGCAGAGGAGCGCGAGGTGAAAAACGCCGAGATCGCAACTTCCAACCGCATCATCGAGACCATTGTCCAAAAGAATCCCATTGAGATGTCGGAGGCTCTTATTGAAAACCGCGCTGATCGCATGCTTCAGGATATGAAGAATCGTATGGAGAGCCAAGGCATTCCGTTTGCGACGTATATGCAGTACATCGGCAAGACCGAAGCGGACATGATCGAGGGCTATAAAGCGGAGGCAAAGGAGCGCGAGATCACGCGTTTCATCATGAACTACATCGTCGAAAAGGAAAACATCCAAGTCACGCAGGCGGATTTTGACGCCGCTATTGAGGTCAGAGCCGCTTCCGCAGGGAAGAAGGCGGGGGATTACAGACGCAATTTGTCGCAGGACGAGGCGGATTACATCCTCAACACTCTTATGACCGACAAGATCATTAAATTCCTTTCCGATAACAACAATATCAAGTAATATTCGACAGAGAACTGTCAATAAAAATAAAAAGCGAGGTGAAAAAATGGAAAAGAAAAATAATAATTTGGTAATTCCTATGGTCGTTGACCAAACCACTCGCGGGGAAAGATCTTACGACATTTATTCGCGCCTTTTGGAGGATAGGATCATCTTTTTGTCCGGTCCCATCTCCTCCGAGGTGGCAAATCTTGTGATCGCGCAGCTCATCTATTTGGAAGCCAAGGATCCCTCCAAGGACATCTTCCTTTATATCAACAGCCCGGGCGGCAGCGTGAACGACGGTTTGGCGATCATCGATACGATGAATTATATCAAATGCGACGTCAACACGATCTGCATCGGCAGCGCGATGAGCATGGGCGCGTTGATCCTTGCATGCGGCGCAAAAGGCAAGCGCTATGCTTTGCCCAATTCCGAGATCATGATCCATCAGGTGCTGATCTCCGGCGGGCTTTCCGGTCCCGCGACCGACATTGAGATCTACACCAAAAACCTTCTTCGCAACAAAGAGCGTCTTAACAAGATCATCAGCGAAAAGAGCGGTCAGCCGTATGAGAAAGTTTGTCAAGACACAGAGCGCGACAACTTTATGACGGCGGAAGAAGCGTTAAACTACGGCTTAATTGACAAAATTTATTATAACCGTTAAAACGGAGGCAGGATGTCAGTAAAAATCGAAGAACAGATTTGTTCCTTTTGCGGAAAGCATTCCGACGAAGTGCGTCGAATGATCGGCAGCAAGACGGGTGCATTCATCTGTGATGAATGTGTGCGTGTTTGCGGCGATATTTTGCGCGGTGAAATGATGGAGAAGCCCGTTTTCAAAGAGGATCAGCTTCCCACGCCGCGCGAGATCAAGTCCAAGCTGGACGAATATATCGTCGGGCAGGACGAGGCAAAAAAGACCCTCTCGGTTGCCGTTTACAACCACTACAAGAGGATCAACAAAAAGATGGATCCTTCCGACGGTGTCGTTTTGGAGAAGAGCAACGTGCTTTTGCTTGGTCCCACAGGTAGCGGCAAAACGCTGCTTGCCAAAACTTTGGCGGGCATTTTGAACGTGCCGTTTGCCGTTGCGGACGCCACGACCCTTACGGAAGCAGGATACGTCGGCGAAGACGTGGAAAACATCCTGTTGAAACTCATTCAAGCGGCAAATTACGACATCAAACTTGCCGAGCGCGGCATCGTCTATATCGATGAGATCGACAAGATCTCCCGCAAAGGCGAGAACGTCAGCATTACGCGCGACGTTAGCGGCGAAGGGGTGCAACAAGCCCTTTTGAAGATCATTGAAAGCACAGTGGCGAGCGTTCCGCCCCAAGGCGGAAGAAAGCACCCGCAGCAGGAGTGCTTGCAGATCGACACCACCAACATCTTGTTTATTTGCGGCGGCGCATTCGTCGGGCTTGACAAGATCGTTGACAAACGCAAGGCGACTTCCGGCTTGGGCTTTGGCGCTTCCGTTGCCGCCAAGGCGGAGTCGGGCTATGCCGATATGATCAAGGACGTTCAACCGGACGACCTCATCAAGTACGGTTTGATCCCGGAGTTTGTCGGTAGGGTGCCCATCGTCGTCGGACTCAACGCGCTTGACGAAGCGGCGCTCATCAAAATTTTGACCGAGCCCAAAAACGCCTTGACAAAACAGTACAAAAAGCTGTTCGGTTTTGATCAGGTGGAGCTTGACTTTGAATCGGATGCGATCAACGAAGTTGCCAAAAAAGCCATTGAGCTCAAAACGGGCGCGCGTGGGTTGCGTTGCATTCTTGAGGACGTGATGCTTGACGTGATGTACAAGATCCCTGGCTCTTCCGACGTGGAAAAGGTCATCATCACCGCCGACGCAATAAAAAAGGTCGCAGCGCCGACCGTCGTTTACAAAAAGACGGCGTAATTATTTGGAGTACTTAAGATGAATGAAGAGATTATCCCTTTAAGCGAGCGTCCCTCACTCAAAGATCTATATCCCGTTTTGGTGGGTTTCACGAAAGCCATTCTTCCCGACACCGACGTCGCGATCAATATGGAAAAGCCCATTTTTGACGCGAAATACGCGTCTCTTTTAATCCCCGGAGCAAACTTTGTCACTACCGACCGCCTTCCCGACGGGACTTTGATCGGCACGATGGTGATGATCAACCACATCAAAGAGCAAGAAAACGTGATGACTGTCATCGGGCGCTCCTTAATGCGCGTCAAACTGGAGAACGTAGTTCTTTCAGACGACATCCATTACGCAAAAGTCATCGCTTATCCCTATGAGAACGATTGCGACGAGGCGTCTCTTTCCGCTTACGCATCCATCATCGGCTCCTCCATATCCCGCTTGGCTTCGGGGGAGAGCGCCGAAAAGATCTATAAGGAGATCCCGCCGTTTTATTTGCAGGATCCCGATCGTTGGATCAATTCCTTCTCTCCCGCTTTTAAAAACGTCGATACAAACCTGATTTTTTACACCGACAAATTGTCCGCTCGTTTGGAACACATCGCGGTGGCTTTGGGCGTTCAGGTGGATCAACACAAGGTCAAGGAAGAGATCGAAAAAACGATTCAGGACAACATCGAAAAGAGTCAGCGCGAGTACTATCTGCGTGAAGAACTTAAGGTTATCAACGAGGAGCTTTACGGCAGCGACGACGAGCGCGAAAGGTATGAAAATGCCATAAACGAGCTTATCGCTTCCGACGAAGTCAAAGAAAAGCTCAGACGGGAACTCAATAAGATGATGTCCTTGCAGGCGGGCAGCCCCGAAAGTTTTGTCAGCAAAAACTACATTGACACGGTTTTGGCATTGCCTTGGGGCAAGTACAGCGATGAAAACCGCGATATTCAACGTGCGCGGGAGATCTTGGACGCCGATCACTACGGCATCAAAGAGGTCAAGGACCGCATCATCGAATATCTTGCCGTGCACAATTTGAGCGAGGGCAACATCACGAACATTCTTTGTTTGGTGGGGCCTCCGGGCGTTGGTAAAACCTCCATTGCCGCTTCTATCGCAAGGGCGCTTGGCAGGGAGTACGTGCGCGCAAGTTTGGGCGGTGTGCACGATGAGGCGGAGATCCGCGGTCACCGTCGCACCTACATCGGCTCGATGCCGGGCAGGATCATTGCCGGCATAAAAAAAGCGGGCACATCCAACCCCGTCTTCCTTTTGGATGAGATTGACAAGCTCGGCGCGGATTATAAGGGCGACCCGTCAAACGCGCTGCTTGAAGTGTTGGATCCCGCACAAAACTCCACCTATCAGGATCACTACATCGATTTGCCGTTTGATTTGTCAAAGGTCATGTTTATCACCACGGCAAACAGCCTTCAACCGATGTCCAGACCTCTTTTGGATAGGATGGAGATCATAGAACTCGGCAGCTACCTTTCGGAAGAAAAGCATTTGATCGCCGTCAGGTTTTTGATCCCCAAACAACTTGCGAACTATCATCTTTCGGCAGAGCAGGTGACCATCACCGACGCTGCCATCGACAAGGTGATCCGCAACTACACAAGGGAGGCGGGCGTACGCCGCTTGGAGCAGCTTATCGGCAAGATCTTGCGCAAAGCCGCCGTGGTCGTTGTGGAAAAGGGTGATAATATCGTTGTGGACGAAAAAGACGTGGAAACCTATCTCGGCGTTGCCAAATTCCTTGAAACGGATACCCTCACCAAAGACCGGGTGGGCGTAGTCCACGGGCTTGCTTGGACGGAAAACGGCGGCGAGATGCTTGACGTTGAAAGCGTCATTATGAACGGTAAGGATAAAAAGATCGTGACAGGAAACCTCGGCAACGTGATGAAAGAATCCGTTGAGATCGCCTTGTCCAATGCGCGCGCGTTTGCGGCGGAAAACTTGCATACGGAAGTTGACCTTTCGGAAAAGGATCTTTACGTGCATTTCCCCGATGGTGCCGTTCCCAAGGACGGACCGTCGGCAGGGTGCGCCATTTCCACGGCGATCCTTTCCGCAATGACGGAAAAACCCGTCAAAGGTAACTACGCCATCACCGGCGAATTGTCGCTTGTCGGTCGAGTGATCCCCATCGGCGGGGTCAAGGAGAAATGCGTTGCCGCCCTCCGAAACGGCATCAAAAAGGTGATTTTGCCCTTGGAAAACAAAAAGGATATCGCCGACATCCCGGATATGCTGCGTGAACAAATAGAGTTTATCTTTGTTGAGAAAATACAAGAAGTTTACAAACTGTTGCTTGGGTTATGATCATAAAGAACGCGGAATACGTGACGAGCATCGTCACCAAAAAGCTCTTTGAAGGAAATGCGCCCGAGGTTGCCATTGCCGGAAGGTCCAACGTGGGCAAAAGCTCTTTTATCAACATGTTGACCAACCGCAAAAAGCTGGCGCGTTCTTCTTCCGAGCCGGGTCGTACCCGCATGTTGAATTACTTTTCGATCAACAATGGGGAACTTTATTTGGTGGATCTGCCCGGATACGGCTATGCCAAAGTGACGGACAAAGAGCGCGATTCTTGGAAAAAACTCATAGAGTTTTATTTGGAAAAGAGCACGAATTTGCGCTTTGTCTTTTTGATCGTGGACGTTCGCCACGAGCCGTCCGATCTTGATCTTCAACTTGCCGAATATTTAACTTACTACAACATTCCTTTTGTTATTGTAGCAACCAAAGCGGATAAGCTTTCAAAGGCTGCCGCCAAATCAGCGGTTTCCGTCGTCGCCAAGTCTTTTAACGTTGTCACCGATGACGTTTTGCTCGTTTCTTCCCTTACGGGCGTCGGACGCGACGCGGTACTTGCCGCGCTTTCCTCTCGTATCTGAAGCACTTTTTATAAGCCTCCCATCATATATTTCAGTAGTGATTATCAAAGGAGGTAATTTTATGTCATTTTCTAATAACGTTCGTCCCGACCGTATGCCGGGGCCCATTGTCGGAAATGCGGCGAACGGTCTTTGCGAAAAGGTTTGTATCGAAGTTAAAAAAGTCTTTGATGCGTGTATCAAGCAGGAAACTTTGACGGATCAAAGTCTTACGTTGGAAAGCACGACTCCCGCAGACGTGACGGAACCCTTTACGTTTGTCGGGGCAAGGAGTGCGTCCTCCGTCGGGACCATCAGCGACTTGACCGTGACCCCCACGACGGAGACGCCGGGATGCAGCAGGGTGCAATGCAACGTTGCCATTCCGATGCAGGTGAGCTTTACCGACGCAAACGGCGTGCAGGCGGTCGGTACGGGGACTTTGACCCTTGCAAGAGACGTGATCTTGCGTGTCCCCGAGCCCTCTGTAATTCCGTACGAGATCGTTGCGGTCGTAAACGCGGTTTCCGCCGAGGGAAGCTATGCAAGCGACGGAACTTTTACCATAACGCTTTGCGTTACCGTCATCTTAAAGGTGGTCATGGACGTCGAACTCTTGGTGCCGTCTTACGGCTATTGCTACATACCCCCTTGTCAGGAGTATCAGGAGGAGATCTGCGAAGGGTTCTTCGATCTGCCGCTTTTCCCGAGATAAATGGCAACATAACCCGCGTTCGTGTCAAAATCCTTGAAAACGTGCGCGGGTTATGTTAGTATATAACTATGATTTTTTCCATCTCGGACCTGCACCTCGGAACTTGCGTGGACAAGCCTATGGACGTCTTCGGCAAGAAGTGGGAAGGGCATTTTGAAAAGATTAAACAGGATTGGCTGCAAAAGGTCGGGGAAGAGGACGTTGTTCTTCTTGCCGGAGATCTTTCGTGGGCAATGACTTTGGAAGACGTAAAAAAGGATCTTGCAATGCTTGCCGAACTTCCCGGAAAAAAAGTTCTTTTAAAGGGCAATCACGATTATTGGTGGCAATCCATCTCCAAAGTCAGGTCCATTCTTCCCGAGGGCTTTTTTGCTTTGCAAAACGACGTTTTGCGCATCGGAAAATACTTGATCTGCGGCAGCCGCGGCTGGCTGGCAGACTCCGACATGGAAGAAGATAAAAAGATTTATGCAAGAGAGCTGATCCGCTTGGAGCTTTCTCTTTCCGCAATGAGCAAGGAGCGAAAGGAGGGCGACGTTGTCGTCGGCATGACGCATTATCCGCCCTTTGACGTCTCCTTGTCGCCATCGCCCGTGACGGAGCTTTTTGCAAAGTATGAAGTCCCCATGGCGGTGTACGGTCATTTGCACGGCAACGTTTATGCCAAAAAGAAAGTTTATTTAAGCGGGACGGATTACTTTTTGACCAGTTGCGACCTCGTCGATTTTTCGCTTGTGACGGTTTCCGATTGACCCGCCACTTTTATCCACTTTAACGGGCAAAAACGGTTTTTACCCCCGATAGGGGGCATCCGGGAGGGGGTATCCCTCCTGTTTTTTTTGTCCGTTTTTGTAATTTTCGAAAAAAATATCCACCGATATCCACCATTGAAACCACAATATATTGTGTTTTTCAATAAAAGCAACCACAATATATCTTTTTATAAAAAATAATTTGAAAAATTTTAAAAAAAGAGTGGACGAAAGTGGCTAAAAAGTGATATGATATGGACAAGGAGGTATGGTCACTTGAGAAAATTCATCGGCGGCACATATAAATACCAAATCGACGCGAAGGGCAGAGTAAGGATCCCCGCGAAGATCAAATCGCTTCTTGGCGATAATCTTTGGATCACCATCGGCGATCAGGAGAATTTGGTCATTTATACCGAAGAGATGATGGATCAGATCTACGACAAATACGCTCGTATGGAAGTGACCGACCCCGAATACGTCAAGCAACGTTACATCTTTGCAAACATGTTCCAATTTGTCTGTGACAGCCAAGACAGATATCAGATCCCGCAGATCCTGCGCGAGACGCTTGGCTTAAAGGACGAGGCGCTCTTTATCGGTATGGCAAACAAGCTTGAGATCTGGAGAGAGGACGTGTATTACGAGACGCTTGCAAAAGACAATCCCAACAAGACCATCAGACGTTTAGAGAGGAAATAAATGAGCGACTTCCGTCACGTTCCGGTGATGCTTCAAGAAGTGATCGAGGGGCTTCGGATAAAGCCGGAAGGGCGCTACCTGGATTGCACCCTCGGCGGAGGGGGGCACAGTGCCGAGATCTTAAAAAGGCTGCAGGGCGGAAAGCTCTATGCGGTAGACAAAGATCAAGACGCATTGAACTTTGCAAAAAACAGGCTGGGAAATGCGCCGACGTTCATTCATTCCGATTTTAAAGACGCGATAGCGTCTTGGAACGAAGAGCGGTTGGACGGCATACTGATGGACCTTGGCGTTTCCTCCTATCAGCTGGACACGCCGGAAAGAGGGTTCTCCTATCGCTTCGATGCGCCGCTTGACATGCGTATGGATGGCGAAGCTGCCTTGACGGCAAGCACGGTGGTCAACGAGTATTCGCAAAAACAGCTGACGGACATCCTGTTTCAATACGGTGAAGAGCCCTTTGCGAAAAAGATCGCGGCGAACATCGTAAAAGAAAGGGAGATCGCTCCCATAAAAAGCACGCTGGAACTGGTGCGGATCATTGAAAAAAGCATTCCGCCCAAAGTCAGATTTAACGGATCACATCCGGCAAAACGCGTCTTTCAGGCAATTCGCATCGAAGTCAACGGAGAGCTTTCGGGGCTGTACGAAGCGGTGCTTGGCGCGATAAAACTGTTAAAACCGGGCGGCAGGATCGCGGTCATCACGTTCCATTCGTTGGAAGACCGCATCGTAAAACAAGCCTTCAAATACGCAGAACTCGATTGCATCTGCCCGCCTCGTTCTCCGATCTGCACCTGCGACAAGGTCAGCGAGATCGAGATCATAACAAAAAAGCCGATCCTTCCTTCTCTTGCAGAGATGGAACAAAACCCAAGATCCAAGAGCGCAAAACTCAGGATCGCACAAAAAAAGGAATATATTAAAAAGGAGAGAATACAATGATGGTGAGCGAACGTGAAAGAACCGCATACGGTGCCGAATACGATTACGCTTCTTTGCGTAGCGATCGTTATGCTCGTTATGATTACGACAGGTCTTATGAAGAAGAGCGCAACCGCACTTCTCAGTCTTATCGTGATTCCTTGATGGATTCTCTCGAAAGACCCGCAAACAGAAGTCGCTTGGAAAGGGCGGATGAAAACCGTTACGGTTTTTATATGCAAAACATCAATGCGGGCGAAAACAATTACGACAAGTTTTGGGACGCTAAGCAGAACAAGCAGCAACCCGAGCAAAACAAAACCCACAACAAGCGCTTGGCTTTTTTGGTCACGTATATAGTGATCGCGGTCGTTGCGCTGGTTGCCGTAACCCTATCCGTGGTGGGACTCGGCGATAAAACCACGACGATCGTTTCCAAGAAGGTGGAAACGGAAACGTTGACGGCAAACGCCGAAACGGATAACGTGATCCTTGCCGGCATCGCAGCGTCCGAGCAAGAGCAGGAAGAGGCGTCTTTCGGCGGCGGTGAGAACTACATCATGTTAAAGAGCGGCGAAGTGGTGGCTGTGGAAGCCCCGCAAAGAGCTCAGGAAGCCAAAGAGGAAGAAGGAGGTTTCGACAAGTTCTGCAACTGGTTGAACAACGTTTTCGGAGGCTGATAGCGACTTGAACTTACAATCAAATATATCAATCAAAAGAAGGTTATTTGCAATGATGATGCTGATAACCTTTATTTTTTTAATCGTAGGGGGAAAACTGATTTATTTGCAGGTGGTCAAGGGCCGCTCGTTGCAGGCAAAGGCGCTTGACCAATGGACGCGAGACGTACCTCTTCGCGCTGTCAGAGGCAGCATCTGCGACTGCAACGGAACGGAGCTTGCCGGGTGCAACACGACCTATACTTTATACGTACGACCCAATGCGACGTTTGACAAAGAAAGTACGGCAGAGGCGATCGCAAGCGTCCTTAATGTGGAATATGAAAAAGTGCTTGAAAAGGTTACGAAAAAGGGTGTCTCCGAGGTGACCGTCGCAAAAAAACTGTCAAAAGGACAAATGACAGCTTTGATCGAAAAGGACGTGACCGGCATCTATTTCAGCAGAGATATCGAAAGGTATTATAAATACGGCAATTATCTGTCGCAGCTGCTTGGTTTTGTCAACGTGGACGGCGAGGGACAGTCGGGGCTCGAAGGCTACTATAACGATTATCTGAAAGGGCAGGACGGCAAGGAACTCACTCAGACGGATCTTGTCGGAAGAGAGCTCAACGGAGAGATCGCATATCTGCCCGCAACTGACGGATTGAACCTCAATTTGACGGTCGACGCAACGATACAATTTTTTGCCGAAAATGCCGTAAATTCCGCACTTTCCGAGTATTCCGCAAAGAGCGCGAATTGCGTTGTTATGAATGCAAAAACCGGTGCGATCCTTGCCATGGCGCAAGCCCCTTCCTTTGACCCAAACAACCTGGATAGGTCGGACGTCAATTCGCTTTTTGCCAAAATGAAGCTGAATGCCATTACGTCTGTGTATGAGCCCGGGTCCACCTTTAAGATCTTAACGACAGCGATCGCCTTGGATCTTGGCGTCGTTTCCGAAAAGGACAGGTTTTACTGCGCGGGCGGAAAGGTCGTGGACGGCAAAAGGATCCGTTGTTGGAAATCCATCGGGCACGGCAGTCAAAGTTTTGCCGAGGGGGTGCAAAACAGTTGCAACTGCGTGTTTATGGAGCTTGCGGAGCGCATCGGCGTAGAAAGAATGTACTCTTACTTTGAAAAATTCGGGTTGACGCGAAAAACGGATATAGATTTTACCGGTGAGACCTCCTCGATCTTGTTAAAAAAGGATCAGGTAAAAACCGTTGACGCGGCGAGGATCGGGTTTGGTCAAGCCATTGCGATCACGCCGATGCAATTGATCGTTGCAACTGCCGCGGCGGTAAACGGCGGAAAGGTGGTCACGCCGTATTTGATGCAAAGCGTAACGGATGGAAACGGACGCGACGTAATACGCAATTATCCTGCGGAAAGGGGACAAATTTTGACCGAAAACACCTCTCTGACGGTGCGTAAACTGTTAAAGAATGTGGTCTCGCTTGGGAGTGGAAAACTTGCCGGCGTCGCCGGGTATTCGATAGGCGGTAAGACGGGCACGGCGCAAAAGTATCAAAACGGCGCCATCGCTTCGGGAAAGTACGTTTCGTCCTTCATAGGGTTCAGCACCGTGGAGGACCCGGAATATATCGTTTATTTCATGGTGGACGAACCCGTCGGATACAGGTATTACGGCAGTTTGGTGGCTGCGCCTTACGTTGGGCAGATCTTTTCAAAGATCTTTGAGTACAAACAGATCAAGCCTACCGAGGCGTTAAAAACCTTTACGTATCGGGAAATGCCCGATCTGGTCGGGCAGACGGCAGGGAGTGCAATAAAATCTGTAAATGCTCTGGGTGTGCATTCCGAGTTGACGGGGACGGGCGGCGTTGTCATCGCGCAATACCCGCAAAAGGGTGAGATCATCAACGAAGATTCGATCGTCCTGATCGCGTTGTCGGAGGAATAAAAGGTGAAAATCGGTCAATTGTTGGAAGGCGTTACTATAAAAAAAGCGTTGAATTATCGAGATGCAGAGGTTTCGTGCGTTTGTTGCGACAGCAGGAAAGTAACGCCAAATGCTTTGTTCGTTTGTTTAACGGGCGGTACGTGCGACGGGCATGACTACGTTTCGCAAGCGATAGAAAACGGCGCCGTCGCCATCGTGACAAACAAGGAAATCGCTACGGACCAAATGCAGTTTGTCGTGGAGGACACAAGGTCGGCTTTGTCGCTGATCGCTGCAAATTTTTATCACAATCCCGCGAAGAGCATGAAGATCGTCACCGTCGTCGGCACCAACGGAAAGACTTCCGTGACGGATATCCTTTCGGAGATTTTTTCGTTTGCGGGTCACAACGTCGGCACCGTCGGAACGCTTGGCTACAAAATCGGCAGGCGCCGCTTTGAGGGTGTTTTGACCACACCCGACCCACTTGATCTCAACGCGCATCTTGCCGAAATGCGGGAGAGCGGTATGGAATACGTCTTTATAGAGGCGTCCGCTCACGCGATTTACTATAAAAAGCTCTTTGGCATCAAGGCAAACGCAACGGTTTTCACAAACGTTTCGCAGGATCACCTTGACTTTTTCAAAACGATGGAGGCGTACGCCCAAACAAAGTTGTCCTATTTTTCGCCGGAAAATACGGCTCTTGCCATCGTCAATTCCGACGACGTTTACGGCAGACGGATCATTGCCGCAAACAAGCTCCCGATCATCACCTACGGCATCGATAATCCCGCCGACGTTTTTGCTATTAACGTAGCGGAGGACGGTGAGGGGCTGAGTTTTACGGTCAACGCTTTCGATCGAATAGAGCATCTCGTCACGCCGTTAGGAGGGAAATTTAACGTTTATAACGTTATGGCGGCAATTTCCGTGGCAATGTACTTTGGCATCGATTTGCCCGTTATTGCCAAAGCGCTTGAAAAGATCCCCCTCGTCCCCGGCAGATTTAACGTAAAATACGTTATGGACAGGCGGGTGGTCTTGGATTTTGCGCACACGCCGGACGGACTTGAAAACTTGCTTTCCGATCTAAAAGGGCAAGGAGGTAAAATCGTGACGGTTTTCGGTTGCGGTGGAAACAGGGACCGACTGAAGCGTCCGATCATGGGTTCGATCGCGGCAAAGTACTCCGACTATGTGATCATCACAAACGACAACCCTCGTTTTGAAGAAGAAAAGGCCATCGCGGAGGAGGTCAGAAAGGGTATCCCGGTCGATTATCCCTGCGAGATCATCCTTGATCGCGAGAAAGCCATCCGCCGCGCGTTTGATTATGCTGACGTTGGGGATACGATCGTCGTGGCGGGAAAGGGACACGAGGAATACATCGAAATTAAAGGCGAAAAAATACCGTATAGCGACAGCGAAGTTTTGCAAAAATTAAGTCGGTAGGTGTCCCTTGGAAATAGCTTGGTTGATACGTGCGCTCCTGGCGCTTGTCGTAAGTTTTTCGGCGGCTCTTTTGCTTTCGCCTCTCGTTTTGTCCGTGGCGAGAAAACTGAAAGCGGGGCAGCCCATTCTTTCATACGTTGAACAGCACGCCGCAAAAGCGGGAACGCCGACGTTTGGTGGTTTCATCTTTTTGTTGCCGACGTTATGCGCGACGCTTGTCTTTGGGGAGGGTCGCTTGCTGTCCGTCGGCGCGATCGCATCGTTTGTGATGCTATCCTATGCCGTTTTGGGCTTTTTGGACGACTTTATCAAAATCAAAACCAAGGACAACCTCGGCTTGCGCCCTTATCAAAAAATAATCGGACAAGCTGCCATAGCTTTGATCGTTGTCTTTTATGCGTATCGCGCGGAGGGGATCGGTTCAGCCGTTTACTTTCCCTTTTACGGTAAAAGCGTTGATTTCGGCGTTTGGTACGTTCCATTCGCCTGTTTTATCTTTCTCGCTTTGTCCAATTGCGTCAATTTAACAGACGGCTTGGACGGGCTGGCGTCGGGGTGTTCCGTTGCATATTTGTTTTCCTTTGCACTTGTTATTTCGCTGTTTCTCCTAAAAGGAGAATTATCCACAACCCTTTTGACTTTTTGCTGTGCGCTGATCGGCGGGTTGCTTGCGTTTTTGCTTTTTAACACAAACAAAGCGTCGATCTTTATGGGGGATACCGGGTCGCTCGGACTCGGCGGTGCGCTTGCCGCCGTGGCGCTGTTTTCCAAGGAGCCGTTTCTCGTGCCCATCGTGGGCATAATGTTTGTGATCTCCGGCATATCTATAATCATACAAGTCCTGTATTTCAAGCTAACGCACGGAAAGCGTGTGTTTTTGATGTCGCCGTATCATCACCATCTTGAGAAAAAAGGGCTTGGAGAGGCAAAAATCTGCGCGATATACACGATCGTCACGTTGGTGATGGGCGTGATCGCCGTGATCTCGGTTTTGGTGGGGCAATATGTCTGGTCGTAATAAAAAAGTTATGGTTTTGGGTATGGGCAAGACGGGGCAAGCCGTCTGTGCTTTTTTGCAAAAAGAGGGTGTCGAGACGGAGACATATGACGATGCGCTCTCTATAGAAGCCGCGGATCGGCTTTGCGATTGCTATGATTACGCCGTGATCAGTCCGGGCATATCCTTGACGCATCCCATTGTGCTTAAAGTCAAAGAGTGCGGGGTGCCTGTTTTATCCGAGATCGATCTTGCTTACATACATTGTCCGTCAACGCACGTTTTTGCCGTCAGCGGCACCAACGGCAAAACGACGACGTGCACGGTTCTCCACAAATTGTTGTCGAGCGTCTGGCGCAGTTTTCTTGTGGGAAACGTCGGCACGCCCTGGATAGAGCGGGTAGGCGCGATCGGCAAAAAAGATACGATCGTTTTGGAAATAAGCAGCTTTCAAATAGAGCAAAGTCAGTTTTTCCGTCCCGAGATCGCCGCACTCACAAACGTTGGGGAAGACCACCTTGACCGACACCTGACCAAAGAACGTTATCAAAGCGTTAAACTCTCTCTCTTAGAAAGATCGATGATCAAAGTTGTCAACAGCGGCGATCCCCTTCAACGCGGCGTAACGGGTGCGATCACGTATTCCGTCACCGATCCTGCCGCCGATTATTATCTTTCCGGCAGAGCAATTTATCATAACGGAAAAAGATATTCTCTCCCTTCGTTGTCCCTTGGCGCGGGATACGATGCGGATTATCTTTGCGCGTTTGCCGTCGCCTCAACGTATTGTGGGGTCAAAAAAGAATTTTTAACGTTATATGACAAGGTCAAGATCCCGCCCTTCAGGTGTCAACACGTCGGAAAGCTATGCGGCGCTGACGTGTATAACGATAGTAAAGGGACCAACGTTGACGCAACGATCTTTGCTGCGGGTCGCCTTTCTGTTCCAACAGCGCTCATTCTCGGTGGTAGCGATAAAGGGGAGGATTATTCGCGCCTGTTTGCCGGCTTGAAAGAAAACGTTCAAAGGATCTATCTTTGCGGAGCAAACGCCAGAGATATATTGCTTGCCGCGCCATCTGCCATGTATGAAAGATGTCGCATGATGCCCACTCTCGAGGCGTGCGTAGAGGATTTTGTCAAAGAGCCGTTGCAGGCGCTTTTGTTTTCTCCGGCATCTGCGTCTTTTGACAAGTACAAAAATTACGAAGAAAGGGGAATGATTTTTAATGAGATCGTCGCAAAATACAAAAACGCTTTCGAACGTGTCCCCAAGTAATACATTGCAATCGGTCGATTTCCCACGTTCCTTTGCCGTGCCGGAATGCAAAAGGCGAAACGCCGCGCTGATCATTTTGACGTTGATGCTTTCCGCGTTTGGGCTTTTGATGATCTACAGCGCAAGTTATTACGCCGCAGAGAAGAACATCGGCGACGAGTTTTACTACGTAAAAAAGCAGGCGATCGCACTGTTTGTTGGCGGGGCGGCGATGTTTGGCGTATCGCGCGTCAACCCCACGACGTTAAAAAAGCTTCGCTACGTTATCTTGATCGTTTCTTTCGCTTTGCTGGGCGTGATTTTTCTCCCGGGCGTAGGTGTGGTCAGTTACGGCGCAAGACGGTGGATCGACCTTGGATTTATGACGATGCAGCCCTCCGAAGTTGCAAAATTCGGCTACGTAGTGTTTGCCGCATCCTATCTTTCGGAAAAGGGGGCAAACTCTTTCAAAAACGTCATTTTTGTGTTGTTGCCCGGTGTTGCAATGTGCGTTTTGATCATGTTGGAGCCCAATATGAGCATTACGATGTGCGTACTGTGCGTGATGTTGTTTATGCTTCTCGTCGGCGGGGTCCCCATAAAAAAACTGCTCCTTTTGATGATCCCCGCATTGCTTCTCATTCCTATTTTGATTTTGATCGAACCCTATCGATTGAAGAGGTTGACGGCGTTTTTGGATCCGTGGGCGTCGCCGAAAGCGGAAGGCTACCAACTGATCCAATCCTATTATGCACTGTGTCGCGGCGGCTTGTTTGGCGTTGGGCTGTTTAACAGCAGACAAAAATATCTTTTTTTACCGTTTGCGGAATCGGATTTTATCTTTTCGATCATCGGTGAAGAGCTGGGGCTCTTCGGCGCCACGGTAACGATCGTGCTTTTCGGCGCGCTCATTTACTTCGGCTTTGTTACTGCGGCAAAGGCAAAAACGCGCTTTGAAGCGTTGATTGCCGCAGGTGTAACTTCCGTCATTGCCATACAAACGGCAGTCAACCTTGCCGTCGTTACGGGGTGTATCCCGCCGACGGGGCTTCCGCTACCGTTTATCAGCGCGGGCGGCAGCTCTTTGGTAAGTTTTATGACGGCGATCGGCGTGCTTTTATCCGTCAATCGCAACAGTAGCATTTCAAGCGGGGATCTCCATAAGATATAGTATCTTTTTTTTCGGAGAATTCGATGAGCAAATTGTTGGTAAAAGGCGGCTCTTCGTTAAACGGAGAGGTTAGGATAAAAGGGGCTAAAAACGCGATCCTGCCCATTCTTGCGGCTACGGTTTTGACAGAGGAGGAGTGCGTGATCCGCGACGTTCCGCATTTGACGGATATCGCAAACATGTTGCGGATCATAGAAGGACTGGGCGCAAAATGTCTTGTGGAGCAAGACGTCATCACCGTAAAAAACGACGATTTGACAAGTCATAACGTGCCTACCGATCTTGCCAAAGAGTTGCGTTCCTCCTTCTTTTTGTTGGGTCCGATCCTGGGCAGAATGCGCCGAGCCGTTGTGGCGTATCCCGGTGGGTGTGACATCGGCGTTCGTCCCTTGGATATCCATCTCAAAGGATTGCGCGAAATGGGTATTGCCATTGAGGAAAGCCACGGCATGATCTATTGTGACGGAGGGAGGCTTAAGGGAGCTGACGTCGCGCTGGATTTTCCAAGCGTCGGCGCAACGGAGAACCTGATGATGGCTGCCGTTTTGGCAAAAGGGACGACGCGGATTACAAACGCCGCAAAAGAGCCCGAGATCGTTGACTTGCAAAACTTTTTGAATGCGATGGGCGCAAAGGTAAGCGGTGCGGGTAGCGGCAGGATCACGGTTGAGGGCGTTCCGAAAATGCACGGTTGCACGTACACGCCCATTCCCGATCGCATCGTTGCGGGAACGCTTTTGATCGCCGGGGCAACTTGCGGAGGAAACGTTTGTATAACAAACGCCGTCCCCGAACATCTTGAGCCGCTCCTGTTTAAAATGAGCAAAAGCACTTGCGTAATTTCTCAGCAAAGTGATAGAATATCACTGAGCGCAAGCGGTCGCCCGCGCGGTTTCGACAAACTTGAAACGCAGCCTTATCCCGGTTTTCCGACGGATCTTCAGTCTCAAATGATGGTGATGATGTCGGTTGCGGAGGGGACGGGCGTTATTGTGGAAAACATCTTTGAAACACGTTTCCGCATCGTGCGTGAGCTTACCAAAATGGGCGCGATGATCACCGTAAAAGACCGTGCCGCCGTGATCCGCGGCGTAAAAAGGTTGGAGGGTGCGGCAGTTTCGGCGGGTGATCTCCGCGGTGGTGCCGCGCTTGTGATCGCCGGTGTGCGTGCCGATGGTTATACCGTGATCGATCACGCAAATTACATCGACAGAGGGTACGAGTCCATCGAGAAAACGTTTGGCGCTCTCGGCGCCGAAATCAAAAGGTTGGAATGAACAGATCAAAAGTTGTCATAGGGATCTTTGTTGCTTTGATCTTGATCGTCATCGCGATCGTACTTTTGGCTTGCACGGTTTTCGTAGTGCGTGACGTTACGGTGGAAAGCGACGTTTCTTCCGGTTTGATCAACACGGATGAGATCATCGAGTCCAGTGGGTTGACGATAGGGCGCAGCATCGTTTCCATCAGCAAAGATACCGTCAAAAATTCCATTGAAAAGCAAAACCCTTACGTTGAGGTCTTGGGCATCCGCCGTATTTTTCCAAACAAGATCGTGATCTCCACCACCATTAGGACAGGCATTATGCTCGTTTCCTCTGCGGACGGTGGCGCCTATGCTTTGATCGACTCTTCCATGAAGATCTTAAACATCATTCCCGCATCAGGCGTTTATTCCAACGTTACTACGGTTACCGGAGTGACTTTTGAGATGCCCGACGATGGCGCTATTTCCGCCGTTGGGAGCAAAATCATTTTTACCGACGCAACGTGCGGCGACGTTTTGAAGGATATTGCCGAGTGTGCCGCCAATTACGAGATCAGCGGGAAACGTTTCTTTACGTTCTTCAAGAGCATTGCTTTCGATAAGACGGACGGCGTCAAGGCTTTTATCAAAACCAACAAAGGCGTGTCCCTTGTGTTGGACAAGTCTCTTCAAACCGGCGTTTACGATCAAATCTATTATTGCTTGTTTTACTATTCGTCCAAGGACGTTGACATCGATTACACTAAAGGATACATCTTGTTTGACAAAGACGTCAACGCCTATGTTTGGAAAGAAACGATCAATTGATCGTTTTTTTCATTATAAAGCATTTTCGCTATTGACAATATAAAATAAATTTTTTATAATAAATAATTATAGGGGGTTTTATGTCCGATCTGTCCGATATGGTTGTCATCGATATAGGTTCCAAATCCATCTGCGCCTATAATGCGGAGCGTCTCTCCGATGACAATTTTGCCGTCAAAAACTCTTATGAGATCGAGTACGACGGCTTTATGGACGGCGCTTGGATCGCTCCCGAACAGGTTCTTCCCTCCATCGTCAAACTGATTGACAAGATCGAGCGCAATTCCGGCAGGATCAAAAGGGTCTACGTTGGCATTCCGTCGCAATTTGCCATCGTTCGCACCGTTTTCGAAAAGGTCTCTTTCCCGCAAAGGAAGCGCGTGACTTCTACGGACATTTCCGACCTGATGGATGGAAACGATCCGTTTATCGGTTCCCCATATACCCGTATTCATGCGGAAGCGGCATATTATCTTAACGACAAAGGGGAAAGACTTGCCTCCCCCATAGGGAAGGAAACTTCCGCCTTAAAGACACAGATCGCTTACGTAGGCGTCAAAACGGAGGTGATCTCATCCATTCGCCAAGGGCTTTTGCGTTACGGCGTCAAATCGGTTGAGTTTATTCAGTCGGAGTATGCTGCGGCGTTGTCGCTTTTCTCCAAAGAGGAGAGGGAAAACGGCGTGGTCCTCGCCGACATCGGCTTTCTCTCAACGACAGTGCTTTTTATCGGCGGAGACGCATTGCTTGAGCTCAAGGATTTCTCTCTTGGCGGCAGCATGATCCCGCTTGGCATTTCCACGACGATGAACATCCCGTTCAACGTTGCCGCGGCGCTTACGCAAAAGATCAATCTCGGCTACAAGGGTGAAGGTGACTATTCCTTGAAATACGACGCCAACACCTACACCTATCCGATCGAGCAGATCAACGTGATCGCCAAAGAGTGCATTTCCTGCGTTGTCAACTATATCCGCAAGGCACTGCAAGCCTTCCGTTTTGACATCGCGCCCGATCAACCGATCTTTTTAACGGGTGGCGGGTTTTCGGAGATCCGCTTTTCAAGGGAGTACATCTCCAAATGTTTTGACAGGGAGGTTGAAGTGGTTCAACCCTCGATGCCAAATTATGACAAGCCGTGCTATTCGACGATGGTCGGCTTGCTGAAGAAAGCAATCATCATGGAAAAGGGCGAAAAATTTGGGTTTTTCAAGCGCCTTTTCCGTTTGTAGGAGGTTTTTATGGAAGAGTTTTTGGGTGATTTCGACGCTATGGAGACGGAGTCCGTTCAACCGGAGGAACTTACGGAACGCGTCTGTAAGATCTTGGTGATCGGCGTGGGCGGCGCGGGTAATAACGCCGTTAATCGCATGATCCGTTCCGGCATTGACAGCGCAGAATTCGTTGCCGCAAACACCGACAAGCAGGACCTTATTTATTGCGAAGCCAAAAAGAAGGTCGTTCTCGGTGCGACGTTGACAAGAGGCTTGGGCGCGGGATCCAACCCCAACATCGGCAAAAAGGCTGCGGAAGAGACAAAAGAGATCATTAAAGAGCTTTTGCAAGGGGTGGATCTCTTGTTTATCACCGCAGGAATGGGGGGCGGCACCGGCACGGGCGCGGCTCCCGTCATTGCAAGCGTAGCGCGTGAACTTGGCATCTTGACCATCGCCGTCGTGACAACGCCCTTCAAGTTTGAAGGGGAAAAGAGGATGTCACAAGCCCTATCAGGCATCAATGAGCTCAGGCAATACGTGGATACTCTCCTTGTGATCCCCAACGAGAAACTTTTGGAAGTGTTGCCCAAGGGGACAACCTTTAGCAAAGCGTTTTCCTTTGCCGATGACGTCCTTCGTCAGGGCATTCAGGGCATCGCAGGCTTGATCGTTAAAAATTCCATCATCAACCGTGACTTTGCCGACGTAAAGACGGTTTTAAAAGAAAAGGGCTTTGCGCACATCGGAATCGGTCAGGCGGAGGGCGAGAACAGAACGGTGGAAGCTGTCAGACAAGCCGTCAACAATCGTTTGCTTGATACCAACATTCGCGAAGCAAGCGCGGCGATTTTGTTTATATCCGGCGGTATGGACCTCAGCCTTAACGAAGTTAATGAAGCCGGCTCCCTTGTGGCGCAGGTTTTGAACCCCGACGCAACGTTGATCTTCGGCGCGGATATGAACCGAGAAAATGAAAACAAAGTTTCCGTAACGATCATCGCAACGGGCTTTAAGCACGGTACCGATCCGATCCTGCCTAAGTTTGTCCAACAAAGGACCACTGCGACCCAGCTCGGGATGAACCTTTCTCCGCGTGATAGAGTTGTTCCCTCCGATCTTCCTCCTATGCCGGAGCGTCGTCCCATTACAAGCGAGCCCGCGCCGCAACCGAGTGACGATCAGGATGGTAGGATCCGCCTTTCCGATAACGATCTGCCAGCGTTTATGCGTAAGCTCAAAAGGCATCCGTGATAAAACCTAACAGCAAATTAAGCATTCGCTTTGCGAATGCTTTTTTTTGTTAACAAATAGTGTTTTTCCTACAAAAACAACCAATTCCTCTTTGTTTTTTCACCGCTTAATAAAGTACTCTTTTTGTATGGTTGTTTACGTGGAAGCGGTACTGTTGGACAATTTTTTCTTTGATTTTTTACTTGGATACTTGACCTATCTTTTAACCAAGCAAAAGGTCAGGCATTTTCCTATCGCGCTTTCCGCTCTTGTCGGAAGCGGTTTTGCTCTTGCGTTTCCTTTGATAACAAAATACGCCTTTCTTTTTAAGATCGCGGCGCTACTGATCTCGTCTTTGTTACTTACTTTAAAAAAATCACTAAAAGTTTACTTGATCAATACGTTTGTTTATGCGCTTTTATCCTTTTTGTTATCTGGGATCCTTTGCTTTCTCCTTGGCGACAAGATGCATAATGGGTTTATCGGTATAAAACTCGGCGGCGTGGTTGCGTTGATATCGATCGGGGTTTTGTTGCTTCTTTATTTCGTCCGCCAGATGATCGGGTTGTCGACGGAAAGAAAGAGAAAAACAAAATTTGCCATGGCGGAGATCGTCAACCGTGAGAAGAGCATAAAGATCAGCGCTCTGTTTGACAGCGGAAATCTTTTGACGGATCAAAACGGCGAGGGCGTGGTTGTCACCGATCAAAAGCGCCTTTCCGAGCTCGGAGATCTTCCGAAGTTTGGCGAAATGTGCGTACATACCGCCAGCGGCAGCAAGGTGCTGAAGCTTGTCAAAATACCTGAAATAAGGATATATTCGCGCGGGCACGAGAATATACTTTTCAACGTAACGGCGGCGCTTTCCGATCTTCCAAAGGAATACGCCTTGATCCTGCCGTGCGAATAAGGAGATTATCTATGTTTGAAAAGATTAAACGGTTTTTGAAGAGGGTAGTTTGCTTTTTTGATCTGTTTCACAAGTCTGACGATCTGAATTTTATTTACGGCGAGTCTCTTCCCGCGCCGTACACGCCGGAAGAGGAGCGTGAGGCAATGGAACGACTGCTTAGGGGGGATGAGAGCGTAAAGAACGACATCATCGAGCACAATCTGCGCCTTGTCGTGTATATCGCCAAACGGTTTGAGGGCAGCGTAGGGGACATCAGCGACCTCGTTTCGATCGGTGCGATC
The DNA here is from genome assembly GCA_002371075.1 of Christensenella sp. UBA3770. Classification (GTDB taxonomy): domain Bacteria; phylum Bacillota; class Clostridia; order Christensenellales; family CAG-1252; genus CAG-1252. The sequence continues at coordinate 37,086 of DFFS01000080.1, forward strand.
GGGCTTATGAAGGCGGTCAATTCTTTTGATCCGTCCAAAAACATCAAACTTGCCACGTTTGCCTCGCGATGCATCGAGAACGAAATCTTGATGTATCTCAGAAAGGTTGTTAAGAGGAAGTGCGAAGTATCGTTGGACGAGCCCATCAACGTGGACGTGGAAGGGAACGAGCTCTTGCTGTCCGACGTCGTTGGGACGGAGCCGGATCAGATCGCAAAAGATCTGGAGCGGAAAACCGAGATCGAAGAGCTGTATAAGTCCTTTTCCAGTTTGTCCAAACGGGAGTTTGAGATCATTAAATTGCGATACGGACTTATGGACTCAGAGGAGATGACGCAAAAGGAGATCGCCGATATGATGGGCATTTCACAGTCGTATATTTCAAGGATAGAGAAGAAAGTTCTTGGCAAACTGCGAAAAGAATTGGCAAAATTTGTATAATTCGATCGAAAAAAAGAAATAATATCCTTGCGCGCTGTTACATAGGAGGAAACAAATGGCGCACAAGGTCACGATATGCGGTTTGGACACAAACAAACTGCCCAAGTTGACGGCAAAGGAAAGCGAAGAACTGCTGAAGAAGATCAAACAAGGTGACAAAGACGCAAGAGAACGGTTTTTGCTTGCAAATATGCGGCTCGTACTCTCGATGGTCCATCGGTTTTCAACGGCTAATGCCGATCCTGACGATCTTTTTCAGGTAGGATGTTTGGGGCTTGTTAAAGCGCTCAATCACTTTGATCCATCGTTTAATGTGATGTTCAGCACGTATGCCGTACCGATGATCCTCGGCGAGATCAGACGATTTGTAAGGGAATCCAACGGGATCAAGGTCAGCAGAAGCATGCGCGACGTCGCTTATCGCGCGATGCAGGCAAAACAGACACTTGAACTGCGTAACGTGGCTGATCCCACGCTTTATGAGATCGCGGAGGAGATGGACGCTCCCGTCAAGGAGGTCGTCTGCGCGTTGGACGCCATTTCCACGCCGATGTCGCTGTATGAGCCGATTGCGGGAGACGGTGCGGATTCACTGCTTGTGATGGACAGCGTCGCAGGGGAAAGAAACCCCGAGGAGGGTTGGACGGAGCACCTTGACCTTTTTAACGCGATCAAAAGCTTGCCGGAGCAGGAAAGGGAAGTTTTGGGGCTAAGGTATTACAAGGGCAGGACGCAGGTGGAGGTCAGCGGTAGCCTCGGCATCTCGCAAGCGCAAGTGTCAAGGCTGGAAAATACGGCGATCAAACGCCTGCGCGAGATCCTGTCCACCACGTGATGGCTTTAAAATAATTCCACAATTTGCAAGCAAAAGGTCATATCCTTTTGTTTTTTGCAATATGCTTTCCTATGAATGAGCTGACTTTTTGCGAACTCAGAGAAAAGGAGATCGTCAACGTAAACGACGGAAAATGTTTCGGAAAGATCATTGATCTTGCTTTGTCTTGTAACGGCAGGGTCCTTGGCATCATGGCGCCGGGAGACAAATCGTTGTTTAAATCGTTTGGGAGCAGGGACGCTCTTTTTATCCCATGGCAAAACATCAACAAGATCGGCGACGACGTGATCCTCGTGAATTTACCGAGCGGCAATTTTCCGATGGGCTGACGCGCTATGCTCCCCTAAAACACAATGTTCGGTTTTTTCTTGCTTTTTTACCACAATATATAGTATAATTTTCACAAAGGAGACAGGTTATGAAATGCGTATATTGCGGTTCATTGGACAGTAAAGTTATCGATTCGAGGATCTCCGACGACGGCACTTCCATCAGGCGTCGTCGCGAGTGCTTGGAGTGCGGCAGGCGGTTTACAACGTATGAAACCGTGGAGCGCATCCCCGTTTTCGTCATCAAAAAGGACGGCAACCGCGAGCTGTTTGACATCAACAAATTGCGCAGCGGCATCATGAAAGCGTGCGAAAAACGTCCCGTAACGTATGAGAGCATCAATCGTCTTGTGACGGAGATCGAAAAGACCGTTTACAACCTCGGTACCAACGAGGTCTCCAGCGACAAGATCGGCGATGAGGTCATGAAAGGGCTCAAGGAGCTGGATCAGGTTGCTTACGTGCGTTTCGCTTCCGTTTATAAAGAGTTTAAAGATATCGACACCTTCCTTGCCGAGATCGAGAGGATCCTCGGCAAAAAATGATGATCGAAAGAACCTATCGTGGGGAGGAAAAGCCCTTAAAAAGGGTGATCTCCGATCTTTTTCCAGAAGTCACTTTTTCAGAGATCTCCGCCTGCGCCCGTCGGCGTGACGTAAAAGTCGACGGCGTACGCGTTTCTTTGGATCACGTTTTGAAAGATGGGTCCGTTGTGACGATCTATCCCAAAAACAAAAAATCCGTCAAGGTAATTTACGAGGACGACCAAATCCTTGCCTGCTATAAGCCAAAAGGCATTGCAAGCGAGGGCGCGGTCTCTTTTTGTACCATTGTTACGGCGGATAAGGGTGACGTTCGTTTGATGCACCGTTTGGATACAAATACGGACGGCATTTTGCTTTTTGCCAAAACCGACCTTGCATATCAAGAGCTTTTTGACGCCATGAAAGCGGGGCAGATCAAAAAGGAATATCTTGCCGAAGTGTACGGCGTCCCGCCTCAAAAAGGTAGCGTTGAGCTTTCGTATTACTATAAAAAAGACGCCGAAAGGGGGCGCGCGGTGATCTCCGACCTTCCCAAAGATGGTTTTGTCCCCGTTTCGCTTAGCTTTTGTGTGGAGGATAGACGTGCGGATAGCGCGCTCCTTCGCGTGGTTATCCACAAGGGTAAGATGCATCAAATCCGCGCGATGCTTGCCCACTTCGGCTACTTTATTTTGGGTGACGGCAAATACGGTCAAGACAAGGTCAATCGTTTGATGGACGTTAGCAAAACTCGCTTGACCGCCTGCGCCGTGGAGTTTATGCTTCCCACGTCGTCGCCGCTTTCCTATTTGAATTCGATCAGGATCTCACTCTAAACATTTTTTCCTACGTTGCTGCTTGTACTTATTGGTTCGGTACAAGCAATTTTTTTTATACCGTCGAATATACAATAATACCTTGGCGAAAAATGGGGGATTGTGTCGATGGTAGAAGGGATCGTTGCGCTGCTTTCCAATGCTTTTTGTTTGACCGGTTACATCGAAAGAAGCGGCGCGTTCCCCAAGCCCCTTTCCGCCGAGGAGGAACGGGCGTGCTTTGTTTCTCTCAGAAACGGCGAAGAAGATGCAAGGGAAAAATTGATCTCGCACAACATGCGCCTCGTCGTGCATATTGCAAAAAAATACGTTGACGCACTTGACCCCTCCGATATGGTCAGCATCGGGTCCATAGGGCTTTTGAAAGCCATAGACACCTTCAAATTCGATAAAGGAACGCAGTTTGCCACCTATGCGGCGCGTTGTATCGAAAACGAGATCTTAATGGCGATCCGCGCAAACAAAAAGCATAAAGTATGCGTTTCTCTTTCTGCTTCGGTGGGTATGGACAAAGATGGCAACGAGATCTCCTTGGTGGACACTTTGGAAGAGCCGGATATGGACGTTGCCACCAAGGTGGAAAAGCAGGAATGTGCCAAACAGCTCAGAGACATTTTAAAAAAGGTTTTGGACGAAAGGGAGTACAAGATCATTCGCTACCGCTACGGCTTGGACGGCGCGGACGTGTTGCCGCAACGAGAGATCGCAAAACTCCTTGGGATCTCCCGCTCTTATATCTCGCGCATTGAAAGCAAGGCGCTTGAAAAGATGAGAGATTACCTGACCGAAAACCGCATCGATTTATAAAAAGACCCATCTAAAAGATGGGTCTGATGTGAGTTAATCTATAAGCCGAGTTCTGTATTAAACGGTCATCTGTCTAGACGCGCAGTTACCTACGCGTTCAAGCGAACGTCGGATAGCGGCGGACCACCTTAGCCTATCCTCTCTTGCACCGAGTGGGGTTTACCTGGCAGACTCGTCACCGAGCCTCCGGTGAGCTCTTACCTCACCATTTCACCTATTGCCGCAAGCGGCTGTGTATTTCTGTGCACTTTCCTTAAAGTCGCCTTCACCGGTAGTTAGCCGGCACTCTGTCCTGTGGTGCTCGGACTTTCCTCATCAATTGATGCGACCGTCTGGTTAACTCACCATTAAAGTATATCATTATTCCGACGTTGTTGCAATGATTATTTTCAGGCGCCTTTGTAAATACTTCCTTTATGATTTTCTTCGTTGCAAAAACCATCTTAAAACTGCTTGCCAAGTTGTCCTCCAAAAACAAATACGAGTTTGCTTTTGATATGTCGGACGAGGATGCCGTCAGAAACATCGAATACTTGGCGCACAGCTTGCGAAAAACGGTAAAGACAGGCGTCGGTGTGCCGGTTTTCCCCATAAAACTTGCGATCAAACAATGCCAAAACGTATTGATGAAAAAGAAAAAGGCAGGGCGCAAGCTGTATGACTTTGAGGCTTGGTTGTTTGACAATTATCGGTTGCTCAGCGGCAGTTTGCAAGATATTGATTTCAAAGCGTTTACGTTGATCCCGCACGTGGACGGCGTGCCGAGGATCGTCGTTTTAGCGGATTTTATCGTCAAATATTCCGCAGGAAAGGTCTCACAAGAGCGCGTTCGCAGGGTGGTGGAAGCCTTTAACGCCGTAACGCCGCTGACCTATGGCGAGATCGTTCTTTTAAAAGACGCGATCGCCTATCGGCTACTCGTGGAGATCTCTTATTTTGCCGAGCGTTCGTTGCATTATTACGCCTCTTATCTGAAAGCGAAAAAATCCGTTTTTTCAATAACAAACAGAAAGTCGGACAGTTACTTGACGTATTTTGCCGAGCTTCACCGAAACGAGCGAGTGATGGGGGTAGATCAAGCGGAGTTTCAAACCGCGGCGCTTGGATTTGACAATCTCCTTGCCGACAACGCCTTGCTGACCTCCTCATACGTCAATTCGTTGCGATCGCTCGGCGCGAAACTAACGGATGGTTTTATGGTCTCTTTATCCGTTGCTGGAGCCGTTTATCAAAAGGAAAGCTCATATCGCGACATGAGCGACAAAGCAAAAAACGATTATCTGTTGAAAACCTCCGAATGTGCCGTAAAGAACGACGTATCCGAGCAGGTCCTTGCCGGTGCTTGTCTTTCTCTTGCTGATGTTCTGGACGTTCATTTCGGAGAGATCCTTTTTTATTATCCGAAAGCGCTCGCCAAGTTTGTAAAAACCGGGATTGCCGAACCACTTCGCAACGAAAAATCAAAAGTGCAGGGTTTTTATGCCTTTCTTGTTTTGGCGATCTCCTTGTTGATCGCGGCGTTTCCCGCGTATTACTTGAGAAACGTCTTTGCCTACGTTGCCGTTTTGCCGCTTTTTATCGCCGTATTGCACCCCGTCGAATACTTGTTGAAGCGTTTTTACGCTATGCGGTTAAAAAGTAAACCGCTGTTGCAAATGGACTATCGACGTTTACCGCAATCGTGCGCGACCGTTGTCGTCACAAGCAGATTCATCGGGGGTGAAAAGGATGCGGATGACGCGCTTTTTCAAGCGGAAACTTTGGCGGCAAGCGAGTCGGATCCCGCCGTCCGCTTCGTTGTACTTGCCGATCTTCCCGCATCGGATACGGAGTGGGGCGAAAATGATCAAGCTTTGCTTGACTATCTTCAAAGGGTCCCTCGGTCCCCACGGGTAGCTGTTTTTTTACGAAAAAGGACCCGTAACGGGAACAAGTGGAGAGGGTACGAAAGGAAGCGGGGAGCCATCTTGGACGCGTTTTCGGCGATGCGAGACGAGAACTATGAGAAGTTTTACGTGATCGGTACGGCGCCGACGGCGGAATATGCGATCCTTCTTGACGACGACAGTGAGCTGATGCCCGGGACGATCCGCTCCGCGATCCTTGCCATGGCGCATCCGTTAAACGCGGAATATGACTTGATGAGTTTCGGTGGCAGGGTCAACCGATTTTCCGTCAAAACACATTACGGATTACGTTTTTTACGTGGGTGCGGGGCGGAAGCCTATCCGTTTTATTCCGACTTTTATGCCGACGCCTTTGACTGTGCTTTGTATTGCGGCAAAGCCATCGTCCGCATCCGTCCTTATCTGGAAAAACTAAAGGACTTTTTCCAAGATGGGAGGATCCTCAGCCACGACATCATCGAGGGTGCTGTTCTTCGTTCGACCTCCTTAAAACGATGCGTTTACGAAGACGCGCCCGCAACCTTTGCCGGGGATTATCGTCGCACGGCGCGTTGGCAAAGGGGTGACGTGCAGCTCTTGCCATATGCGTTTTGTAACAAGGTAAAAACCAAGAGCGGAAAACGTGTCAACAATCCTATTTCGCCCATTTATAAACTGATTATTTTTATTAACGGCATGACGGTTTTGCGTGATTTTATGACGTTGTTCGTTGTGCTCCTTGCATTCTTTTCGGGGAATCTGTTTTTGCTGTATTACGCGCTTTCGTGCCATTTGTTTGCAAAGGTTTACACGCTCGTGACGGCACTCAGAACGGTGTTTACAAACGTACGCTTCTCTCATGCCGTTCGCGGCGTCGTGTTACAAACGGAGCTCTTGGCTGAGGAGCTCTTTCTTCTTCCGTTTCGCGCGCTATGTGGGTTATACCTATTTTTCGTCACCTCTTTCAAGATGGTAGTCAGGAGCGATTCCTTGCTGGATTGGACGCCCTTTCGCAACACACAACAGGCAGGCGGCACGGAAGAGGGCGCGCGGTTGCTTTTGCCCACAGGGATCGCATTAACCGCGCTTGCGATCCTATCGGGGAGTATGGCGATCACGATATACGTGGTGTTGTTTTTCTTTTTTGCCTTTTACTTGTTGCTTTCGGGCAAGAGCGTAAAAACCAAGTCGCTTTCGGAAAAACAAACGCATAAACTCAAAGCCTATGCGGCAAAGATCTATTCTTACTTTTCCGAGATCGACGGAGTGGGACTCATCACGGATAATTTGCAGCTGTTTCCTTATCCGATCAAGGCAAAGATGACGTCGCCCACCAACCTTGGGTTTGCGCTGCTTGCCGAGATTTGCGCCTACAAGCTTGGACTCATCGACAAAGAAACTGCTTTTTTCAACATTTCCGCCGAACTTGACAAGGTGGATAAACTCGAAAAGTACGCCGGGCATCTTTACAATTGGTATGACGTAAAGACCTTTGAGGTCATGCGGCCCAAGGTTGTTTCAACGGTTGATAGCGCAAATTATCTTTGTTGTTTGGCTGTCGTGGAGGCGTTTGCGAAAGAAGAGGGCAAGAGCGAATTGCAAAACAGAGCGCATGCCGCCATCGAACAGGCGGATTTTCCCGTTTTGTACGACGCATCGCAAAAGAGCCTTGCCATCGTTTTGAACACCGAGGAAAATCGTTTGGATGGGCGCTATGATCTGTTGGCGTCGGAGTCGCGCCTTGCATACTATCTTGCAATATCCAAAGGGCTCGATCCCGAGTGCTATTTTCGTTTGGGAAGAGATTGCACGTCGCTTGAGGGCAACACCCTCCTATCTTGGAGCGGGACCGCTTTTGAGTATATGCTTCCCCGTATTTTTTTGCTTTCGCCGCTCGGCAGCTTGATCTATGAGCAAGAACTTCGTTCCGGGCATGTGCAACGCAAGGATAAAACGCAGGGCGTTTTCGGGAGATCGGAATGCGGCTATTACGCTTTTAACGATGCGACGGCGTTTTTGTACAAGGCGGTTGGGTGCCGTGATTTGGCTTTGTCCGGACTGACGTCGGACGTGATTGCGCCATATGCTACATTTTTGTATTTGCCGTGTTTCCCCGAGGCGTGTTTGGACAACTTGGAAGCCCTCTCTAAACTTGGCGCGGAGGGGGAATTCGGGTTTTACGAAGCGGTGGATTTTTGTCACCAAGGCGACCTTGTTAAAAGCTATATGACGCACCATCAGGGAATGTCGCTTGCCGCCATCACCAATTGCGTTTGCAACGATGAGATCGCGCGACTGTTTTGTTCTTTGCCATGCATCAACGCGGTGCGTATCCTTTTGACGGAAGAGAACGTAAACGAACGCAAGCCCAGGTTTATCCCCGCACTGTGCGATAAAAGACCGCCTGCGATCGAGCATATCTCATTTGCCAAAAACGTCCCCGATACCCTTGTCGTCAGATGCGGAGAATACAGGGCAACGTACGATGCGCTCGGACGAAGCAGCGCTTCTCTCGGTGAATTCGGATTGACAAAGAACTTAGATTATTCTTTTGAGTATGGCGGGTTGTTTTTGCAGATCAAAGAAAACGGTAAGATCACCTCGCCTTGCTTTTACCCTTTAGCCAACAAGGATTGTTACGCCGTTTTTCGATCTGATTCCGTCAAATACGTTGATCCGCAAAACAACGTGACGGTGGAGGTTACCCCGCTTAACGGATATCAAGGAGAAATAAGGAAGATCACCTTTGAAAACCCGTCAGAACAAGCGCGGGAATTGACCCTTTCCGCCTATTGCGATATGATGCTTAACCGCAAGGACGCTTATGATTCGCATCCGGCGTTTTCCGATATGTTCGTCCGTGCCGAGTACGAGGATTGCACAGAGTCCCAGTATTTGATCAGAACCGACCTCAATTGCAAGACGGCAGTCGCTGCTTCCCTTTGCGTGAAGGGACTTTGTGACAGCAAGGTCAATTGCAATTCATACAACGTCATCGGACGAAAGGGGAGCGCGCAAAGTGATTTCGATCAAGGCGTCAACACGATTTCGGCGCCATCCCTCGGGGACGTTTTGTACCCATGTTTTGGCGTTTCGGGTAGAGTGACGGTCCCTCCGCACGGCAAGCAGACGGTTTATTTGTGTCTACTTGCGGATAAGGACCTTTCGGCGCTTAAGGATCGCAACAAAAAAATCGATCTTGCTTATCGATCGGGGGCGATCGAGCTACTTGGACGATCTGACGCCGAACAGACGGAAGATCTTCCGTTTTTGTTAAAGATCACGGGCGAATTGATCTATGGCAGAACGCCGCAAAGTGTCCTGCGCGCTCGCCTTGCCGGAACAAACGAATTGGCTGCTTACGGCGTTGCCTACAATGAGGACTTATTGTTTTTCGACTGTGCCGAAGAACCGGACAGACAAAAACTTGCGGCGATGATGCGCGTTTCAAAGACCCTTCGTGAAAACGGCGTCCCTTGCAGAACCTTTGTGATATGCGACAACTTGGCGGGCGCCGGGATGGACGCGTTGGATTCCGCCATCAAATTCGTTTCGGGATATGACGATAAGGCAATTGTTTTGGAAAGAGGGCAAGGCGGGATGTTTCGAGCCATGGCAAAGGTGATCCTTTCCGCGCCGCTTGAAGAAAAGGGCGAAATATCTTATCCGTCCTATGTCCTTCCCGAGGAGGACGCGGGGCGAGATGTTTTGTTGCCGTGCGGAGAGGGCGGATTTACCAAAGCAGGGTATAAGGTGACCCCATTTGAAAAACAAACGATGCTCCCGTACGCAAACGTGGTCGGCGGCAAAGAGGGTGGGTTTGTTTTGACCGAAAGCGGCGGAGGTTTTACCTTTGGTAAAAATGCAAGGGAGGATAAACTTACCGTTTGGACGGGTGACGCCGTGCGTGACATTTCCACGGAGAGAGTCGTGCTGTCCGTCAACGGAAAGGATTATTTGTTAAATCAAAACCATTGCGAGCACTTAACGGGGGCAAGTGTCTTTACGCACAAGATCCTCGGGGCAACGGTCAGATTGTCGGTTTCTCTGTTTAACAACGGAAAGAGTAAGCTGTACGAGATCTTTTTGACAGAGCAGATCAAGAACGCGCGGTTAGCGCTTTGTTTGATCCCCGCCCTTGGTTGGCGGTTTGATGAAAAGACCTTCGTTAAAAAAGTCGACCGCGGTTATGAGCTGATCGGTGCGAGCGGAAAGAGTGCTTACGTCTATTCGCTTGACGGAGAGGTGGATGCAGTTGTCCCCCAAACAAAGGCGGGAACCGTTGATTTTGCGTTAAATACGCAACCCTCAAAAAGGCAATATCGTTTTGTTCTTTCTTCGGTGGCTCCTTTTGAAATAAGTGAATCCGAACTTGCGTCGTCAAAGGCAAAATGCGTCTCGATATCATCGTCAAACGCAGTGACCGTCCAAACCCAAGACGTCTTTTTGAACATCTTAAACAACGCGGCTCTACCGTATCAATTTACCGGCGCGCGACTACTGGCAAAAACGGGGTTTTATCAGTGTAGTGGGGCGTATGGATTTCGCGACCAATTGCAAGACGTTCTCGGAATGTTGTTATCCGACCCCGAAAAGGTCAAGGAGCACATTTTGCTTGCCGCGGCGCATCAGTACGAGGAGGGCGACGTTCAGCACTGGTGGCACCCACCGAAAACGGGCGTTCGCACGCGCATCTCCGACGATCGGTTGTGGCTCGTTTACGTGACGGAGCGTTATTTGGAGGTCACGGACGATCTGTTGATCTTGGATCAGCCCATTCCGTTTTTATCCTCGCCGATCCTTGCGGAAAGCGAACTCAGTCGTTATGAAGTCCCGCGAGACGGAGAAACGGCAAGTTTGCGGGAGCACTTGCTTCGTGCGATACGCATCTCCCTCCAACACGGTGAACACGGGCTGCTCAAAATGGGCACGGGCGATTGGAACGACGGGTTGGATCGCGTCGGCGCAAAAGGTCGGGGAGAAAGCGTTTGGCTTACGATGTTTGCGTATAAAGTTATCAAAGACTCTTTGATTTTCTTTGGCGAAAACGTCCGCGCGGAGTTAAATCATGATGCGGAAAAACTATCCAAAGCACTCTTGCCGCTTATAAAGGACGGCAGATATCCCCTTGCGTTCGCGGATGACGGCAAGTGGCTCGGCACCGCCGACGGGCAAGCGTGCAGGCTTGCTTTAAACACGCAAACTTGGGCGGTCTTGTCCGGCGCAGTGCCAAAAGATGACGCAAAACGAGCGCTTTGTAAAGCCAAAGCACTTGTCGACAAGGATCTCGGTATCGTCAAGCTTTCGGCGCCGCCCTTTGACAAACATGCCGATTACGGCTATGTCGCGGCATACCCGAAAGGCGTCAGAGAAAACGGGGGACAATACACGCACGCGGCTGTTTGGTATTTGAAAGCGCTGCTTGAATCGGGGGAAGCCGATCAGGCGTATCGTGTGCTCACGAACCTAAACCCGATGTATCGTTGCCAAACCGAAGAGGGTGCAAAACAATATCTGGCGGAGCCGTATGTTCTTGCTGCGGATATTTATGCTTCCGAGCAGTATCAAGGTCGCGCCGGTTGGACATGGTATACCGGTAGCGCCGCCTGGCTTAAATACGTGCTTACGGAGGATTTTTTCGGGATAAAAAAGCGTGGATCGCGGCTTTACGTTGCGCCCACGTTCCCGTCTTTCTTCACGGAGGTTTCCGCATCGGTTAGGCTCGGGGACCGCACGATCAACATCCATTATCAAAAGGGGGAAAAGAAAGGGCTGTTCGCCGAGAAAGAGCGCTTGGAATACTACGATCTTCTAAAAGAAGAAAAAGAGGTTACTTTGCTTTGCGTGTTTTGATGATTTCCTTGATATGGAGGCAAAAATGTGGTATCATCAATATATGGATCTTTTTGATTATACCGAAAACGCAGATAAAGTCAAACCCCTTGCGGAGCGTATGCGTCCCCGCTCTTTGGATGAGTTCATCGGACAAAAACATATCGTCGGCGAGGGTATGCTTCTTCGTCGCGCTATCAGCGCGGATCGTTTGGGCAGTTGCATCTTTTACGGTGTGCCCGGCTCGGGCAAAACCAGTTTGGCAAACATCATTGCAGAAACGACAAAATCGCATTTTGAAAAGCTCAACGCGGTGTCCAGCGGCGTTGCCGATGCAAAAAAGGTCATCGACGAGGCGCGTACGCGTCTTAAAATGTACGGCACGCGCACCTATTTGCTCCTTGACGAGTGTCATAGGTGGAACAAAGCTCAGTCGGACTGTATGCTCTCCGCCATCGAAGAGGGCGTCATCACTTTTATCGGTTCCACAACGGAGAATCCCTTTATTTCGATGACGAAAGCCATCGTTTCCCGTTGTCGTTTGTTTGAGTTTAAGCCGCTTTCTTCCGATGAGATCGTCGGCGCCCTGCGCAAGTCTCTATCCGATGAGCGCGGGTTAAAGGCGTATAACGTCGTTTGCGATGACGACGTTCTACGGCATTTCGCTTACGCTTCGGACGGTGATCTTCGTATTGCGTACAACAGTTTGGAACTTGCCGTTATCACCACGCCGCCCGATCAAAACGGTGTGATCACCCTCACAAAGGAGATCGCGTCGCAGTCGGTACAAAAAAAATATCTTTCCATTGACGAAAGCACTTATTACGACATGATCTCCGCCTTTTGCAAGTCTCTACGCGGCAGCGACAGCGATGCCGCCGTTTATTGGATGGAAAGGTTGATCTCGTCCGGTTGCGATCCGATGCTGATCTGCCGCAGGCTGGTCGTGCATTCCGCCGAGGACGTTGGTATGGCTGATCCTTATGCCTTGACGATTGCCGTTTCTGCTATGACCGCAATGCAAAACATCGGTCTGCCGGAGGGGCGCATTCCTCTTACGGAAGCCATCATTTACGTCTGCGAAGCATCCAAGAGTAATTCCGTTGTCGGCGCGTTATATTCTGCGCACGACGCGGTGGAAAAGACGTACGGCGACATCGTGCCCAAGCATCTAAAGGACGCAAATTACAAGCAGGAAAAGGTTGAGGGTTATAAGTATCCGCATTCGTACGGCGGGTGGGTCGAGCAGCAGTATCTGCCCGACGCTATCAAGGACGAAACCTTTTACCATCCGTCGGAAAACGGTTGTGAGAAAAACCTCGTTCGCGCAAAGGTCGTTCGCCACAACAAAGGTTGATTAAGTTGCCGATCAAGGGGTTTTGTGATATAGTTTCGTTATGAGGATTTTGTGTTTGGACATCGGCAAGGTTCGCATCGGCGTAGCCATCAGCGATGCGCTCGGCATCAGCACGAACGGCATCGAGACGCACCTTTCCAAAGGGGACAAAGCGGACGCGGCTTACTTTACGCAAATGGCTTTGTCGCGTGGTGCGGAGATGATCCTTTTGGGGTTGCCGCTCAACATGGACGACACGGAGGGGGAGCGCGCGGAGAAAGTGCGCGCCTTTGGCGCTTTACTTAAGGAGCAATCGGGGCTTCCCGTCGAGTACGAGGACGAAAGGTTGTCCACCGTTGAAGCGGAGGAAATGCTGATCGAAGCAGGGCTCTCACGCGAGGAACGGAAAAAAGTGATAGACAAAGTTTCGGCGGAGATCATTCTTCGCAGATATTTGAATAAATAGTGAGGTTATTATGAAAGATTTTGAAAATGAAGATATGGATATGATCACGTTGACCGACGAAGACGGCAACGAGGTGCAGTGCGAGTTTTTGGACACCGTCGAAATGAACGACAAGCTCTATTGTGTCGTTGAGCCTATCGTCGGCAGCGAGGACTACGAAGAGGGCAGCTGTTACATCTTCAACATCGCCGAAAACGACGACGGAACGGTGGACCTTACCCCCATTGAGGACGAGAAGGAGCTTGACGCTGTTTTCCAAAAATTCCTTGAAAACAACGCCGGCGATTGCTCGGGGGATTGCTCCGGCTGCGCGGGTTGCGAGGATAAAAAATAATAAATATAAATATTTATGTGAAAATCCGTTGCCAAACGGTTTTTCCGTATGATATCATAAAAAAGCTAAAAAAGCACCGTGGACGAGATCGTACTGTTGCTCATTTGAGTTGTGGCGGTCGTAGAATTCGCGGGAAGAAAAAACAGGAGGATTTTTTGTTATGTCAGTCATCACCATGAAACAACTTTTGGAAGCCGGCGTCCATTTCGGTCACCGCACTTGCCACTGGAACCCCAAAATGAGCAAGTATATTTATACTGCTCGTAACGGCGTTCACATCATCGACCTTGAAAAAACCGTCGTTGAGATCGAAAAGGCTTACGCCTTTGTCCGCGACGAGGTCAAGATGGGCAAGACCGTTCTTTTCGTCGGCACCAAGAAACAGGCGCAGGATGCCATCAAGGAGGAAGCGGAGCGCTGCTCCATGTACTTCATCAACCAAAGATGGCTTGGCGGTACGCTTACCAACTTTAAGACCATCCGCACCCGCATCGATCGCTTGAACAAGCTCAACCAAATGGAGCAGCTCGGCGAGTTTGATCTTCTTCCCAAAAAGGAAGTCGGTCTGCTGTTGAAAGAGCGCGATCTTTTGGAAAAGAACCTCGGCGGCATCAAGAATATGCGTCAGCTTCCCGATCTTTTGTTTGTCGTAGACGTTGACAAAGAGCATCTTGCCGTTGACGAGGCGGTCAAGCTTGGCATTCCCGTCGTGGCGCTTGTTGATACCAAGTGCAACCCCGACAACATCACCTGCGTGATCCCGGGCAACGACGATGCTATCCGTGCCGTGAAGCTCATTGCGTCCACCATCGCAAACGCAGTCATCGAGGCAAAGGAAGGCGTTGAGTTCAGCGTTTCCGACGAGGACGAGGCGGAGGACACTGCAGCGGAAGTTGCGGAGAGCGCAGAGGAGGCTCCCGCCGAGGCGGCTGCCGATCAAGAATAATCGGAGGTAGAACGATGTTTACAGCAAGTGATGTTAAAGAACTCAGAGAAAAGACCGGCGTCGGCATGATGGATTGCAAAAAGGCTCTTACCGAAGCCGACGGCGATATGGAAAAAGCCATCGAGATCCTTCGCGAGAAGGGCATGGCTACCGCTGCTAAAAAGGCTTCCAGGATCGCAGCCGAGGGCGTTGTCGCCGCTTGCATCAACGGCAATGTCGGCGCGCTTGTCGAAGTCAACTGTGAAACCGATTTCGTCGCAAAGGGCGACGCATATCAGGCATTTGTCGCGGATATCGCTTCTTACGTTGTCAACAACGAAGTTGCCGACATCAACGCACTTGTCGAGGCAAAGCAAAGCGCCGTGATCGAGGCAACCGCCAAGATCGGTGAGAAGATCTCTCTTCGCCGCTTTGTGAAGTACACCTCCGA
>DFFS01000098.1:0-2626 GCA_002371075.1 Christensenella sp. UBA3770
TTGAAGTCCATGTCGCCGAGGAAGTCCTCCAAGCCCTGAATGTCGCTCATGACGGCGACCTTGCCGCTCTCCACGTCCTTGATAAGACCCATGGCAATACCTGCGACGGGCGCCTTAATGGGCACGCCTGCATCCATAAGCGCAAGGGTGCTGCCGCAGATACTTGCCTGCGAAGTGGAGCCGTTGGAGCTTAAGATCTCGGAAACGGTGCGGATGGCATAGGGGAAATCCTGCTCGCTGGGAAGCACGGGTTCCAATGCCCTCTCCGCCAAAGCGCCGTGACCGATCTCACGTCTGCCCGGGCTCTTAAGCTGCTTTGCTTCGCCCGTGCTGTACGGAGGCATGTTGTAGTGGTGCATATATCTCTTGAAGACATCGTCATCCAAGCTCTCAAGCTTTTGAGCCTCACTGATGGTGCCAAGGGTGCAGGTGGTCAACGCCTGTGTGGAACCACGGGTGAACACACCGGTGCCGTGCACGCGGGGCATCACGCCGACCTCGCACCAAATGGGACGGATCTCCTTAAGGCTTCTGCCGTCGGGACGAACGCCGTCGTTGATGATCTTGGCGCGGACCTTCTCCTTCTTCAAAGCGTACATTGCGTCAAAGATCTCCCTCTTGCAACCGGGGAAGACCTCGGCAAAGTGATCTTGAACGTCCTTGTCAAGATCGTCTTCAAGGGCTTGCCTTTCATACCTGTCGAAGTGGGTGAGCACCTCATCCATCTTGGAGGAAGCATACTCGCGCACTGCCTGAGAGATCTCAGCGGGAACGGAATACATATCCACCTTGGTGGTCTTCTTTTTGCCGCAATCGGCAGCGATGCTTTCAATGAAAGCAACGATCTTTTTGATCTCTTCGTGACCAAAGAGGATGGCGCCGAGCATCTCTTCCTCGGTGATCTCGCTTGCGCCCGCTTCCACCATCATGATGGCGTCTTTGGTGCCGGACAAGGAAAGGTGCAACCTGCTCTTTTCCCTCTCTTCGGAATTGGGGTTGATCACGTACTTGCCGTCAACGAAACCGACGACGACGGAACCCGTGGGACCGCCCCAAGGAATGTCCGAGATAGAAAGCGCGATCGAAGAACCGAGCATTGCGTAAACCTCGGGCGGAATATCGGTATCCACGCTCATTGCGGTGCAAACCACGGCAACGTCGTTAAAAAGCCCTTTGGGGAACAACGGACGGATAGGTCTGTCGATCAAGCGGCTCACAAGGATCGCTTTGTCGGAAGGACGACCTTCTCTCTTTTTGAACCCGCCGGGGATCTTGCCTACGGCATACATCTTTTCCTCAAAGTCAACTCCGAGGGGGAAGAAATCGATGCCGTCACGCGGCTGAGCTGCCATCGTCACGTTGGTCAAAACCGCGGTATCACCGCACCTGACCAAGCAGGAACCGTTTGCCTGCTCGCAGTAAGCCCCGATCTCAACGGAGACCTCTCTGCC
The DNA here is from genome assembly GCA_002371075.1 of Christensenella sp. UBA3770. Classification (GTDB taxonomy): domain Bacteria; phylum Bacillota; class Clostridia; order Christensenellales; family CAG-1252; genus CAG-1252. The sequence continues at coordinate 1,452 of DFFS01000098.1, forward strand.
GCCAATCATTGTTTTGTAAATCTTTCTTTCCATATTACCTCCTAAAGAACGAAACCGTCTCTGGAATCGCTCTGTTTTCTCTGTTTTCAAAGGGGGGAACGATGCCCCCTCTACTCGCAAATAAGAGCAGGTCGCCCCGCTCTTATTTGATTGCAACGCATTACTTTCTTAAGCCCAACGCCTCGATGAGTGCTCTGTAACGCTCGATATCGCTGTTTTTCAGATAGTTCAACAACTTCTTTCTCGTGCTGACCATCTGCAAAAGGCCGCGACGACCGTGATTGTCCTTCTTGTGGACGGCAAGGTGCGCATTGAGCGCTTCGATCCTTGCGGTCAAGAGGGCGATCTGAACCTCAGGGGAACCGGTGTCGCCTTCGCTGCGTGCATACTTTGCTATGATTTCGCTTTTATCCATAATAAACCTCCGTTGGATAGTGATATTCGCCCGGAGCGTAGTGGTACGAAAGCGACTCGCAAGACCAAGCTCGGGGTACAGATAATATAATAACATTAAAAATAAGAGATGTAAAGCACTAATCTCGGAAAAATTCGATTTTCTTTGCGATCATTTCATCGATGCGCTCAAGATAGCCTTTGATCTCCTTTACCTCGGCAAGTCTTTCGATCCTGCCGTTGCCGAAAAGGCGCTTGGAGATGGCGCCGGCACCCGAGGCGTAGATGTCGTGGGTCTCCTCCATGATGTCCACGTTGTATTTGCAAACCTTATTAGGTTTGGCGTATCCGACGTTTTCCTGCCGCCCCGTCGTGTTCTTTTGGCGATACGTATAGTATGGACGATATCCCGCCCCTTCAAGCACTTCACGAGCATAGGACGACATGCGCTCAGCAAGCCCATCGCTGAAGTTGTCGTATTTGGTTTCGGCAAAGATGCTGCCACGCTTGATGGACAAGGAGTGCACCGTGATGTTTTCGGGCGAAAGATCAAGTGCGATATGCATCGAACGCTTGAAATCATCAAAAGTTTCGCCGGGAAGCATCGTGATAAAATCCATATTGACGTCAAGATCCCCCGCTTCCCTAACCAAGCGATACGCTTCAAAGATGTCGTCAACGCTGTGGCGACGACCGATCAGATCCAACGTTTCCTGTTTGAAGGTTTGCGGATTGACCGAAACGCGCGTGACGCCGCGTTTTTTTAAGACAGCCACCTTTTC
>DFFS01000098.1:2740-13068 GCA_002371075.1 Christensenella sp. UBA3770
GCATCAATGGCGGCGAGAACGACGTCAAGTTGATCCGCAGTGAGAGAGGTGGGCGTGCCACCGCCGACGTAGATCGCGCGACGCGGCTTCGTCATGGGAACGGACTTTATATCCCGAACGAGCGCCTCGACGTAGGCGGGCAAATTGCTTTTGGGACGGATGACCTCCGAAAGAAAACTGCAATAGTGGCAGCGCGACGGACAAAACGGCACGTTGATAAACCAATCCTGCTTTTGCGTTTCGGCAAGATAGATGCCCTTTTGCGCATCGCAGATCTCCGCAACCAAACTTGCCTTTTCCGGCGAAACGCGGAAATACTCCACGAGCTCAGATTCAGGGTCTTTCCCCTCATCGATAAGCTCGTAAAACAGTTTGGTCGGACGGATGCCGGTAAGCGAACCGTATGATAGCGAAATGCCGGTGATCTCTGAGAAAAAAACGTAAAGATCACGCTTGATAAAACGCTTTAAACAGCGCTTTTTGTATAGGTCGGTCCAAGCAGCGTCAATAGGGTATTCCCGTGTGATCACGGGAAAAGACGCGGCGGAAACAAGGGTTTTTGCCCTTTTTTCATCATAAAAAAGCGATGCGGTGACCACCTCTCCGTCTTCAGACAGCGTCAAATACGGAGAAAAGGCTCTGACCACCTCTTCAAGTTCGTTTTTGCAGTTTTCGTAATTGGTTTTGATCGATACATTCATAACAAGTTCAATATTGGATTTGTTGAGTATTCGTCGCCGATCGTCGTTTGACAAGAGCAAGGCGTAGCCTTGGAGGGCGCATAGCCGTGCCCGCTGTAAACTTCGGTCCCCATAGGAAGCTCAAAAAGAACGTTTGCAACAGAGCACAAAAGATCCTGCTCATCCCCCGTTGGAAAGTCGGTGCGACCATAGCTGCCGGGGAAAAGCGTGTCTCCGGTAAACAGCGCGTCACCGATCAAATAGCAAACGCCTCCCGCCGTATGCCCCGGCGTATAAATGACCCGGACGGAAAAACCGTCAATGAACAAGACGTCCTCGTCCTCAACCAGCACGTCCGGCGTAAACGGGTCAAGTGCAAATCCAAGCGCGATGGCAAGGTTTGCCTTGGAAGATATGAGCGACGATTCCTCTTTGTGCGCATAGACTTTTATGCCGCTTTTTTGAAGATACGCCGCCCCAAGGGCGTGATCCGCGTGTCCGTGCGTCAAAAGCACTGCGACGGGCGTAACCCCAAGATCTGCGCACTCGGAAAGGACCCTTTCCCCGCTTGCACCGGGATCGACAACGAGCGCCTTGTCGTTTTCCGTGACAAGATAGGTGATCTCGGAAAGAAATTCGCCTTGGATAGAATAAATCGTCATAAGATCCTTTTCAGCGCGAGCAGTCGCTTGTATAAGACGGAAGACGCTACGTCACCCATCGGTCGCAACGAGAGTGAGAAACCCTGCCCCACCCCGATCGCGCCGATCTCAAACAGCACGTAGAAGCAAATCAAAAAGTCCTTTTCCTTGCCGCTTGCCACGCGTTTGGCAAGATCAACGGGCGAAGACGCGCCTGCGCCGGAAAAGACGAATCGACTGATCTTTTGATAGGTTTCCGTCAAGGATTTCTCGGAAATATCCGCATTTTTAAAGGTTTCGGAATAAGGATAACTGCTTTTAACCACGCAAACTTCCGCCCCCGTCGTTTTTGCCAAACGAGAGACGTATCCCGTGGTGAGCGGCGTATCCATTAGCACGATTTTGCGGTAGCCGAACAGATCGGTATCGGGCGCGATGAGCACCTCATTCCACGGCGCGTCAAACGTGCGCGCATATTCAACGACGGAGCAACGATCACGAACTTCATCGTCGGATGCGGCGCGAAGAGCGCTGTCCGTTGAAAAGCTGATCAGCGCGGTACAAAACGCGTCGTCATAGAACACATCGGGCAACTCCTTTTGTTCGATCACGTTAAAATCGCACTTTTCCTCGGGATAAAGGTTGGCGCGCAGATAGCGGTTAAACAAAGTCAAGTCGTCGCCGTGCCGATCCGGCGCGCCTTTTACAAAGGTATCCGTAACGACCATTTGCGCCTTAACGACGTTCTTAAACTCATTTTTGGAGCATTCGCAAAGAAGATCAAAGGGTACGCCGAGGCTGAGCGCGTCTGCAAGATAGCCTTTATAAAAGGCTATGATCTCGGCATTGGCGTTAAGACGCCCTTTCACGGTATCCCCCGCGCCGATCGGTGCAAAGGAAAGGTTTTCGGATGAGAATTTAAAGATGGGTTTGGGGTTGCCTAAGCCAAACGGCTCCAACAGTGCAACGTCCTCCGCAAGCGCCAACGTGACGTCCTGCGGGGAAAGCTCAAACTCATAGGCATGACTGCGCGCGTAAACCTCTTTTGAATACGTCTTTTCCAAAAAGGCGTCCATCGCGTTTCTTGCGTCGATCAGGTTCTCTTTGGCAACGGTAAGACCTGCCGCGCCCTTGTGCCCGCCAAAGCGGACGAGAAAGCGCTCTGCGCTTTTGATCGTTGCGTAAATATCAACGCCCTCACCCGCGCGTCCGCTGCCGACAAGCTCATCCTCCCCTGTCAAAAGGATGACGGGACGATTGAATTCGTTGCGTAGCCTGCCCGCTACGAGCCCGACGATACCGCCCGACCAGGATTTGTCGTAAAGCATGATGATGCGGTGCGTGGCGAGATCGTAATCTTTGAGCATTGCGCGTGCCTCAAGATAGGTCTTTTCCACCATGCTTTTGCGCACTTCGTTGGCGTGGTTCATTTTGTCCACAAGCCCCTGAAGCTCGATGTATTCTTCGCCAACAAACAGCTGTACGGTTTCAGAAGCGTCACCGAGACGACCGAGAGAATTGATGCGCGGCGCGATTTGGAAACCTACGGAATGCGGATCGACGGGAGATTTTAAGCCGATGGATTGAATAAGCAACCTAAGACCTTTGTTGATCGCTTCGCGAGAATTGATCTTTTTTAAGCCGAGAGACACGATCAAGCGGTTTTCCCCCGTGACGGGGACAACGTCCGCAACCGTTGCGACAGCGGCAAGCTCAACGTATCGCCAAGCGGCGTCCAAGCCACCGAGTGCTTGCACCAGCTTAAACGCCACACCCGCGCCGCAAAGGTCAAAGCAAGCAGAATCCGGATTTAATTTGGGATTGACGACGATGGCTTTGGGAAGCTCCTCCGGCAACGTGTGGTGATCGGTAACGATCAGGTCGATCGCAAGGACTTCGTCCAAAAAGAGTGCCTCCTCCGTGGAGGAGATGCCGCAATCCACCGTGATGATCAGATCGGGAAAGTAGGTTTCCGCAATATATTCCAGCGTTTCGGTGCGGAGCCCGTAGCCCGTTTCAAACCGATTGGGAATGTAGTAATAGACAGTGGCGCCGATGGACGAAAGATAGCCGTATAGCGTGGCGGTAGCGGTGATGCCGTCGCAATCGTAATCGCCGTAAACGACGATGGTCTCATTGTTTTTGACCGCCTCTTGAATGCGAGCGACCGCCTCTTTCATACCGGACAAAGAAAAAGCGTCCTCAAAATCATCCTTGGACGGATAGAGGAACTTGTTTGCCTTTTCTGCCGTATCAACGCCGCGGTTGACAAGCATTTCCGCCAGCATCTCATCAATGGAGAGCGCGGAACAAAGGCTTGCTACGGTTTGTTTCTTTACACTTTCATTCATCGGATTAAGAAAAAGGGGCGATTTGAACGCCCCTCTAAACTTGTTTACGCTTTGCGCTTTCTTTGACTCAACACATCGGAGGCGTCGCTTTGTTTTTGCGGCTGCTGTCCTTTCTTAAGCTTTGCGTTCATCACAGCGTTACGAATCAGGTAATACACCGTAGGCGCAAGGATCAAGGACGAATACGTACCGGCGATCAAACCGAACATGATGGGCCACGCGAATTGCTTTAACGAAAGCACGCCGAAGCACCCGAGCAGGAACACCGGGATCATCGTGGTGATGGTGGAAACCGCAGAACGGGTAAACGTGTCGTTAACTGCCTCTTCAACGTAAGCGTCAAGGTTGATCTTGCCGACCTTGGGTGCAAGTTTGGTGGTTTCACGGATCCTGTCGAAGACGATGATCGTGTTGTTGATGCTGTACGCAACGATCGTGATCACAGCGGCAACGTACGTGGTGTTGACCTCGATGTGGAAGATGATCGTAAACGCGATCATCATCAAAACGTCGTGGATCAAACCGATCAAAGCGGCGATACCGCTCCAGAACTCAAACCTGATCGCGATGTAGATCAGCATGACTGCGAAGATGACGACAAGCGATATCAATGCCTTTTGCAAAAGGTCTTTTGCGGAAGACGCACTGATGGACTCCAAAGAGATGTCGTCGGCGGGAATGTCCTTGTACACCTCGGTGATCTTGTCCTTCATGGCTTGGTTGCTTGCCTCAAGATCGGCGTCCTTGTTTTGATACTTGATCATAACGCCCGACTCGGAGCCGGAACCGGAACGCTGAATGTAGCTGACGTTGTAACCTGCCTTTTCCACGATCTCGCGGAGGTTCTTGCTGTAGGAATCGTACGCGCCGTCCTCGTCAAGCGCGTTACCTACGGTAACGGTCATCACCGTGCCGCCGGTAAAGTCGATGCCGAGGTTCATACCCTCCTGAACGTCCTTGTTGACGACGGAGAAGATGGAGAACATAATGACCGCGATCAAAATCACAACGATGGGGACCGCAAACCAAATGCGGTACTTAGAAAGGAAGTGGACGTTGTATGAACTGAGGTCTAACTTTCTGATGCTGAACTTATTCATTTTCAGTCACCTCCTCAACTGTTTTTGCTGCGTTGTCGGCGCCCTCTTCCTTGTTCTTGTTATACAAGTTGTAAAGTTTGGGGTTCTCCCTGTTGAATGCGAGGAAGCTACTGACGAGGAGCCTGGTCACCACAAGCGCGGTGAAGATGCTGATCACGATACCGATCGCAAGGGTAAGAGCAAAGCTCTTAATGGCGGAAGTGCCAAGCAGGTACATCACCAAACAACCGAGAAGCGTCGTGATGTTGCCGTCCATAATGGCGGAGATGGATTTCTTAAAGCCGGAAGTGACCGCCGTCTGAATGGAGATCTCACCCGTACCGATACGGTACTCATCCTTGATACGGGAGAAGATGATGACGTTTGCGTCAACCGCCATACCGATGCTGATCAGCACGCCGGCGATACCCGCAAGAGTAAGCTGCACCCACGGGAACACCGAAAGGACAAACACGTAAGTGATGATGTAGTACAAAAGCGCAATGCCGGAAGAAACGCCCAGCAAGCGATAGAGAACGATCAGGAGCAGGATGATGAGCCCGATGGCGATGCCGCCGATGATCAAGCTGCTGGACAGCGCGTTCTCACCGAGGGTCGCGCTGATCTCACGGCTTTCAACAAGCTTGAGCTCAACGTCAAAGGCACCTGCAAGGAGCTGCGTGACGATGTTGCTTGCCGCGGTGTAATCGGAAGCCCATTCGGAGCTGGTGATGATCGCCCTGCCGTCCGAGATGACCGAGTTGACCGTCGGACCCATGACCCATTCGCCATTGATCCAAATGTTGAGGGCTTTGCCGTTAAGTTCCGTTGTGGCTTTGGCAAACTTGTCCGCGCCTTCCTTGTCAAACTGCAGCGCAACGACGTAATCGTTGTCTTCGTTGACGGAAACGTAAGCGGTATCAAGATCCTTACCCGTCACCCACAAGCCGTCGTCGGTAAAGGTCTCGCCTTTGCCCTCCGTCCTAAACTCAAGGCTGGAAGGCGTGCCGATCAGGTTGAAGAGCGTTTCGGGATCGGACACATCGGGAACTTCGACCCTGATGCGATTGTCGCCGACCTTGTTGACGGTTGCCTCGGTGTAGCCCTTGTCGTAAAGCATGGTGGAAAGCTGATCCTTCGTGCCGTCCATACGAGAGCTGAGGTTCGTCGTGTCGGTGGTGTTTGCCTCGAAAACGGCGTAAACGCCGCCCTTCATATCAAGTCCGAGACTGATGGTCTTCGGATACGCTTTATAGTCATAAACGCCAAGCTGCCCTTTGTCAAGGGAAACGAAAGCGAAGACGGTGCCCATTGTGATCAAAATGCCGAGGATCACAAAAACCACGATCGCCTTGCCCTTCGTCATCTTGGGCTTTGTGCTATTAGAGCTGTTTTCTTTCGAAAAAGTCCTACTCACGGGTGTTGCCTCCAATAAATAAAAATAAATACTTAATCTATTATATATGCGCCGAAAAGATTAGTCAACGCTTTTTGGCGTATTTTTTCTCCACGGCATAAATGCCGAGCGAGCATTCCAGCCTTTTTTTCATCATTTCACAGCCTGCGCCGTAGGGAGTGAAAAGGTCCTTTTCATAATAATGCGAAGCCGCAACGCAGCCGCCGCTGCAATAATACTTTGCAAAGCAATTTTCGCATTTGGCTTTATTATTGACAGTGATCTCGGCAAATTTACGCGGAACGGCGGGATCAAAGGTGCCCTCCAAGACGTTGCCGATCTTGTAATCGCTCTCGCCGACAAACTGATGGCAGGGATAAATGTCCCCCACGGGAGAAATGGCAAGATAGCCACACCCGGCGGAGCAACCCGAAAGACGCTTCATGATGCAGGGCCCCTCCGTCAGATCGATCATAAAGTGGAAAAAGTTGAACCACTTTCCGTTTGCGCGACGGTCGATATACGCTTCGGCAAGTTTGTCGTACTCCGAAAGCACCTGCCCGACTTTGTCGGCGGTGATCGCCATCGGATTTTCGGGCGGGAGAACGACGGGCTCCACCGAAATCTGGTCAAAACCCGCGTCGGCAAGCGCCAACACGTCGTTTGAAAAATCAAGATTGTACGCGGTAAAGGTGCCGCGAATGTAGTAGCGCTTGTCACCGCGAACGGCGCGGAATTTCTTTGCCGCTTGCAAAATGTGATCGTAGGCGGGAACGCCGCTGCGCGTAGTACGCACACGGTCGTGCACTTCGCGCCTGCCGTCGATGCTGATGACCACGTTGTCCATCTCACGATTTAAAAAAACGATGTTTTCATCGTTTAAAAGGATCGCGTTGGTGGTCATTGTAAAGCTGAATTCCTTGCCATGCTCCTTTGCCGCCGCCCTGCCGTACTCCACGGCAAACTTGACGACGTCCATGTTCATCAAGGGCTCACCGCCGAAGAAATCGATCTCCAAGCTCTTTCTCGAACCGCTTTTGGCGATCAAAAAATCGATGGCGGCTTTGGCAACCTCCTTTGACATATAATCGCGCGCGGTGTTGTACGTGCCCTCTTTTGCAAAGCAGTATTTGCAACGCAGGTTGCAATCGTGGCAAACGTGCAGGCAAAGCGCCTTTACAAGATTGGATTTTTGATAAGGAAAGGTCTGATCAAAGCCGATGAGACCCTGCGCTTCAAGCTCGGCGATCTCCGACTCGATCTCGGTTACGTCCGCCGCGGATAATGCGGAAAAGTCCGCAAGTTCTTGCGGACTTAACTCTTCATATTTATGCTTAATGACAAGGTAAGCCTTTTTATCAACCGAATGCAAACTGTTGCTGTACGGATGATAAACCAAGTAAAAAGTTTCTCCTTTGTAGGTGAAAGGGAAACTATGGGTAATAAACCTCATTTATCAGATGTTCTCTTTCTTTTGAGTGGAGTTGATCCTTTCTTCTTGCTTGCAGGTCTGATTGCCGACGGTGCAGCTGGTCTTGCAGGCGGATTGGCAGCTGGACTGGCACTCGCCGCAACCCATAACGGAGGACTTTCTTTCGGTTTTCGCAATGGTGCTGATATGCTTCATAATTTTCTCCTTCCGATCAATGGTTATCGCCCATTTGATCAACGATAAAATTATAGCATATATATATTGCTATTTCAAGCGTTTTTCGGGCTCTTTTTTACGTTAACGGCGATGACGCCCGAGATCAAACCCACGACGGCGCCCGTCACAAGATCCACCCACGACATCTCCCCCAAAGAAAAGTTGCCCGAGATCGTTGCAAAAACGACAAAAGAGGTTACGACGTAAAGGAGCCCCGAGATCAGCCCTTTGAGCCACCCCGCCTTGCCGCCACGTTTGAAACCGATCAGCGTGCCGATCAAAACGCTTACGATCTTGATGCCTACGTTGACGTATCCGATGACGTCGTCCGAGATATCCGTCGCCTTTACGATCAAGGCAAAAACAAGGACCAAGACCATTGAGGTCAAAACCGCGATGACAACTGTCTTTATAATATCCAAAACGCTACGAACAACACCCTTTTCCATAACTACCTCCATAGAAAAGGGTATGGCAAAGGGGCGTGAAATATGATAAAAAAAAGGAGAGCCGAAGCCCTCCCGTTTTTTGAAATAAAAGATCAGATCTCCTCGTCCTTGTTGTCGGACTCTTCGGTCTTCTCCTCCGGAGCGGAAGTCTCTTCCGGCGTCTCGTCTGCGTCAACGTCGCCTTCGGCGGAGGTGGTTTTGATGTCACCCTTGCTATCCGGAGCGACCTGCTGTGCGTCAAGGTTTAAGCCGATGCCTTCGCGATTGATCAAGATAACCACGGGGTTGCCCTTGGTGCCGATGTCAACTTCGATCGTGTTATCGGTGTTAATGGCAACGACGGTGCCAACCAATCTGCCGATGGTCATGATGCGGGTGCCGACTTTGATGGCGTTTTGCATAGCTTCATATTCCTTCTGCTTTTTCTTTTGCGGAATGATGGAGATAAGCATCATGCCGACAAACAAAACGAGAAGGATAACGATCATCACAATACTGCTTGTTTCTGCTGCCAAAATGTTTGAAATCATTTCATTTCTCCTTTATCGAAACTTTCGATGTTAAATAGATTATACACTATCTTTTGCAAATTCACAAGTATTTCGCAAGGATATTTTATATAATGCGCCGAACGCCGTTGGGTCAAAAGGCGTATTTTTCAAAGAATTCCTTGCGATAATCCAACAAACGGTCCTCGATGATCGCCTGTTTTATCTCATTTGTCAAACGATGCAAAGCGCGAATATTGTGAATGGAAAGGAGCCTGCCGCCGAAGATCTCATCCGACGTGATCAGGTGGCGAACGTACGCCTTGGTGTAGTTGCGACAGCAATAACAGTCGCACCCCTCCTCCACCGGAGAGAAATCCTCCTTATACTTTGCGTTGCGCAGGTTGATGTCGCCACGCAAGGTCATCGCGGTGCCGTTACGCGCTATGCGCGTAGGCAGCACGCAATCAAACATATCCACGCCGCGGCAAACGCCCTCGACGATGCAATCCATACTTCCGACGCCCATCAAATAGCGCGGCATATCCTTGGGCATGATCGGGTTGATCACGTCCAGCATCTCGTACATCGTTTCCTTGGGTTCGCCAACGCTGAGCCCCCCGATCGCAATGCCGCATTTGGCGTAAGGCGCGGTGCGACGAGCGCTTTCCTCCCTAAGGTCGGCATAAACGTTGCCCTGCACGATGGGGAAAAGGATCTGATTATCACCCGTCGCGACACGATCGCAACGATCAAGCCAAAACAGCGTGCGCTCCATTGCCTCTTTTGCTTTCTTTTTGGTAACGTCGGGAGAGGTGCACTCGTCAAACGCCATCATAATGTCGCTGCCCAAGGCTTGCTGGATCTCAATGGACTTTTCCGGCGAGATAAAATGATGGCTGCCGCCGTCCAAAGGAGAAGCAAACTCACACCCCGCATCCGTAACCTTGCGAAAAGAGGAGAGGCTAAACACCTGAAAGCCGCCGCTATCCGTCAAGATGGGCTTGTTCCAACGCATAAACTTGTGCAAACCGCCCGCCGCCCTGACCGTCTCATGCCCGGGACGGAGATAAAGGTGATAGGTGTTTGAAAGAAGGATCTGCGAGCCGACTTCCGCCACTTCCTCGGGAGAAAGCGACTTTACGGTCCCCAATGTCCCCACCGGCATAAACACCGGCGTTTCGATCACACCGTGCGGCGTGGTCAACCGCCCGATCCTCGCACCGGACTGCTTGCACGTTTTTAACACTTCGTACTTAAAATTCATTGATATCCCCTTTTTTTCATCATCGGCGATCCTGCCATCTGTTTATTTATTTACCCAACTCCCGTACCGCTGTTTGATCGGAGAAACGAGCGATTCAAGGCTCGCGAAGCGTATCGGACGAGATAGACCTTTTTGGTCATCGAGGTCGAGGCGCGAAGCAGAAACACAGAATCGCGAAGTTTATACGATCAAACAGGCGTCGCCGAAGCTAAAAAAGCGATAGTTGCTATCTACTGCGTGTTTGTACGCGGCAAGTATCTTCTCCCTACCCATAAACGCCGAAACAAGCATCAAAAGCGTGCTTTCGGGCAGATGGAAGTTGGTGATCA
>DFFS01000064.1 GCA_002371075.1 Christensenella sp. UBA3770
AAGCTGCTGTACACTGCCGTTGCGCCGACCGAGATGCCCAAAAACAGCGTAACGATGTTCATAAGGGCGTTTTGTGCGGTGTCGGAAAGCCTGTCGGTGACGCCGCACTCCTTTAACAGGTTGCCAAACATCAAACAGCCGAGAAGCGGCGCGACGCTGGGGAGCAAGATGCAGGTGATGATGGTGACCGCGATGGGGAAAATGATCTTTTCCGCCTTGGAGACGGTGCGAAGCTGATCCATCTTGATCATTCTTTCCTTCTGCGAAGTAAGAGCCCGCATAATGGGCGGCTGGATCAGCGGGATCAGTGCCATATACGAATACGCCGCAATGGCGATGGCGCCAAGTTTCTCCGGAGCGAGGGTCTTTGTGACAAAGATCGCCGTCGGACCGTCCGCGCCGCCGATGATCGCCACGGAAGCGGCGATGTTGCCGTTAAAACCAAGCACGATGGCAAGGATAAGCGCCATATAGATGCCAAGCTGCGCCGCAGCACCCAAGATAAGCGATTTGGGGTTGGCAAGCATCGGACCGAAATCCGTCATCGCGCCGACGCCGATAAAGATCAAGCACGGATACAAGCCGGTTTTGACGCCGATGTACAAAACGTCCAAAAGCCCGCCGTGCAGCAAGACCTCGCCGTAATTGATCTGCCCGCCGTTGGAAAACCACATTTCGGAGTGGAACAGCGCGTTGTCCCCCGTCAAGCCGGGGAGGTTTGTGATCAACATTCCAAACGCGATGCCCACAAGGAGCAAGGGTTCAAACTTCTTTGCAATACCCAGGAAGAGCAGCACGCAGGCGATCACGATCATCACGACCTGTTGCCAGTGGAAACTCGCAAAGCCGGAGCTCTCCCCCAAGTTTTTAAGTATATCGACAATATTGACTGCGCTCATAACTCCCTCATGCGATCTCAAACAGCGGTGTGCCAACCTGCACTTGCGTGCCTTTGGGGGCAAGAACAGCCACCAACGTGCCGTCCTTTGTGGCGGTGATCTCGTTTTCCATCTTCATTGCTTCGATAAGCATAACAAGCTCGCCCGCTTTGACTTTGTCGCCGACGTTCTTTTTGACGGCAACCACCACCCCGGGAAGCGGGGACGGCGTGGCATTGCCGGAAGCAACGGGCGCGGGAGCGGCTGCGGCGGGCGCCGCGGCGGCAACGGGTGCTGCGGGTGCAGCTGCGGGGGCGGAGATGGCGTCGTACTCGGAAAGCAACTCCACATTGCCCTTTTCCACTTCAACTTCGTAAATTTTGCCGTTCAATTTCACTTTGTATTTCATAAGGATCACTTCTCCTCCTCGTTGATTTCTTTGATGGAAATGAATTTTAATTCATTCAAAGGGGTTTTCAGCTCGTCCGCGACGATTGCCATCACCATTGCGGCGGTGCGATCGTCCACGTTAAACAGCTTGACGCTGCCGCTGGAACCGGGCGCAAGCGGCGCTTCGCCTGCGGGGGCGGCGGGCGCCTCCTTCTTTGTCTTTTTCTCAAACTTGCGTACGACGTACGAAAGCAAATAAATGAAGCCCATCAGCACCGCAAGGACAACAAGAACCAAGCAGAAGCCGATCAAGGCGTACAAAAAGCCCTCGGACAGCGAGAAGTTCTTGACCTCGACGGTTTTGGCAAGTAACAGATCCATAGTTTAGTCCTCCACCTTTTCGATCGTGTAGGAGACCTTTTTCTCTTCGCGCTCTTTGCGCGCTTCAAAGAAGCGCTCCGCCACCTGCGGGAAAGCGATGTAAGAGAGGACGTCCTCGTCGTTTTTGGCAATGCCCTTCAGCTCCGCCTTGGTCTTTTCAAACTGCGGCTCAAGGGTATCGGCAAAACGGCAAGTGATGGGCTCCTCATCCCCAAGGACCTTCTTTTTAAGATCCTCATCCACCTTGCCGGGCGCCCTGCCGTACTCCCCGCGGAGATAGGCTTTGACCTCCTTGCTGACGTTGACGTAACGTCCATAAAGGACGTTTGACGTGGCTTGCACGCCAACCATTTGGCTCATCGGCGTGACGAGGGGAGGATAGCCAAGGTCCTTTCTGACCTTGGGCGTTTCCGTAAGGACCTCTTCCAAACGATCCAATGCGTTTTGCTGCTCAAGCTGAGAAAGCAGGTTGGAAAGCATGCCGCCCGGGACCTTGTAACTGAGGGCGTTGGTATCGGTGGAAAGGGACTTGGATTTTAAGGTGCCGCTCTTGACAAAATCCGCAAAAACGGGCTTGAAGAAATCGTTGACTTGCTTTAAGACGTCGGCGTTGAGGTCAACCTCATATCCAAGTTGCTTGAGCGCGTACGCAAGCGTCTCGGTAGCGGGCTGCGACGTGCCGCCGGAGAAAGTGCTGGTGGCGGTGTCCAAGACGTCCACGCCGGCTTCCACCGCTTTGAGCGCGGTCATATAGGCAAGACCGGTGGTGCAATGGGTGTGAAGAACGACGGGAAGACCGACCTCGCTCTTAAGAGCGGAGACAAGATCGTACGCCTCTTGCGGACCCATAACGCCCGCCATATCCTTGATGCAGATCGTGGAGCAACCCATCGCTTTCATCTCCTTGCCCACCTGCACAAAGTTTTTGAGCGTGTGGACGGGGCTGGTGGTGTAGCTGATGGCGCCGGACGCCATTGCGCCCTGTTTGATGGTTTCCTCAACGGCGACCTTGATGTTGCGCATATCGTTGAGGGCGTCAAAGATCCTGATGATATCGATGCCGTTGGCGACGGAGCGCTCAACGAACTTTTTGACGACGTCATCGGGATAATGCTTGTAACCGAGAAGGTTTTGCCCTCTCAGGAGCATTTGCAACTTGGTATTGGGCATGGCGGCTTTGATCTTGCGAAGCCTCTCCCACGGATCCTCATTTAAGAAGCGCAGGCAGCTGTCAAACGTGGCGCCGCCCCAGCACTCCACCGAATAATAACCGGCTTGATCCATCGTGGAAAGAATGCCCTCGAATTTTTCAATCGGAAGCCTCGTTGCGATGAGCGACTGGTTTGCGTCGCGTAAGACTGTCTCGGTAAACTGAACTTTCATACTTCCTCCTATGCGATCGACAAAAAATGCCGAACAATTTTCCGTTTAACAGTATATCAAAGATATACGCAGACGGCAAACGATTTGTTTGATAAAACGAGATTTTTTTGAAAATGAGAGAAAAAACGGCGTATGGGTGCGAACGGCGGAGGACTAATCCTTTTCGATTTGCGCGAGCGGGATCTGTTTTACGTCCCAAGTGGCGTCCGGGTGGAGGGTGATAAGCTCCGCACCGCGCTGCTCATTGTGCTTGGCAATGCCGGGCATGGCAAGATAATCGATGCTCATACCATAGGTAAGACGCACGCCTTTATAGGTGATGGAGGCGTTGTTGTAATGGTCGTGGCCGCAAAAAGTGCCCGTCGTACTTCCCAGCTCCACCATTTTGTCAAAGATCGCGCTGTCATACTCGGAGAGCGAAAACATGTGATAAAGGACGGTTTGATTGCTGCCGAAGTGATAGGTGACCTGGTCGCTGCCCGCAAGGTACAACTCGTATGCGGTTTTGTACTGCTGGAGCGGAATGTGAAAAAACGCAAGCGAAGAGATCTGACCGCCCTCTTCCCGCTGCAGGCGGCGCACCTCCGTTTCATACCAGGAAACTTGGTCGTCGTGGATGTAATCGTACGTGTTGAAGCCCTCGCCGGTGTACGCGTTGGAGTCGATCAAAAAGAGCGCGGTGTTGAGTTTTCCGTCGGGATTTCTGACCTCGATCAACTGGTTGTTTCTACCCGTGATCCTAGGCTGAACGTAGGGATAAAGAAGGTTTCCGGACGTCTTGAAAGAAAGCGCCTTGTAAACCTCCTCCAGATCCTCCTTTTTCATCGATGCGAGACTCTCGGTATCGTGGTTGCCGTAGGTGAACGCCCACGGGATGCCGACGTTGCGCATAAAGGCGGCAAATTGATGCACGGGAGCGGAATTGTTGAAGGACATCGACATCACGCCCATCGGGAAACACAAGTCCCCCGTTACGACGACAAAGCTCGGGCGGGCGTGGCTGATCAGCGCGTAACAAGCTTTGAGCGCGAGCAGATCTTTTTTTCTTGAAAAAAGACTGCCGCCGAGGTGGATATCCGTCAGGTGGAGGATCGTAAAGTCGGCGCCCGAAGTGGTGAGGGTATAGACGCCGTTTTCCTCATTATAAGCAATGCCGTAGGCGTCGTGACCGACAAAGGGAACGGAATTGATATACGGCTGCGTATACCAGGTGTCTCGGTGCATTCCGAAAAAGGCGCCGGCGAGCAGTGCCGCGAGGAGGACGATCGCGACCCGACCCTTGTTCAAAACGACGTTTTTGACGCACAGTTTTTTGCGAATGGTCAAATCATAGAGGGCGATCAAACACAAAAAGACCACGGCGGCGTAGAACACATAGTTTGCGGGATAGGTGATGCCCTTTCTCAAGAGGATCATCACGATCATACACAGCGTCCAATACAGCGCGGAAAAGACGATGATTCCGAAAAGATGCGACCGCAACGCTCTGCGATCGGGCAAAAGGATCCACAGGCGTAAAAGCCGCAAGATCAACAGATTTTTGATCACAAAAAAGAACGGGATCGCAACGAATAGATAGTTGGAAAGCACCGTTTCTGCAAGCGCAGCCGCTTTGGAGGTACCAAAGAAGTACAGGTTCAATTCCGTCATTTCAAACACAAAGATCGCCGCAACGAAAACAGCAACGCTGTTTAGCAAGCGTTTCGTGTACCGATCCGACTGTTCTCTGAGGGCAAGATAAGCGTTTGCGTCAAACTTTGCACCCGCCGTTTTTTTGACGCTGCGTCGCCAAGCAACGACCAAAAGCGCAACGGCGGCGACGGAAAGCAAAAAGCCCGTCAAGGCGATAAAAAACTCCTTATCCTTCGTTGCGCCGTAAAAAACCGTCCACAACAGCGCGGTAAAAGCAAAAACACACGTCAAAGCGATACAATAAGCAAGCCACCTACCCTTTCTGAAACGCCGCGCCCCACCCTTAGTGCCAATGACTTTTGCGGGGCTTGACCAACGAAAGGCGTCCTCCGGTGTGTACCCTGCGAGAACGGCAAGTTTTTCTAGGGAGTTGTAGGCACTCGCTAGGGACTCAAAGGGGAGTTTTTGCGCCATCTCCGCAAGGCGCTTTTTAACCAAAATTTTTGCGTTTAAAGTCTCTTCGCTATATGGGAGAGAGTCAAAAAACAAGTCTGCAAGTTTGTCCGACTGTCTGCTCATTCTCCCCTCCTTCCATAACCTACGCACAAAAAAAAGATCCTCGACGACATCCTTTCATCATCGGGGAACTTCGTCTGTTAAAGTATTGTCAAAAAGACGGGAAACAAACCTAAATTAGCCCAAACCGACGTCCAGCGCCATCATCACGACAAAGCCGATGGCAAAGCAGATGGTGGAGACGTTTGTGTGCTCCCCTTTGGCGGTCTCGGGGATGAGTTCCTCCACGACCACATAGAACATTGCTCCCGCGGCAAACGCCAAAAGATACGGAAGTATGGGGAGAAATACACTTGCGGCAAAGATGGTCAAAAGCGCGCCGATCGGCTCGATCACACCGGACAGAACGCCGTACAAAAAGGTCTTGCCCTTTGCCATCCCTTCGGC
Source organism: Christensenella sp. UBA3770 (assembly GCA_002371075.1). Lineage (GTDB taxonomy): Bacteria > Bacillota > Clostridia > Christensenellales > CAG-1252 > CAG-1252. The sequence goes on from DFFS01000064.1 coordinate 5,628, forward strand.
ACGGAGCGGCATGGAAACGATCGCCCCCTCGGGAAAGTTTTGTAAAGCAATGCCGATGGACATCACAACGGCACCCATCAAAGTGATGCTTTGATTGCCGTACAACCACCCTGCAAAGATCACGCCGACCGTCATGCCCTCGGGCAGGTTGTGCAGCGCGACGGCAAGAAACATTTTGGTGGTGTTTTTCAAACCGCTTTTGACGCCTTCTTCGCTTTTGTCATTGTGGATGTGCGGGATCAAAATATCCAAAGCAAGCAAGAACAGCATGCCGATCAGAAAGCCGATCACAGCCGGAACAAAGGACAAGCGCCCCATTCCCTTGCTTTCCTCAAGGGAGGGAAGGATCAGGCTGAAAAAGGATGCCGAAACCATGATGCCGGCGGCAAACGCCGTCAAGCCTTTTTTTAGCTTGGGATCCATCTCCTTTTTGAGGAAAAACACGCATGCCGAGCCGAGACACGTTCCGAGAAGCGGTATCAATATCCCGATAATGACTTTTGTCCATTTTTCCCACATAAAGGCGACCTCTTTTAAAAAAATCAATTAAAATATAGCATATATATGTCGGATTGTAAACTAAACGAAAGCGACAATTTGCGGCATTTCGCCCATTTTTACGATCTTTTCTCAACAGCCTCCTATCTTTTAAGATAGGAACCCTTTAATTCTATTCTTCGTCACGTAGGAAAATGACGAAGATCGGCGTCTTTTCTCTGTACAAACAAAAAGCGCGCAAAATAAATTGCGCGCTCCTTTTATGATCGGACTTTAAGCGTGAGCAACTGTTATCTCGATATCGCCTGTGGAGGTTTTGATTTCACACTTGCCCCCTACCGTGCTTACCGGAACTTTGACTGTGCCCGTGGAAGCCTTTGCGGTAAAGATTTTGTCTGTGCGGAAGGTTCCGGTTACGTCGCCCGTGCTTGTTTCCACCGTGATCTCCGCGGCGTCGCTCATATCAAACTTTACGTCACCCGTGCTTCTGTGAATGTAAAGCGACGTAGCGGCAACGACGTTTTTCAAATATACGTCGCCCGTGCTCCCCTCGGTAGAAAGGGATGCGCAAACAACGTCATTCATGCGAACGTTGCCAGTGCTGACCTTGATCTTGACGTCCCCGACGCAAGCGAACGAATTGATGGTCACATCACCCGTGGATAACGATATTTCCGTCTTCCCCGCCGTGGTTTGCTCTATAACGACGTTACCCGTCGATGCAACAAGCTTCATTTCATCCAAAACTTTGGCGCGCGTGTTTACATCACCCGTACTTGCCGAAACGACCAACGTTTCAAAGGTAAAGTCGGCGGGGATCACAACGTCGCCCGTGCCGACGTCGACAGCCAACTTTTCATACGTCGCAGAAGGCAAAAAAGCGGTCATCTTCAGGCTTTTTCCAAACAATCCGATACGCTCGACCCAGTTGCGCTCGTCCGTTACGGAAACCTTTAACGTGCCATCCTCAACGGCAAGCGAGTGCTTCATTTTCTCCTGCTCAACGCATACGAGGCTGAACTTTCCGTCCTCGGCAGGCTTGAACGCTATATCCGTTTCCTTTGTGGTGATCTCTATTTTCGTAAAGGATTCTTCCGTCGTATAGGTGTTTGTTTCCGTCTTTACGGTGCCAAGCTTCGTGACGTCATATCCCGCCGCGGCAAAAGCGCACACAAACACAGCCGCACCCACTATGACCAAAACGATTGCAACGATTATCAAGGCTTTTTTCATTTTGTGTTCTCCTTTTTGATAAACAGTTTTTTAATGCCGATTGCGATCATTCCGCACAAGCGGAAAAGCCCCTTTGTTGCGGCGATACAAATGTAAAACCAAAAGATCGACACGCCGGCGGAAATCAAGCCGATGCCAAGCATCGCAAGCGCGGGCACCCCAAATCCGTTTACTCCATACAAAACCGCGATCACAATGCCGCCTATCGCGCCGCCCCAAAGACCTATCTCACCCGCCCACAGGCTGATGTCCAAGGATAAGATCACAACGTACAGCGCAAGAACAAGCACGCCCGCCGCAATAAGAAGCGGGAACCAAAGCGGGAAGCCCAGCACCAAAAGGAGGATCTCCCACGGCTGCCACTCGCTTTTCGGCGTAATTCTTTCCTTCATGATCTTTGACATGGGCACTTCCGACAGGGCTTTTTTTGCAATGCCGTCCACGTCCCCCGCCGCAGCGACGGCTTCCTCTTCCGAAACGCCGTCCTCCATGCGATCATCGATCATTTCCTCATAAAAATTCATGCGCTCCTCCACCTCGTCCTTGGGCAATCCGGACAAGGCAGATCTGAGTTTGCTCAAAAACTCCTGTTTATTCATGCCTCTCCTCCTTGATCACAAAATGATAAATGGAAACCACCTCTTTCCACTCGTTTTTAAAATCCTCTATGCGCCCCACACCCGCTTGCGTGATGTGATAATACTTTCGTAGCCGTCCGTCATGCTCGGCAGAACGCACCGTCAGCATCTTTGCCGCCTCCAAGCGCTTTAAGATCGTGTAAAGCGTTGATTCGGAGAGTTCCACATAGGGCTTTAGATCCTTTATGATCTTGTACCCATAGGAATCGTCGTTTTTGATGGCGGTCAATACGCAAACGTCCAGCAAACCGCGTTTCAACTGGATATCCATAGAATACCTCCTCTTATGTAATACATCGTAACACGAGGTATTGCGCTTGTCAAGAATTTTTGGGGATTTTATTATCGTAAAGTGAGAATTATAAGCGGCAGAGATACGGTAACAGCGCAAAACACCGCACTGTGGTGTTTCCCTATTCGCTCTCGTTCAAATCCTGCCGTTAACAACAAAAAACTCGCTTTACAGCGAGTTCATTTGGCTGGGGTGGCAGGATTTGCTCTTGCAATGCGCAATGCATCCCGTTCATTCTCTTTTTCTGTATTGCGCGTTGCTTCGGTCATCGCTGGAAACACCGCACTGTGGTGTTTCCTATCCGCTCTCGTTCAAATCCTGCCGTT
>DFFS01000092.1 GCA_002371075.1 Christensenella sp. UBA3770
TATATTGATCCTGACGGATCAGTTAGATTTCTCCATTGGGGAAGTTATATTATATTCGCCTTTTAACTGCGCGAAGCGTAATATCACTCGGCGGCAGCCGAATATAACTGCAACGCAATATAACTCGCCGCAGGCGAATATAACTGAAAGAAACCTGATTTGGTAGACAAATCAGGTTTCTTTCATGGTTGCGGGGGCAGGATTTGCTCTTGCAATGCTCAAAGCATAACGTTTGTGTTCGTTTGGTGCTTTTCGCATTGCGTCAGTCATCGCTAAAATCGACAGAAGTCAACTGTCGATTTCTTAACGCTCTCGTTCAAATCCTGCCGCTAGGTAATAAAAAAGCCCGTCCAAAGGACGAGCTTCTAATGGTTGCGGGGGCAGGATTTGAACCATACGACCTTCGGGTTATGGGCCCGACGAGCTGACCAGACTGCTCCACCCCGCGACGAACACACCTATATTACTATCCAATGCAGGGCGTTGTCAAGGAGAAAAACGCACTTTTTGGCTGTTTTTGCGTTTTTTGCGCGAAGGGGTTTTGCCGTCCTTTCCCGCGCCTACCATAAAAACGATTTGCCCTTTTTTTGCGGGCGCGATATAATAAACGCAGGAGAAAGATATGAAAATCATCATTGCAAAAGATTATGAGGAACTCAGCCAAAAGGCATTTGAAGTGATGGCGGCGGTTTTGGACCAAAACCCCAACGCCGTGCTTGGCCTCGCCACCGGATCAACCCCCGTCGGGCTCTATGAAAAGATGGCGGAAGACCACCGCAAAACAGGGCGCAGCTACAAGGGCGTAAGCGCCTTTAACCTTGACGAATACGTCGGGCTCAGCGCGGATAACGACCAAAGCTATCGCTACTTTATGCGTAAAAACCTTTTTGACAAAATCGACATCGATTTAAATAAGACCGAGATCGAAAACGGGCTTGCCCCCGTGGCGGAGGAGGAGTGTTTGCGCTACAACGCGCTGCTTGCAAAGACGCCGCGCGACATTCAGCTTCTCGGCATCGGCGCAAACGGGCACATCGCGTTTAACGAGCCGGGCACGCCGTTTGACACGGAAACGCACGTTGTGGATCTCACGCAAAACACGATCGAGATGAACGCCCGCTTCTTTAAGGACATTTCGGAAGTCCCGCGCCGCGCGTTTACGATGGGTCCGAAAAACATCATGGACGCTAGGCGCATCTTGATCTTGGCAAGCGGGGCAAACAAGGCGGATGCCGTTTACGGCATGGTCAAGGGTACGGTTACGGAAGACTTGCCCGCAAGCATTTTGCAGCGCCATCCCGATTGCGTTTTGATCGCGGACAAAGAGGCGGCGGCAAGGCTGTAGGCGTTTGACCGCAAAGATCCCCCCTAAAAATAAAAAAGTCGTCAAAATTCGGCGACTTCTTTTTTTGTTTTCAGAGGAGGCGGTCAGTTTTTATAGAACACGTCGCCCGTGATGTAGTCCACGCCCAAGCGGCGCATCTTTGCCCTTTTCCAATCGCTGTTGATCGTCCACACGTTGACCTGGAGGTTTTTCTCGTGGAACTTTTTGACAAGCGACTTGTTGATCACGTTGTACTTTACGTCGATCGAGATGCCCTCTTTCAGGCATTCGTCAAAACGCGGGTCGTTTTTGGTTTCGGAAAGATACTGCAACGACAGGCTCCCGTCAAGGGCGCGCAAGCGGGTCAGGTTTTCAAAATCGAACGCGATAAAGAGGCAATTTTTGCGGGAATAATGTGCGTCCACCAAGGCAAGCAGGGCGGATACATCCTCGTCCGTATAGAGGTCCTTCATTTCCACAACGGCAACCTTTTTCCCTTTGGCGCAGATGTCAAGATACTCGGTAAACGGGCAGAGGTAAACGTTGTCCGCCGTCTTTTTGTTTTCAAGCGGCTTGGCGCGAAGGGCAGAGTAGGTGTTTTCCGCAACGGCAAGAACGGTGCCGTCCGCGTATTTGACGGTTTTGTCGTGCGAGCAGACGGCTACGCCGTCACTTGTAAAGCGCACGTCGGTTTCGATCCCCCAAAAGCTTTTGTTGGCGGCGGCGGAAAAGGCAAGCGGCGTGTTGTCCGGATTGTTTGCGCTGTAGCCGCGGTGCGCCACGTACAAAGGGTCACTCATCGGAGAGAAAAACACGATGCCCACAAACAGCCCGACGCCAAGCAAAAACAGCGCCGCCACGGATACGATGAGAATGATCTTCTTTTTCTTTGTCATAACTTGCCTCACAAACGGAAAGGGTCCGCATCCCTAAAAGATCAAACAACAAAGGACGGAAACCAAAACGTTGTTGTTTTTTATAAGATCCAAGTACTGCAAGCCCGCTTCCTCCGCGCCGATGGTGTGGCGGTGCGACGTTACCCCGCCCAGCACGTCCGCCGTAACTTCCCAAAGTTGCGAATAATAATCCGTGGCAGGGTCGTGCGTCAAAGAGGGGATCGCAATTGCAAAAACGTACTTCCAAAAGCCCAGTTGTTTGTACTGTTCGTAGTGCCCGTGCTCGTGCTTTAAGATCTCCGTGTTGTACTTGTCGTTGCCGTAAAGCCCCATCAGCCTGCCAAAGGACCCCGAGCGTCGGTTTCCCCAATTGCCAAAGAAGACGAACTGCCCGTCGTAGCCGGCAAAAAAGTTGGCAAGCGCCACGACAAGCGGGTCGGTGTTGTTGAGGTTAAAGCCGGAGAGATCCTCCGAAAGTCGGGAAAGCACGCCCGCCTGCCCGGCTGCAGCGGCTTCCGCCACCGCCTCCTCCTCGGAGTCTTCCTCCGTTGCCGGCTCCTCAACGGGGGAAGGGGCGCAGTCCACAGGCTCCACGGCGATCGGCTGCACTTCCGCCGCCGCAACGTCGTCCGCCGCGGCAAGCACGGTGAAAGATGCGCTTTGCGCGCAGATAAACAGCGCGACGATCGCGATCGCCGCCAGCAGCATCAGCATCCGCATTTGCCTCATCGAAAAGTCCGTTTGGGTCGAGTTTATCATATCGCTCCGTTGAGCCTCCGTGCTTTGGGGGTATCTGCTTATAATTTATCACACGCCGAACGATTTGTAAACGCTTTGCCCGTGTAACGAAAAGGCGCGGACGACCGCCGAGCCTTTTTGACGGAGACGTAATGACCGAAATCGCACCCCCATCCCCAAGACAGCGTTGTTTTTTCAAAAACGAAATCCATTTGAACAAAGGATCACCGCTGTGTTAAAATAAGAGAGTGGTGCGATCGGGCGTCGCAAAGCAAAAAAAACAAAATCGCGCCTGCTGTTTGCAAAAGAACGGGGCGGGTCGGAGGAGGCATGAAGATGATCGTCGCAATGACGGGTGCAAGCGGAAACATGGGACAAGCGGTCGTTAAGGAAGTGATGACGCTTCCTTTCGTTCGGCTGAAACTGTTGTTTCTCGATGAAAAACGAGAGCGCCGCTTGAAAAAGCGCTGGGAAAAACAGTACGGGGATCGCATCGAGATCTTTTTCGGAAATCTGAAAAACGCGGAGGATTGCCAAAGGCTCGTCAGTGGCGCCGATTACGTCGTCAACATGGCGGCGGTCATTCCGCCTCTTGCGGATAAGCGTCCCGATCTTGCGCGCGATGCAAACGTCACGGGCGTCCGCAATCTCGTTAGCCAGATCGAAGCGCTTTCCGTTCAACCCAAACTCATCCATATCTCCACCGTTGCCATTTACGGAAATCGCAATCACCTTCATCCCTGGGGGCGTGTGGGCGATCCGCTGCTTCCCAGCGTCTACGACGAGTACGGAATGGGAAAGCTCATCGGCGAGCGCATCGTTTTGGAGAGCAAGGTCAAGACGTGGGCGGTGCTTCGGCAGACGGGGATGCTTTATGAAAAACTTTTGATGTCCAATATCTCCGACGGACTTATGTTCCACACGCCTTTTAACGTTCCGATAGAATGGGCGACCGACCGTGACAGCGGCGTTTTGATCAAAAACATTCTGACGGATGATCACGAGCGGGGATCGGGTGACTTTTGGAAAAACGTTTACAACATCGGCGGCGGCGCCGCCTATCGGACAACGGGATATGAGACCTTCGATATGGGGTTTGCGATGATTGGCGGCGGCACGGAGCAATTTATGCGTCCGAATTGGCACGCGACGAGGAATTTTCATTGTATGTGGTTCTCGGACAGCGACGTTTTGGAGCGCCGTTTCCGCTTTCAAAGCGGCTCCGTCAAGGGCTTTTGGGCGGATATCAAGAAAAAGAACAGATACTTTGCGCTTGCGAAACCGGTTCCCTCGTCTTGGATCTCGGCATTGGTCTTTAAGCGACTTTTGAAAGACGCAAACGCCCCTTATCGTTGGGTGAAAGAAGGAAACGAAGGTCGCGTCAAGGCGTTTTTCGGCGGCAAGGAAAAATGGGCTGCGATCGGGGAAAACTGGGAGAAGTTTTCCGTGTGGTGCAAAAACGAGATCGAGGGGCACGACTATGAGCAAGAGCTTGCCCCCTCCTATGCGGAAAAGTGCAGGCTCTCCCACGGCTACGACGACACGAAGCCGCAGGAAGAGATCGACGCGGAGGATCTTCGGAGCGCCGCTCGTTTTCGCGGCGGAGAGTGCAGGGCGGATTCTTTTGAAAAAGGCGACGTCTATGCGCCCATCGATTGGAAATGTGCCGAAGGGCACCTCTTTAAAGCGTCTCCTTTTACCGTCTTAAGGGCGGGGCACTGGTGTCCGCATTGCGTGCGGGAAGGGCATTGGAGCTATGATCTTCTTGCAAAGAAGAATCCCTTTTACGCGCAAGTGTGGTACGACAGCCACGATCAGGACGAAAACGCGGTCTATTGGTATGACGAGGATCACAAAACGCGCGTGGAGGTGACGCCGTGAACGCGATCATTTACGTCTTTTCGGGGACGGGCAATACGATGCGCATCTGTTCCCTATATCAGGAGGAATTCGAGAGGCAGGGCGTTGCTACGACGCTTTATCCGGTGCGTTCGGATATGAGCGATCTTCCCGACCCGAACGCTTTCGATCACGTGGGTTTTGCTTATCCCATTCATGCCTTCAATGCGCCCAAGATCATGCTCACGTTGGCAAAAAAGCTCAAACCGGTCTCGGGAAAGGCGTTTTTTATCCTCAAGTCTTCGGGTGAACCGCTCAAGATCAACAACGTTTCATCTCTTCGGTTCGTCGGCATCTTAAAAAAGAAAGGATACGTGTTTAAAAGCGAATATCATTACGTGATGCCGTACAACATGATCTTTCGGCACACCGATCGCGAGGCGGTCAAGATGTGGGAAACGGCAAAAGCGCTTTGCCCCATCGAGGCGAGAGAAGTGCTTTGCGGCGCGGAGCACAAATTGCCGCGCGTATTTCTCGGGCGGCTGTTTGCTTGGCTGCTTCGGATCGAGCAGATTGCCATGCGCGTAAACGGCAGATTCTTCCGCGTCAAAGCGGACAAGTGCGTGTTGTGCCGCAAGTGTGAAAAGGCGTGCCCCGTCGGAAACATCCGCATCGATGAAAAAGGGCGTTTCTCTTTTGGCAAAAACTGTCTGATGTGCGCGCGCTGCTCCTTCTTTTGCCCGACGGATGCTTTTAAGATCGGCATCCTAAACGGTTGGCGCGTAAACGGCGCCTATCCCTTGGAGGGCGGGGAAAGCAAAGAGCTCCCCACGCAAGAAAACAAGCACGAATGGTATTGCAAAAAGGCGTATGCCCGCTACTTCGCCGCCGCAAAGGAGAAGATAGAAAAGCACAGCGGCGATCTTTGATAAAGAGAAGTTGGGCTTCGTGAAGTAGAGCGTATTATCATAACGAGCAAGAAATTCGAGCAGAGCATTCTTTGCGAAGCGACGTTATCATATGCCGACAGACATTATCATTTGAGGCAAAGCCGAATTATCATTCAAATTCAAAGAATTTGTTTTCAAGACTCCCTTCGGTCGTATGATAATTCGCTTCGCTCATATGATAATCAAATCCGCGAGGCGAATTTGATATAAAAAGGACTAATCCATATGCGCGGATTAGTCCTTTTTGGTGGGCAACGTGTAAGGTAAAAAGAGCATTGAGAAGTGGTATTTTTCGACGCTTTGAATTATGATTGTAAAACGCATAAAACTATGCTAAAATTATAAAATCAGAAGAACAAATGAAATATCACCATTTTATTTAGAATAAAAACGATCAAACCGTTTGGAGGCATATTATGAAAAAACACATCGGGCTATTCATCCTTACCCTGCTATCTCTCGCCTGTATCACAGCAGTTCTCCTTTCGTGCACCGCGACACCCACAACTACAGATAACACCGAAAACACGTCTCCCATGGACGTGACGACGGACACACCTTCCGTTGACGACCTTTTCTTTGTATCAAGTGAAGGCGATCGGAACGTTCAAGCCATGATCAATGAAGGGATCCTCGAGGATGATACATACTATATTCTCGCGGGCATCGGCACCTTTACGGGAAAAAATCTCACCGTTCCCGCCACTCACGACGGAAAACGCGTAGTTGCTATCCGTGAAGAGGCATTTAGTAGCTGCAACAATTTAACTGAAGTCATTATCCCCGGTAGCATTAAATTGATTGGCGCAAGAGCGTTTTTCGATTGCCGGAATCTTACTTCCGTCACCATCGAAGACGGTGTCTTAACGCTCGCTCCCGACTCTTCCTTTGGTGATGCCGGCGGACAGTTTGCGGGATGCACCTCCTTGTCGACCGTCAGCATCCCAAATAGTCTTCTGAGCAGTAGCGGTTACACCTTTGCCGGTTGCACTGCGCTGACTTTCAACGAATATGATAACGCACTGTATCTGGGGAATGAATCCAACCCTTATCACCTTTTAATCTCACCCAAAAGCAAAGATATTGAAAGTTGCCTTATTCATCCGAATACAAAAGTGATCGAGTGGTACGCCTTTGCATACTGCACCGAACTGACTTCCGTCTCTATCCCCGATGTCACAACGATCGGCAATCGTGCTTTCCAAGGTTGCGAAAGTCTCTTTTCGCTTGTCATCTCCGACGCGCAGTATATCGAGATCGGAGCTTTCGAGAGTTGCCCCATAAAAGAAGCAAGCATACCTGCTTCTGCGTTGGATTCCATCCCGAAAACATATTTAAGGTCGCTTGATATAACCTCCGGCACGAAAATAAAGCGCGGGTCATTCGCCGATTGCGCATTAAAAAAGCTCACCATTTCCGATAGCATAACGGACTTTGAGGACTGCTATATCGGAAATGTATCCTCTTTGGAGTGCAACGAATACGGCAATGCCTATTATATCGGAAACCTCAACGATCCTTATATCGCACTGGTCAAAGTAAAGGAAAACGGTTCCGAATGCCACGTACACGAAAACACAAAGTTCATTATTGCCGGTGCTTTTTACAACTACTACAATCCTTTTTTAACAGATATTACATTATCGGATGGCATACTCAATATTGGAGATAATGCATTCGGCGCTTCACAGTTTTGGAATTTGAACGAATACGATAACGCGCTTTATCTCGGAAGCGAAACGAATCCTTATCTCTGTTTGATCCGTGCAAAAAACGAGAATATAACAGAGTGCCACATTCACGAATCCACAAAATTCATCGGCAATGATGCATTTTATAATTGCACATCATTGACTTCCGTTACAGTCTCAGATGCTGTGATCTATATTGGAAATTCTGCTTTCTTTGGGTGCTCTTTGACCTCCATCACGCTCCCTGCAAATCTCACTAACATCAGAGAGCATACCTTCTCTGATTGCAATGCAATGACATCAATCGAGATTCCCGCGGGCGTGACAAGCATCGGCGACTCTGCCTTCCGTGACTGTCGAGAACTGGAAACCATTCTCTTTAACGGTACGCTGGAGGAATGGAATAGGATAGACAAACAAAACTCTTGGGATGATGAAACGGGTTACTATACCGTTCAATGCATGGACGGAAGGAAAAGAAAAATCTACTGATAAAGACGGAAGCATATAAAAACCAACAAAAAGAGCAAATCTCTCTGCGCTTCGGTTTGGATAAAAA
>DFFS01000062.1 GCA_002371075.1 Christensenella sp. UBA3770
TATTCCAACAAGATCAAGATGGATGAGAACTTGTCCACTTCCATCGCGCACCTGCATTGCTTGGGAGATAGCACGGGCTGGACAAGGGGGTTGATGATGGCTTCGGTAATGGGCGTATATCTCGCCCGTCATTTGATCGACCGCGTATAAGGCGGCATATACTTTGTTCCAACTCAAAATCCCGCAGTTACGTACAAGGAGTACGCGCCTGCGGGATTTTTTCATTGCGCCGCGTCTTTGCCGCCTTCTACGCGGTCGATGGGGTTATTATGGAATGCGCATTTGCTTTGTTAAACCGCAAGGCGGCGAAATCACGTACAGAAAGTACGTGGATTCGCCGCCTTTTTCGTTAGCAAGCCACCCGTTCAAGCCCCACTTAAACATAATAAAAGCACTCGCTTCCACGAGTGCTCTTGGTGCCGAAGGTGGGACGTCTATCTCTCGCCGGGGTGGCAAATGCTGTGCCAGCTCGCATTTGGTGCCGCCTTACTTGGCAGCCAAGTTTTTCAGTCGGCACTTCCCACCCGTTCAAGTCCCACTCAAACATAATAAAAGCACCCGTTTCCACGAGTGCTCTTGGTGCCGAAGGTGGGACGTCTATCTCTCGCCGGGGTGGCAAATGCTGTGCCAGCTCGCATTTGGTGCCGCCTTACTTGGCAGCCAAGTTTTTCAGTCGGCACTTCCCACCCGTTCAAGCCCCACTCAAACATAATAAAAGCACTCGCTTCCACGAGTGCTCTTGGTGCCGAAGGTGGGACTTGAACCCACACGTTGTCGCCAACAATGGATTTTGAGTCCATCGCGTCTGCCATTCCACCACTTCGGCTTGCTTAACTACTATATCATACACTTTGCGGGCATTGCAAGTGTTTTTTGAAAAATATCCCGCCTTCTTGACATCACATTTTTCCTTTCGGAAACATAGAATGCAGTGTACGAAAGAAAAAGTCGTATGAGGGAGTAAAAACCCCCGAAAAACGAATGAAATACCCCTTGAGAAGCGCCGGCGCCGGCTGAACCAAGTGATCGTACCGTTCCCCAAAATCGGGGGCGGTACGTTTTTTATCGCAAAGGTTTGATGCAAGGGAAATTATTCCTTGAAAAACTCTTAACATAGTGCTAAAATAAAATATAACGTTATTTACGGAGGTTTCCCCATGAATTTGTGGAAAGACATCAACCCCTCACGCATTGCTCCGCAGGACTTTATCGCCGTGATAGAGATCAGTCAGGGCAGCAAAAACAAGTATGAGCTCGACAAGGAGTCCGGCGCGCTGATTTTGGACAGAGTGCTTTACACCTCCACGCACTATCCGGCAAACTACGGTTTTATTCCTCTGACCTATGCGGACGACAAGGACCCATTGGACGTTTTGGTGCTTTGCAGCGAGCAGATCGCACCCCTCGCCATCGTGGAATGTTATCCGATCGGCGTGATGGCAATGATCGACGGCGGCGCTTTTGACTACAAGATCATTGCGGTGCCTTTCCGCGATCCCACGTACAACTGTTATCACGACGTTGGCGAGCTTCCGCCGCACATAGTGCAGGAGATCGCCCATTTCTTTAACGTTTACAAGCAGCTTGAGCACAAGGAGACCACCGTGATGGAGATCTTCGGCAAAGGGCGCGCTTTGGACATCATCAAGGAAGCGATCGAGCTTTATCGGGAGAAATTTATTCAGCAATAATTATGGAAAAGTTTGACGTCATTGTGATCGGCGGCGGCGTTGTGGGCACGGCGGTGCTCCGCAGCCTTGCCGCATACCAAGCAAAAGTCCTCCTTTTGGAAAAAGCGAGCGACGTTGCTACCGGTGCCAGCAGGGCAAACAGCGGCATCGTGCACGCCGGCTACGACGCGGAAACGGGCACCAAAAAAGCCTTTTTCAATGTCAAAGGTGCGGCGATGTTCCCCGCGCTTACCAAAGAACTTCACGTGCCGTATAAGCAGGTCGGCTCTCTCGTCGCGGCAAGAGAGACGGGGCTTCCCGCCCTCCGCGTTTTGTATGACAGAGGCGTTGCCAACGGCGTAAAGGTGGAGATCATCGATCGCAAACGCATTTTGGCGCTAGAGCCCAACGTTTCGGACCAAATCGCTTATGCGCTCTACGCGCCGGAAGCGGGTGTCGTTTCCCCCTACAAACTGACCATCGCGCAGGCGGATCACGCCGTTATCAACGGTGCGGAGATCCGCTTGGAGGAGAAGGTCACTTCGCTTGAAAAGCGCGAGGACGTCTTTTATCTTTCGACAGACAAAGGGACGTATGCAGCGTCTTACGTGATCAACGCCGCGGGGGCGGGTGCTGCCGAGGTCAACGCATTGATCGGCGAAGACGCGCCCGTTCAAACGCACGCCGTCGGCGACTATTACATCTTGGACAGCAAGGAAGCGGGGGTGGTAAACACCGTGGTCTTCCCGCTGCCGGACGAAAAGGGCAAGGGCATTCTCGTCGCGCCCACGGCGGACGGCAACGTGATCCTCGGACCCACGTCAAGAAAGATCCCGCACGAGGCGGCGGAGGATAACGAAGTCACGCGGGACGGGCTTGCGCTCGTGCGCGAGGGCGTCGGCAGGCTGATCCCTTCCGTCAATCTTCGCAACGTGATCCGCGTATATGCGGGCACGAGGACGGCAGTCGGCAATGATTTTATCATTGAAGAGTCAAAAAAATACAAAAACTACTTTATGCTTCTCGGCATTTGTTCACCGGGCTTAACTTCCGCTCCCGCGATCGGGGAATACGTCGCAGGACAAGCGGCGGCGGCGCTCGGGCTTGTCAAAAAGCAGCAAACGATTCCTTTGCCCGACCGCTTTCATTTGACGAAAGCGTCGGAAGAGGAGATCAAGCAAAAGGTCGCTTCCGACCCCACCTTCGGCAGGATCGTCTGCCGTTGCGAGAAGGTCACGGAGGGGGAGATCCTCGCCGCGATTCGTTCTCCGCTCCCCGCGCGCACCGTGGACGCCGTCAAAAGGCGCGTTCGCGCAGGCATGGGCAGGTGTCAGGGCGGCTTTTGCCGTCCGCGCGTGATGGAGATCTTATCGCGTGAGTTCGGCATCCCCCTTTCTGCTGTTCGATTGGGAGACAAGGGCAGCGAGATCGCTCCTTACGAGGTAAAAGACGGATATGAAAAAATTTGACGTGGTAATCATCGGCGGCGGACCTGCCGGCATGGCGGCGGCGCTCGGCGCAAGGGAAGAGGGGGCGACGGTTGCCCTTTTGGAACGCGACGACAGGCTGGGCGGCATTTTAAATCAATGCATCCACAACGGCTTTGGTCTGCACTATTTCGGGGAGGAATTGACGGGTCCGGAATACGCAAAGCGTTTTCGCGACAAGGTGCTTTCCGACCAAAACATTCATGTTTTTTTGGAGGCGATGGTTCTTTCGTTGACGGAGCAAAAAGTCGTTCGCGCCATCTCTCCGACAGAGGGGCTCATTGAGATCCAAGCGGGCAGCGTCGTGCTCGCCATGGGTTGCAGAGAGCGCAGCGCGGGCGCCATCGCGCTTGCGGGCACTCGTCCCGCGGGTATTTACACAGCGGGCATGGCGCAACGCCTTTGCAACGTGGAGGGCTATTTGGTGGGCAAGGAAGTTGTGATCCTCGGCAGCGGGGACATCGGGCTCATTATGGCGCGCCGCATGACCAGCGAAGGCGCAAAAGTCAAGTTGGTGGCGGAGATCATGCCGTTCAGCAGCGGCTTAAAGCGCAACATCGTACAGTGTTTAAACGATTACGACATTCCGCTCCGCTATTCCACCACCGTCACCCGTGTGACGGGCAAAGAGCGCCTGACCGGCGTGTACGTTGCGCCGGTGGATGAAAAGATGCAACCCGTTTTGGAACAGGAAGAGTACATTCCGTGCGACACCCTTTTGCTGTCCGTCGGTTTGATCCCGGAAAACGATCTTCTGACGGGCACCTCGGTGGAGATGTCCCGCGTGACTTCGGGCGCCGTGGTGGACGAATATCGTCAGACCTCCGCGGAGGGCATCTTCTCGGCGGGCAACGTCTTGCACGTCCACGATTTGGTGGATAACGTCAGCGAGGAGGCTTATATCGCGGGCAGGTCGGCGGCAAAATACGTGAAAGGCGAGCTGCCCTTTTCCGTCACCGTCTCCGTCACGCCCGCAAGTGGGGTGCGTTACGCGCTTCCGCAAAAGGTGCATACGGGGGAGGGCAAGGTCAAACTTTACTTCCGCGTGGACAAGGTTTATCGCGGCAGGACGGTCGTGGTGACCTCTGCGGGTGAAGTGATCAAACGCAAAAAGACGCTTGTGATGGCGCCGGGCGAAATGCAAAATATCGAGATAGACAAGAGCCTGATCAAAGGCGACGTCTGTATTTATACGGAGGAATGATGAATACCACTTGTATCATGTGCCCGATGGGGTGTGCCCTCACCGTGGAGGAAAAGGGCGGCGTAGTGACCGTTGTCGGCAACGGCTGTCCGCGCGGCGAGAAATACGGCAAGGCGGAGTTTTCGCATCCGGAACGCGTTGTGACAACCCTGCTAAAAGGGTTGTACGGTGGGGTCGTCAGCGTCAAAACGGATGGTCCCATTCCCAAGGACAAGATCGCCGATCTTTTGGCGTGGGCGGCGTCGTACAGGCTTGATCACGCCGTAAAAACGGGCGACGTCATTGCGGAAAGCCCCGTTTCGTGCGGCGCAAACGTCGTGGCAACGTCGGATTTTAAGGGGAAGTAATGCTTTACTATGAGTTCAAAGCGCAAATAGCAAGGGGTGACATCGCCCCCTTGTACCGCATCGACGGGGAGGATAAGTATTGGTCCGAGCTTGCCTACAAGGATCTGTTGGCGCTCTCTTCCGAGTTGGATACCGAGGTGCTGCGTGACGATCAATCGGTGGACGACGCGGTCTTCGGCGTGCAAAACTTTCCGATGATGGCGGAGCGAAAGCTTGCGGTGATCCGCGACAGAAAACTCAAGGACACCGACGTTAAGGCGCTTGAAGAGTATCTTCGCTCGCCCGCTCCGACCGGCGTTTTGCTCCTTTACAACTGCGAGGGCAAGGTCAAGGGGGAGCGCGCCTTTACGTTTGACACCGTTTCGGAGGGGGAACTCATCCCCTACGTCGTGCGTCTTGCGGAGGAGATGGGCGGGTCCATCACTTCTTCCGCGGCAAAAAAGCTTGCCTCGTATACCGAAATGAACATGACCCGCATCAAAAACGAGTTGTTGAAGTTGATCGCGCTGGGGGAGGTCACCGACGCCCTTGTGGAGTCGTACGTGGAGCCAAGCTATTCCTATCGCGTGTTTGATTTTACCGACGCCATCGCGCGCGGCAGTTACACGGGCGCTTACGAGGTGCTTGCCTCTCTTGCGCGAAACGCGGGGGAGTATTCTCCCTTCTTTACCAAGCTTACCGACTACATTCGCCTGATGTTGCACGCAAAACTTGCCAAAAACGTGCCGGATGCGGAGCTTGCGCGTGCGCTCGGCGTCTCGCCTTACCCGCTGCAAAAGGCAAAAAGGGCGGCGGCAAATTATACCTCCCGCCAACTGTTGACCATACTTATGAAGATGTATTCTTTGGAGCAGGACTATAAGTCGGGCAACATCGGCGTGGAAAACGCCATGGATCTGGCGATCGCAGAAGCGATCGAAGCGAGGAAAAGGTGATTGAATTTTTAAAGAGAAGAAACAGATATTTGATCTATTTGGTCGCGGGGGTCGTGCTTACTTTCGCCTTGCTCGGCGACCTGTTGTCGATCATCTCCACCACGGCGTACACAACGGGAACTTCCTATACGACGCTGCTTATTTCGGTGTTTGTGTTCTCCGCGCTGCTCCTTGGGCTGCTGACCAAATTTTTGGTGTACATCGCGTACCGCATCAGCAACGCCATCTTCGCGAGAAAGAGCGGTATGCTTTATCCGTTTCCCATCGGGTTTCATGAGTTTGAAGCAACGGTCTATGCTTTTTTGATCCCCGGGCTTCTTGTTTGCGGGCTCGTCTATTTCCCGGTTGTTTTTCTGCCCTCGATGACGCGCATTTTGAGTGCGATCCGCACTTTGGCACTGTGGACGGCGCTTGCTTTGATCGTGCGTTTTTGTTTGAAAAATTACGCGCACGATTATGACAAAAAGTCCCTAGCGTACTCCTTGATCCTGATCCCGCTGATCCTTTTGGGCATTTCGCTTGCCTTGACGCTTGTGGA
The DNA here is from genome assembly GCA_002371075.1 of Christensenella sp. UBA3770. Lineage (GTDB taxonomy): Bacteria > Bacillota > Clostridia > Christensenellales > CAG-1252 > CAG-1252. The sequence goes on from DFFS01000062.1 coordinate 6,182, forward strand.
GGTGGTGAGATGAAAAAGTTGTTGATCTTGGTTTTGACCTTTTCCATCTTGATTTCCTGCTTGGCGTTGACCGTCGGCACCGCCTCTGCGGAGGGAGCGACGCCTTATGAATACGCCTCGGGCTATGCCACCGCTCACCCAAGGCGCGACATTCTTTCGGGTGGCGCCGGCGCTGCGGCAAACACGCTTTCCGCCGCGCTTACCGCCAAAGGCTATCAGGTGACCATGCCGGAATTCCGCTATTACGGGGAGTCTTCTTCCGGCAATGCGAAAGTTTCCTACACGTACAATCACGTGATCGGTTTTAAAAACAACGGCAAGGACAAATGCGTTGTGATCGGTTGCTATTACGACGGCTACGAACCGCTTGACACCTACGGCGTCGGCAACGGCGGATCGGTGGCTTTGTCCGTCGGCACCCTCCTATACGTTGCGGATGCGCTCGTCTCGGCATCGGTGGATTACAACGTTGTGATCGCCTTTTGGGGCGGGTTGGAGATCGCGGATGACCTCTCCCTCACGGGGTGCGGTTTTGACTTTGACGACGTTGCGCTGTACGTCAATTTCGACAGCATTGCGGCGGGCGACAACGACTATCTTTACGCGGACGACGTTCCCCGCGCGCAGGGCAAGTATTTTGCCGATATCGCGGCGGAGCAAAAGTCGGGGATCTTGGAACCCCCTGCTTTCAAAAAGCAGGCTTCCCTCTCCTATGAGTCTGACGACGTATATACCTACATGCACCTCGGACTGGTCGGCTTGAACCGCGCTTTTATGAGTGAGGGCGTCCCATGTGTAAGCTTCCTCGGCGGCGCTTGGGAGTATGATTGCGGTCTGTACCGCTATGCCGGCAAAGGGACCATCGAGGGGACCTCGCTGGATACCGTCGCCGACCTTGACGCATTAAACGGCGGCGCCGACAAAACGGCCGCAAGGATGATGGCTGTCGCAAACGTCGTGATCAGCGGCGTGACGGGAAAAAACCTTTCTTCCGTCCTTGACAAAGCCGCAGGCGAGACGTCGTCCAAGTCCCTAAACAGCTCTCTTGCGTTTTACCTGATCTCCTTTATCGGCACGGCGCTGCTCTTTGGCTTTTTGATCTTCCTGTACGTGAAGCAGGGCAAGGGCAGGAGGGAAGGCGTTTGGGAGGTCAAATGGGATGTTCGTCCCGGTGACGACCCTTATGAGGAATTCCGCGATGGGGAAGCCCCCACGTCCGATGCGCCCCAAAAGCCCGACGAGGAGAAAGACGGCGACGACAACGACGACGTCTTCCGTTTCTGATTTAAAAGGTCTTCAAACCGTCTTGAAATAAGGCGAACGAGTTTTTTACTCGTTTCGCTTTATTTTTTTCGCGCGATATATTATACTTGATTTAGTTTGTATAGAGGTGACGCTTATGGACGCTTTGCTCAACTATTTCGAAAAAGACACTTTCGGCTGGCTCTCCATTGTGGATGCGGTCGTGCTCGTGGTCTTTCTCGTCGCGGTCATGGTTTTTTTCTTCCGCAAGAAGAACTACCGCGTCGGGTTGTTCTTCGTTTTGTTCACGTTGATCATCGTCGGGCTTGACGTGGCGATCGCGTTTTTCAGGATACGTTCCATCTTCTTCACACGGGAGATATTGCGTTTCTTGGCAATCATCTTTATCGTTGCCAGCGCGGTGGTTTACCAGTCGGATCTGAAACTGCTGTTTGCCAAGTACTCCGGTCAGACGGAAGAAAACGTCTATGCCAAGCTTCACAACACCCGCAACGAGGACGACCTGCGCTATGCTTCCGGTGAGATCGTCAAGGCGTGCCAAAACCTTGCCAAAAACAACATCGGCGCCCTGATCGTGGTTTGTCCCACCATCATCTCTTCCAACATGTTGGACACGGGCATTCGCTTAAACAGCGCGTTGTCCGCGCCGCTCCTTGAAAGCATTTTCAACCCCCACGCCCCCCTTCATGACGGCGCCGTGATCATCAAAAACAACGTGATCCTCGCCGCGGGGTGCTTCCTGCCTCTTTCGCAAAACCCCGCCATCAGCAAGGATCTCGGCACTCGTCACCGCGCCGCGATCGGCATCACGGAGGAAACCGACGTTATGACCATCGTCGTCAGTGAAGAGACGGGTATCATCAGTTTGGTGCAAAACGGCGACATCAAGCGCTACATCACGGGCGAAAAGTTGATGGACGCCTTGGACGCCGCATTCGGCATTGCCGACCTCAGCCGCAGAAATTCGAGACAGTTCGGGAGGAACGCAAAAAGGTAATGAAAGACATCGTGAAAGTACCGCGCGTCCTTTTGCCAACGGAGGACGTTGACCTAAAAAAATGGGCTGTCATCGCCTGCGACCAATTCACCTCGCAGGGTCAGTATTGGCAAAAGCTCAAGGATTACTGCGGCGAAACGTCCGCGCTCAACATCATTTTCCCGGAGTATTATTTGGAAAAGGGCAGCATGGAGGAAAGGATCGAAAGCATCAATTCCTATATGCGCCGCTATCTTTCCGAGGGCGTCTTTCGTGAGATCGACGGCGTGATCTTGACCGAGCGCGTCACTTCCTACGGACACAAACGCACCGGTCTTTTGTTGGCGCTCGATCTTGAAAAATACGATTTTACAAAAAGCGATCTTCCCATTCGTGCCACGGAAGCCACGGTCAAAGAGCGTCTTCCCGTTCGCTTGCGCATTCGTGAAAACGCGCCGTTGGAGCTCCCGCACGTCTTGATCCTGATCGACGATGAGGATCGTGCCGTTATCGAACCTGCTCGCGCAAGCGTTTCGGAGGCGGACCTTCTCTATTCCACCGAGCTCAACATGAACGGCGGCTCGATCAAGGGCTATCTGTTAAAAGACCCCGGTGTCATCATTGACAAACTTCTATCTTTGGCAGATGAGGACAGGATGCTTCGCCGCTACGGCAACAGATCCCCCTTTCTGTTTGCGGTGGGGGACGGCAACCACTCCGTCGCCACGGCAAAGCTTTTGTGGGAGAGGATCAAACCCACCTTGACCGAAAGCGAAAGGGAGGCGCACCCCGCCCGCTACGTTCTTGCGGAAGTGGTCAACCTCTACGAGGAGGACCTTGTCTTTGAGGCGATCCATCGCGTTGTCTTTGGCGTCGGAGAGTCCTTTATTGAGGAGATGAGCCAAAGCCTTTCGGGCGATGGCCACATTTCGCTTTTGTATCGTGACAAAATGTACGGCATTTCCGTTCCCCGCGTTGCGGCGGAGGCGGTCAAAGCGGTGCAGGAGTTTATCGACGGCTACATTTCTTCGCACGAGGGCGTTTCGGTGGATTACATTCACGGTGACGGCAATCTTGCGGAGGTGGCGGCGGCTAAGGACGGCGTTGCGGTCTTTATGCCCGTGATGGAAAAGCGGGATCTTTTCCCCTACGTCGTCAAACACGGTTCTCTGCCGAGAAAGACCTTCTCCATGGGGGAGGCTGAGGAGAAGAGGTATTACTTGGAGGCACGCAAAATCGTTTGAGGGCACGATCATCGTGCATCTCTGTGTTTCTGCCTTCATCGACGACCGGTCACGTACAAGGAGTACGCTCCCGCCCGTCGCTTCGTCGAGCCTTGATCTGCACGCGATCGTGCCCTCAAACCCGGAGGTTGGCATCTGCATCTCTGCGTTACTGGCAGCGCCATCGAATGGTCACGTACAAGGAGTACGCTCCCGCCCGTCGCTTCGTCGAGCCTTGATCTGCACGCGATCGTGCCCTCAAACCCGGAGGTCGGTATCTGCATCTCTGCGTTACCGGCAGCGTCATCGAATGGTCACGTACACGGAGTACGCTCCCATCCGCTCCCTCGCCGAGCCTTGATCTGCACGCGATCGTGCCCTCAAAATCGGGTTTGGTGTTTGGAAGCTCTGCGTTTCTGCCTTCATCGGCGTGCGTCTTCTGCATCAAACTCAGGCGATGTATGGTGACATCCCTGCTTAAAAGCAGGATCCGATTATAAATGAAAAACAAGAAGCCACAGCGCGTGGCGTAAAGAAAGGAGAAAGATATGAAAGTTTGCAAATTCGGCGGCAGCAGTATGGCGTCGGGTGAAACCATCAAAAAGGTTGCCGAGATCATCCGTTCGGATGCGGATAGAAAGTTTGTTGTCGTTTCCGCGCCGGGCAAGAGGTTCAAAGAAGACATCAAGATCACGGACAGTCTTTTAAACGCCTATGCGGAGTGCAAAAAGGGCAAAGCGCTTGACAAGCTTTTGGCGCCCATTTTTGAGCGTTTCGTAGGCATCGCAACAGACCTTGGCATACAGGACAAGGTGGATTTGACGTCTGTTTTCAAGGAGATCGAGCAGGGCATCGTCGCTTCGCCCATTCCCGACTTTGCGGCGGCGCAGGGCGAAAGGCTTTCCGCAATGCTTCTTGCGGCGTATCTCGGCTATGAGTTCATCGACGCGCGTGAGATCATTCGCTTTGCGGATAACGGCGTTTTTAACGCCGAGTACACAAACGATCTTGCTCGCAAGCGTCTTTCGGACAAGCAGGCGGGCGTGGTGATCCCGGGCTTTTACGGCAGCACTTCCAGTGGGCAGATCCGCACGTTCAGCCGCGGCGGCAGTGACGTGACTGGCGCCATCGTTGCGCGTGCCGTCAAGGCGGAGATCTATGAGAACTGGACGGACGTCAACGGCTTTTTGACCGCCGATCCCCGCATTGTGGAGAACCCCAAGCCCATTCCCGAGCTTTCCTATCGTGAGCTCAGAGAGCTTTCCTACATGGGCGCAAACGTGCTCCATCCCGAGAGCATTTTCCCCGTCAGAAAGGCAAACATCCCCATCAACATCAAAAACACGTTTGACCCGCAAAATCCCGGCACGATGATCCTGCCCGGCGTGTTGCAGCACGACCGCCTGATCACGGGCATCGCGGGCAAAAAGGGCTTTGTCAGCATCCTCATCGAGAAGTCGATGATGAACAACGAGATCGGCTTTACCAGAAAGCTCCTTTCCGTTTTGGAAAACCTCAATATGAGTTTTGAGCACTTGCCGAGCGGCATTGACACGATGACCCTGATCATTGCGGACAGCGAGATCGGAAACAAGCTTCAAGAGCTTGTGGGCGGCATTCGCGAGGCGGTCAGTCCCGATCGTTTGGAGATCCAGTCCGACCTTGCCTTGATCGCAACCGTCGGTCACGGCATGGCGTATAAGCCGGGCACGGCGTCCCGTTTGTTTACGGCGCTCTCCCGCGTCGGCGTCAACATCAAAATGATCGACCAAGGCTCCAGCGAGCTCAACATCATCGTGGCTGTTTCGGGCGAGGATTACGAGAAAGCGATCAACGCCATTTACGAAGAATTTATCAACTGAGGTGAACTATGATCTATGCAGGTGTGGACGTCGGCGGGATGAGCATCAAGTGCTGTCTTGCCACGGAAAAGGGTGAGATCCTTGTAAAAGACAGCTTTGTGACCAAGCAGGGCATCACGTGTGCCGAAATGGCGGAGCAAACCGCCGATTGCATCAAAGCCATTGCCAAAAAGGCGGGCGTCGATCTCAAAGAGATCGTCTCCCTCGGTATGGGAACGCCCGGCACGGTGGACGGCAAAAAGGGTGAGATCGTTTATTCCAACAACATCAAGTTGGAGCACGCCCCCATCGTTGCCGAAATGAAAAAGCACCTTTCGTGTCCCGTTTACGTGGGCAACGACGCCAACGCGGCTGCCCTCGGTGAGGCGGTCTTCGGCGCGGCAAAAGGCTTCTCCGACGTCGTTTTGATCACGCTTGGCACGGGCGTCGGCACCGGTATCGTCGCAAACGGACACATGATCACCGGAAAGGGCGGCGCGGGCGCGGAGGGAGGTCACATCGTGATCCGTATGAACGGCGCGCCTTGTTCCTGCGGCAACCGCGGCTGCTTTGAAGCCTATGCTTCCGCATCGGCGCTTCTTAAACAAACGGAAGCGGCGGTGGCAAAGCACCCCGACAGCTTGCTTGCCTCTCTTTGGAAGGAGAAAGGCAAAAGCGGCATCGTCCCCTTTGACGCGGCAAAAGCGGGGGACAAAGCGGGGCTTAAGGTCGTGCGCAATTACGTAAATTACGTCGCCTTGGGGCTTGCGGGCTTGGTCAACGTTTTCCGTCCCGACGTGGTTTTGATCGGGGGCGGCATCAGCAATCAAGGGGATTATTTGATCAAAAAGGTTTCGCGCAAACTCAATTCCATCGTGTATGGCGCAGGGGTGAACCCGAGAGTCAAAGTCAAGACTGCGGAACTGAAGAATGATGCTGGGTTGTTGGGGGCGGTCGCCCTCGCCGTTAGAGGTGCCGACGCATAAAACGGCATCTACTTCGTTTCTGTCTGCGCCATTGCGACATCACGTACAAGGAGTACGCTCAATCGCAATGTCTTGTCGAGCCTTGTATCTACCGTCTTCTTCGTCGGCACCCGAGTAATTATATTGGCGCGACCCGTAATAATGCATTAGAATCGTTTGTCTTCAAACCACTCTGCGTTGTCGCCGGAATAATGGCTTGCCGAACCGAAGGTCCGCGTAGCCGGGGGCATAGCGCGCATTGTATCTACCGTCTTCTGCGTCGGCTCCTAAGTGATTGTATAGGCGCAATCGTTAATTTTGTATTAGAAGTGGCGTTTGTCTTCACACCACTCTGCGTTGTCGCCGAGTGAAAGAGTTTGCAAGCGAACCGTTGCGGATAAACTATTAGACGCCTTATTGCGTCGCAGACTGTCCATAACGACGGCGCTGCCGTCAATTCATGAAGCAGAGCTTCAATTCATGGCGACAGCCAATTCATGACCATAGGTCAATTCATTGCGCAATGCGCCGCAATTCCTTATTCCTAATTTCTATTTATAATAAGGGGGCATCATGAACACGTTATTCCTATACTACAGTTTTTCGGGGAACGGTGACTTGGTCGCCGATCGTTTGCGTGAGAAGGGGGCGGAAGTGCGCAAGGTTTTGCCCCAAAAGCCTCTTCCGCGGTCCTTTTTCGGGGCCATTTTCAAAGGCGGTTTTCTTGCCGCGATCGGGCACAAGGCAAAGTTGCAGCCGTGGGACAACGGCTTAGATGGGTTCGACCGCGTTGTGATCGGCTCTCCGATATGGAACGGGCGTTTCAGCTGTCCGATCAACACGGTGTTGACCTCCGTTGATCTTGCGGGGAAGGAAGTGTTTTTTGTCTTTTACGCAGCCAGTGGCACGGCGCCCAAGGCGCTTGCTCGCATTCAAAAGGAATATCCTGCCGCAAAAGTCGTCGTGCTCAAAGAGCCCAAGAAGTACTCCGACGAACTCAACAAGTTGGACGAACTCTTTTAATAACGGCGGCTTGTTTTCTTAGGTGACGTTTTGTTGCGGTTTTGTGTAAGGCTTGCCGCTTGTCAGCACCGCAAAAAGGATGCGAACCATCTTTTTCATGCCGTGGGAAAGAGCAACGAAAAAGTGCTTTCCCTCGGCACGTTTTTTGTCTATATAGGCGCGCATCACAGGGTCAAGCACGTAGGCGGCTTTGGTGGCTTGAAAGATGGCGTTCCTTAGGTATTTTGAACCCTTTTTTACCATCGACGTGCGCGTCAAAACAAACTTACCCGACTGATAGATCGTGGGTTCGCACCCAACGTAGGCAAGCAGCTTTGCGTCGCTGTCAAAGTTTTTGACGTTTCCGATTTCGGCAAGGATCGTGGCGCCGGTGTTGACGCCGATGCCGGGGATCGTCAGGATCGGGGTGTTGATCCGCTCCAAAATGCGACGGAGTTTTTCCTCCACCGAAAGCAATTCCCCTTCCAAAAAGGCAATATGCTTTGCAATGTGCTTAAGTTCGTAGGCGTCGCCGGCGTTATTTGTCCCGATGCTGTTCTCGGCGGCTTCGATCAATTCGTCGGCGCGTTTGCCGTATCTGCCGTAACTCATTTTGTCCAGGTTTTTTATCAGTTGATCCCTGTTTGCGGATAGCACCTCGCGCGGGGAGGAATAGCGCCCGATCAGCTCGATCGCGCTCCTGTAGTTGACGTTAAAATGCTTTTCAAATTCCGGAAAGACCAGTTGCAGCACGCGGCGGTAGCGGTTTTTGGTGATCTGCACCGTCTTTTGCACGCGATAGCGATAGCGGGTGAGCGATCGAAGAATGCGCACGTCGTTGTTGACGTGGCGCCGCTTTTCGGGGTCGGTCTTTGCCGTCACTTCGGCAATGTAGCGGGCGTCGCTCTTGTCCGTTTTTGTGTTTCTGAGTGACTTTGACTTGCGGTAAAGGTTTACCTTTAAGGGGTTCAGCGCGATCACCTTGTATTCCTTTTCCTTTAAAAATTCCATGAGGTTGTTTGAGTAGTGCCCCGTGTATTCCAGCCCCACTTTGACCTCTTCCTTGCGGCGTTTGTTTGTTTTGATCAGGCTGTCAAACCGCTCAAACCCCTCTTTGGAGTTTTCAAAACTGCAGTTGTCCACCACCACCGCGCCGCCATCTCGCATAATGTGACAGTCGTGCTTGTCCTTTGCCACGTCGATCCCGATATAAATCATATCCTCTCCTCCTTTGCGTTTATAAAAAATGCGGCGAAACCGCCGCATACGCTCCGCCCCGTATCCTCCTCGTAAAAACGACAAGCGTTAGGTATTGTAAAAACCGGATTGACGGAGCGCAACATCATTATAACACATTTTATCGCATAAAAGGGAGGGGACATACGGATTTCCTTTACTTTGCGCCGCAGGCGTGGTATAATAATCCTACCTTGTAAGGAAGGTGTGATATGAAAGTTTGGAAAATCGTCGGGCCGAAAACCCTCTCCATGGAAGAAGAACAAGGGGAGCTCCGTCCCGGATACGTAAAAGTCAAAGTCACCAAACTCGGCTTGACCAGCGCGGACATTGCCGTATACGACGGGCAGACGGACGTTTCTCTTCCCATCGTGCCGGGCAGGATCGCCGCGGCGGTCATCAGCGAGGTCAATCCGGACAGCCGCTTCCGCAAAGGGGAGCGCGTGCTCCTTTCCCCGTATATGAAGGATGAGAAGGGCAGGCTGTTTACCCGCGGCTTGGATATGGACGGCTTTCTTGCCGATTACGTCGTTTTGCCGGAGAGCGCCGTTTACGCCTTGCCCGAAAGCATTACGGAAGATATGGGCGTTTATGCCGAGTACATTAGCATCGCCGCCGGCTTGATCGACAAATTGGACCTCAAGCATGAGCAGTACGTTGCCATTTTGGGCGCCAATGCCCTCGGTTTGATCTTTGCGCAACTTGCCATTTATTATCAAGCGATCCCCATCATCGTGGACCGTTCCGAAAAAAAACTGGAGGAAGCGGCTTCCTTTGGCATTTATTACCGCATCAATTCGTCCAAGCAGGACGCCGCGCGCAGGATCCGTCAGATCACCTGCGGCAAAATGGCGGATTGCACGGTGTTTGAGTGTCGCTCCGCGCAGCAACCGCAACTTGCCTTTTCGTTGACGGCGGAAGGCGGCAAGGTGGGCATCGTCGGTTACGACAACTTTGTCAGCAAACTCAACGCGGATATCTCCGCAATCATGGGTAGGCAACTTTCCGTCGTGGGCATCAACAACGGCGCCGCGGATATGAATACGGCGATCAATTTGCTTGCAAACGAGGTGGTGCGTGTGGAGAACATTGCGGATAAAACGGTGGATTTTCTTGCCGCGCCAATGGCGTTTACCGAGTCGGTGGACAGCGAAAACAACTATCTTAAGATCCTTATCAAGTGCTGATTTGTTTTAATAAAAAAGCCACCCCAACGGGTGGCTCTTTTTTTGTTTGAGATCAGAAGACCTTTGGCAAGTAGCCGTGCAAGTAGCTTTCCAACGTGCTGACGGCATTTTGCGCCGCGTTGCGCTCCCCCTCGCTGACGCCGTCCGTTGCGTCAAAATCGGACAGGGCGGCAAAAGACGAGATCATTTCGTCAAACGATGCGCCGGGGGCGGGGTCCTCTTCTTTAAGCTCTCTGTCCAGCAGGGTGGCAACCGTGCCTTGATCCTCTTTGAGAACCGTCAAAAAGCTGTCCAAAACGGCGGTTAAGGAAGTTTTCTTTTGCGTTGAAAGGGCGCTGTACGTCGCAGCGAAGGTGTACAAGCGATAGGCGGAGTCGGCAAGGACGGCGTCCTTGTCGGAGATCGGCGTAAACGAGCCGTTTATCACAAAGCCCTTGAGGGTGCCTTCCATCGAGATGTATTCGTCAAAGTCTCCTTCGCGCGCGTCAAACTGCTCTTTTGTGAGCAGGGTCTTTTCCCACGTTGCGTACGTGTAGCCGTAGTAAACGGTCTGCTCGCGTTTTTCATAGGGGAGCCCCACAAAAAGCCTTGCGTCGGCTGCCGCCAAATAGTCGGCAAAGAAAGAGAGGATCTCGTCGTATCCGTCCCTAAGGACGGCGGCAAGCGCCAAGATCGTCGTCTTGCTCTTTTGCAGAGCGGCGCGGGTCTCGGCGGACAAGCCCTCTTCGGGAAGCAGCTCGTCTATCTTGCTTTGTGCAAACTCGTAAAGGAAGCTTTTTGCGCTTGCGGAAAGCCCCGTCGCCTTTCTGAGCGAGGCGACAAGCGTGATCATCATCGTGTTGACCTGCTTTTCGTTGACAAGTTCCGTTTCGCCGTTCATTAACTTGGTTACAAGGTCGGTGCCAAACGCCGTATCCTGCCCAAGCAGCAGCGAGGCAAGTTTTTCGCAATCGGAAGAGGTGTAGGGTAAATCCGTCTTAACGCTGCTTGCCGCTGCGTAAAAGAGCTTCCCCGCGATCTCCGGGCTGACGGAAGACGCCGCCGCGGTCAAACCCGCGCGATAGCTCTTTGCGTGCTCAAGCGTAAAGGATTTGTCCTTAAGGTCCTGCAGGGCGGTCGCGCAACCTTGGTCGTTCGGTAATTCTTTTAATAGGGAGATCTTTTCCGGCTCTTCCAATCCCGCTTTGTCCAAAAGGGCAAGTAGGGCTGAGGCAATTTCCGCCGCGTCCGCCTTATCTTCCGAGAAAACGGTTGTTACGGCAAGTGCGGCAAGCTCCTCCGTGCTCTCCGTCTTGGGCGCCTCCTTTTTGCAAGCAAAGAACCCTGCCGTCAGGGCAAGGATCAATGCAAAGATCAAAATGGCGGAAAACAATTTTTTCATCTTCTTAATATACCACACGCGCGCGCATTCCGTCAAGGGCGCGGCTCTTCGGGCGCCTCCCTTTTCGGCGCGGGTTTTGCAAAAAGCTCCTTGGTCTCGGTCAGCACGATCGCCACCACCATCAGGGCAATGCCGATCCACTCCCTTATTGTGAGCATCTCTTTCAAAAAGATCATGCCGAAGATCAAAGAGAAGGATGCCTCCAAGCTCATGATCAGCGACGCCGCCGTCGGGTTGGTCCCCTTTTGTCCTACGATTTGGAAGGTGTACGCGATGCCGCACGAGCATATGCCCATATACAGGAAGGTTTTGTAGTAGGAAAGCAAGGTGGAAAGGCTGAAGCGACTCCTTTCAAAGATCAGTGCAAGCAGGGCGGAGAACACGCCGCAAAACAAAAACTGCAAACAGCTTAGTTTGACGCCGTCCACTTGGTTTACAAAGTGGTCCACCACCGTGATGTGCACGGAAAACGCAATGGCGCACAGGATCAGGCAGATATCCCCCGCGTTGATGTAAAAGCCGCCTTTGACGGAAATAAAGTACAGCCCAACCACCGCGAGGGCAACCGAGACCCAAACGATCAAGCTGCTTTTTTTGCCGCGAAACAGCCCGATGACGGGCACCAAAACGATATACATCGCGGTGATAAAGCCCGCCTTGCCCGCCTCCAAATTCATCGAAAGACCAAACTGTTGCAGGTTGGTGGCAACGCTGATGACCACGCCGCAAATCAAGCCGCCCAGCCAAAGCGTTTTGCGCGCCTTTTTTTGCTCTTCAAGGGAGAGGGTAGGGACTTCGCCCCGCTTTTTTTTGATGGCGTCCATTACAAGAAAGACGGGAACAAGCACCGCCGAGCCAATCAAAGCGCGGGTCGCCGTAAAGGTAAACGGCGCCACTTCGTCCACCGCTTGCGCCACAAAAGAAAACCCCCACAGTATCGCCGCGGCGAGCAAAAAGGAGTATCTTATAAGCTTGGTCTTGTTCAGTCGTTCCGTCATAGCTATACTGTAGACTTGCAGGGTCAAAAAAGTCAACAATTCTTTGCCTTTCGCGCACATAATTGACAAAAAAATATACAAAGTATATAATTAGACCTATGGAGAAGGCGGAAAAGACCAACGCGATGCGCATCCTTGACCAAAGAGGGGAAGACTACACCCCCTTTTATTTGTCTTCGATCCCCGAGGACGGCAAGGCGGCGGCGGAGATGCTCGGCATGGACCCTTGCGGCGTGTTCAAAACGCTGGTCACCGTCGGGTCCGATCTTTCCCATTACGTCTTTGTGATCCCCGTCCGTGAAACGCTTGACCTCAAAAAGGCGGCGAAGGCGGCGGGCGTAAAAAGCGTGGAGATGTTGCCGCAAAAGGCGCTTTTCCCCTTGACGGGGTACGTGCACGGCGGGTGCAGCCCGATCGGCATGAAAAAGCTGTTCCCCACCTTTTTTGACGAGACGGCGATCCTGTTTGACAAGGTTGTGACAAGCGCGGGCAAGCTGGGGGTTTTTCTCTCTGCTTCTCCCGCTGCTTTTGAAAGGACGGTAAACGCAAAGTTTGCCGATCTGGTGAGGTGATTTATGTCTGATATCATTGTTTCCGAAGTCAGCAAAAGTTTCGGGCGCGAAGTGTTGCATTCGCTGTCTTTTACCGTAAATTCGGGTGATTTCCTTTCCATCACGGGGGAGAGCGGCAGCGGCAAAAGCACCCTTCTCGGCATTATGGGCGGCGTGCTTCGTCCCGATAAAGGCAGTGTGACGGTGGGGGGCACGGACATCGCGGCTCTTTCGGAAAAGGAGCTTGCCGTGATGCGCCGCACCCGCCTTGGTTTTGTGTATCAGTTTTTCAATTTGATCCCCACGATGACGGTCAGGGACAACATTCTTTTGCCCCTCGTTTTGGATGGAAAAAAACTTTCGGATTATCAAAAAAAGTTTGACGAACTCGCTATGTTCACCCATCTCGGCGGCGTTTTGGACGATTATCCCGAGACGTTGTCCGGCGGTGAGCAACAAAGGGCGGCGATCCTACGCGCCCTGATCCACGACCCCGAGGTGATCCTTTTGGACGAGCCGACCGGCAATTTGGACAGTGAAAACGCGCACGCCGTCATGACCCTGCTTAGCGATCTCAACAAAAAGTACGGCGTCACCGTCGTGCAGGTCACGCACAGCGAGCAGGGGGCTGCGTACGGAAACCGCGTGATCACGATCAAGGACGGCAGGCTGCTGTGAGTTTTGCAAAGAGCATTCTTCTCGGCTTAAAGAAAAAGATTTGGGAGCCGATCATGATCATTTTGACCGTGGCGATCGCCGTCGCGACTTTTGTCTCGGCGTTTGCGCTTCGCGCGTCTGTCAAGGTGGCGGCGGAGGACGCTTACCGCGCTCTTTCGGGAGAGTGTGAGCTTGAAGCTGCCCTCTCGGAGGACGCCGCCTACTACCTGACGGCGGACACGCCTGCCTTTCACGCGCTGAAAGAGGCGTGTGAAAAATACGGCGACCTGTATGCCGGTTATCTGTTTTATGCGTCGGTCGGAAAGGACGCGGGTTCCTTTGCCGAGATCTATGCCACCGATATTACTTCCCTTGCTCAATACAATCAAATAACCTTGGTTTCGGGCGAGAGCGCAAAAACGCGCACCGGCGTCGTGCTTTCCGAGCCGTTTGCAAAAAGCATCGGGGCAAAAACGGGCGATCTTTTGGTTGCCACACGTTACGGCTCCGATCAAAAGGTCACTCTTGTCGTAACGGGGGTCGCCGAGGCGCGCGGCGTCTTCCGTCAGGCGGACGCCCTCATTTCGGAAGAGGGGGCGGCAAGGCTGCTTTCCCTTGGCGACAACGTGCGTGTCTACAATCGGTTTTTTATTGATTTATCCGAGCAAAAGATCAATTCTCTCGGCGTAACGAAAGAGGTTGCGCAAGACGATATCAAGGCGGCGTGTCCGCTGTTTTCCGTTGGGTCTCCCGTCAAAGAAAACAACGTTGCGGTCACCCTTTCTTATCAAAGCACGTTGCTTTTTGTGATCACGCTCATCGTCGCGGTCCTTGCGGCGATCCTGATTTTTACGGCGGTCTCCCTCGTTATGAAAAACCGCGTTTCCGTCGCCGCTTTGTTTAAAAGCGTCGGTGCTACGAGCGGCGGTTTGAGCCTTTATTTGTTTGCCGAAGTGCTGCTGTATGGCGTCGTCGGCGGGCTGTTTGGCATCGGCGCAAGCTACGGCGTCATCGCCTTGTTCGGCGCGCTGACGGGCTCCGTCGTTTCTTTCTCGGTGGGGTGGCTTGCGGCGCTTCTCGGCATGTTGTTCGGCGTGGCGCTTTCGGTGATTTCCGCGTCGCTTCCCGTCGTTAAACTTGCCTATTCGCCTTTGTACGATATGTTGCACGAGGCGTCGCCCGTCCGCAAAAACAGGGTCTTGCCTTCCGTAATTTGCGGAGTGCTGTTCCTTGCTTTGTTCCTTTGGACGGCGTTTGCGACGGTCTCTTCCGCTTTTGTCGTGGGCATCTTTGCTTTCCTTGCGTTGTTGGCGGCGCTCTTTAGCGTCGTGCCGCTTGCGGTCAAAGGGGTTTGTGCGCTGCTGTGTCGTTTGACGCGCGGCGTTCCAAAGGCAGGCAAGATTTATCTTGCATCTTCCGCTGCAAAGCATAACCGTCATGCTTATTCCGGCGCTCGTCTGCTTGCGATCACCGTGATGGCGGTCGTGGCGGTCGGGGCGCTTCTTGGCGAAGCCAACCGTCAACTTTCCTCTTTTGACAAGCTGTTCCGCGCCGATATAGTGATCTCGGCAAGCAGCGAGGACCTTGCGGATATTGCCGCCGAAGCAAAGCAGGTGGAAGGCGTCTCGGGGGCGTATCTTGCTTACGTCGCCACCCGTTGCGAGATCGAGGGGGACAAGGACAACACCGTCTCGCTCATCGCGGCGCGCGGGCAAGAGTTTGAGCAGGTCTTCAACGCCGCCGAGTTTGGCGTGGACGTTTCTTCCATCGTCGGGGTCGGACAAAGAAAGGCGGCGATCGGGGGCGGTCTTGCCCTCAAACTGGGGCTTTCCGTCGGAGACGAGTTTGCGCTGATCGTAGATGGAAAACGGCTGACGTTTACGATCGCTTCCTTGATCGACACGCCGCTGACCGTGGTGTTTGCCGATCTTTCGGGGCAGGATGTTTCGCCCAACGTGTGTTTGGTGAAAGGCGACGAAGCCGTGCACGCTCGCCTTGCGGAAAAATACGCCTTAGAGGGGGTGGTCACGTCATCGCGCGATGCGTTCGGTTACGTGATCGACCTTGCCGACGCGTACATCAGGGTTTTCTCGCTCTTTGAATTTTTGGTTTGTCTTTTTGCCTTTGTCGGCTATTTAAATACGGCTGTCGCATCCTATCGCGACAGGAAGCGTGAGCGTGAACTGCTTTCCGCCGCCGGCGCAAGCAAAGGTGACGTAAGGGGCATCGTGATCTGGGAAAACGTCGTGGTCGTTGCCACCGCCGTCCTCCTCGGCGCGCTCTGTTCGGTGGCGCTTTTGTTCATCGTGCAAAACATGCTCAAAACGCTCGGATTGTACTTTTCACTGATCGGCTGACGGTTTTTTCGCCGTTTCGCAACGTTATATTTTAAAAAATTAACAATTATTTTTGTTTTTGGGAGGCAAAACAATTGACTTGGGCTTTTGCCATAAGTATAATATCAGTACATAAAGACATTCATAAGAGGTGCAAACTATGAAAGATTCCATCCATCCCGAGTACAGAAAAGCTACAGTTGTCTGTGCATGCGGCAATACCTTTGAAACGGGCACTACCAAGAAGACCGACGTTATCTCCGTCGATATCTGTTCCAAGTGCCATCCTTTCTTCACCGGCAAACAGAAGCTTATCGATACCGGCGGCAGGGTAGAAAAATTCAACAACCGCTACAACAGAAATAAATAAAAAAAACGAAAGTGCGTTGTTGAATGAAAACAACGCATTTTTTGTGTTTTGCGGGCGCATGGGCGTCCGTTGCGGAGCGTATGAGAAAGTTCGTGTCTAAGATAGGCGGTCAAGCCGTGCTTGAGGGCGTGATGATGCGTGGCGAGAAAAGCGTCGCCACCGCCGTTCGCACCCCCGACGGCAGGATCGAGCTTGAGACGTCGAGGATCCAACAGGAGGAAAAGTGGTGGAAAAAAGTGCCCGTCCTTCGTGGGTTCTTAAACTTTTTCTATATGTTGATCATCGGCTCCAAGGTGCTTACGCGCTCGGCGGAAGTATATGGGGAGGACGTCGGCGCTCCGTCCAAGTTTGAGCTTTGGCTTGCGGAAAAGAGCAAGAAGAGCGTGATGGACATCGCCATCTACATCGGCGTGGTCCTCGGCGTGTTGTTTGCCATCGGGCTGTTCGTCGCGTTGCCGCTCGGCGTCGTTACGCTGTTGGAGTTTATCCCCGGCTTCGCGGGCATTCATTACGTGTGGCGCAACCTTATCGTCAGCGGCGTTCGCCTGATCGTGCTGCTTGGATACCTGCTTTTGGTCTCCCTCGTTCCGGATATCAAACGCGTGTTTATGTATCACGGTGCGGAGCACAAGGTCATCACCTGTTTTGAGCAGGGGGAGGATCTGACTGTGGAAAACGCGCGCAAGATGAGTCGCCTGCACGATCGTTGCGGCACAAGCTTCCTTGTCATCACCGTTTTCGTCAGCGTGATCGCAAGCGCTTTCCTCCCGACGTTTGATTTTGTCGGCAACAAAATGCTGTCTTTCCTGCTTCGTTTCGCATCCCGTCTTGCGCTGCTTCCGGTGGTGGCGGGCGTCTCGTACGAAGTGCTCAAGGGGCTTGCCAAATTTGACAACGCGTTTGTGCGCGTCCTCAAAAAGCCCGGCTTGTGGTTTCAAAAACTCACGACGAGGGAGCCGGACGACGGCATGCTCGAAGTGTCCCTGACCGCATTCAAAAAGGTCATGGAAATGGACGCGGATGAGAGCATTCCCGCCCTCCGCTTCCACGTAAAAAAGGATTATCGCATCGTCAGAGCGGGCGTGCTTGCCGATCTTAAGGATTCCGACGAGGCGGAAGCTCTTGCGGATTGGATCTTCGTCAAAGTTCTCGGCGTGGAGCGCAGCTTGCTTCCCACCGTGGAATTTGTGGAGGAAGAGCAGGCGGAACAAGCCGCGGCTTACGCCCTCCGCGTAAAAGAGGGAGAGCCGCTCCAATACGCCCTTGGCGAAACAAACTTCTATGGGATCGATCTCAAAACCGACCCGCGCGCTTTGATCCCCCGCGGGGACACCGAAGTTTTGGTGGAAGAAGCGCTCAAATGCCTTCGCGATGGGGCTTCCGCGCTGGATATTTGCACGGGGAGCGGCGCCATCGCCATCGTCCTTGCCTTAAAAAGCGGGGCTGCGGTTACGGCGTCCGACGTCAGCGACGACGCGCTTGCACTCGCAGCGGAAAACATTTTGAAAACGGGCGCACAGGTAGCTCTTGTCAAGAGCGACTTGTTTGAAAGCGTTGAGGGGACGTTTGACCTCATCACGGCAAACCCGCCCTATATCCCGTCGGCGGAGGTGGACCGTTTGGACGCCTTTGTCAAAAGAGAACCTCGCTTGGCTTTGGACGGCGGTGAGGACGGATTGGATTATTATCGCAGGATCGCCGCGACGGTGGATGCCCGCTTGAACAAGGGCGGCGTCCTCCTATTGGAGATCGGCGCCGAGCAAGGGGACGCGGTACGCGCCCTGTTTGACAAAATCGGAAAGGTGGAAGTGATCCGTGACCTTGAGGGGCACGATCGCGTCGTAAAGGTGACCAAGGATGTTTGACAAGCTGAAACAAATGAAGTCGCGTTACCTTGAGCTGACCGACAAACTTGCTTCTCCCGCCGTGATCTCCAACCAGCAGGAATGGCAAAAGGTCGCCAAAGAGCATTCCTCTCTTTCGGAGATCATCGTCAACTACGACGCCTATCTCAAGGCGGAAAGCACGGTGGCGGAATGCAACGAGATATTACTTGGCGAAACCGACAAGGAACTCCTTGCCCTTGCGGAGGAGGAAAAGGCGGATGCGGAAAGGAAGATGGCGTCCCTCAAGGACACCCTAAAGATCCAACTCCTGCCCAAGGATCCCAACGACGACAAAAACGTCGTTATGGAGATCCGCGCCGGTACCGGCGGTGAGGAGGCAAGCCTGTTTGGCGCGGTGCTGATGCGTATGTATATGCGCTTTGCCGAAAGGATGCATTGGAAGACCGAAGAGGTGGATATGAACATGACCGACCTCGGCGGCGTCAAAGAAGCAGTGTTTATGATCTCGGGCAAAGGCGCCTACAGCAAGCTGAAGTACGAGAGCGGCGCGCACCGCGTGCAACGCGTTCCCGCAACGGAGTCGCAGGGGAGGATCCACACCTCGGCGGCAACGGTAGCCGTTCTTCCCGAAGTGGAAGACGTGGATGCGGATATCAATCTCGCCGATCTCAAGATCGACACCTATCGCGCAGGCGGCGCGGGCGGGCAGTACGTCAACAAGACGGAAAGTGCCATTCGCATCACCCACTTGCCCACAGGGCTTGTGGTCACCTGTCAGGACGAAAAGTCGCAGATCAAAAACAAAGAAAAGGCGATGAAGGTCTTAAAGTCAAAACTGTACGACTATTATCGCTCGGCGGCGGATAAGGAATACGCCGAAAAGAGAAAGGCGCAGGTGGGCAGCGGCGACCGCAGCGAACGGATCCGCACGTACAACTATCCGCAAGGCAGGGTCACGGATCACCGCATCGGCATGACGCTTTACAGCTTGGAGCAGTTTTTGGACGGCGATATGCTGGAGATGCTTGACGCGCTTGCCCTCAACGAACAAAACGAACTTCTCAAAGGCAGCCGGGACGACTGACCGAAGGAGGCAATATGATTTTTTACAACACACACAAACATTTGCTTCAGGAGCAGACCTATTCCTACTCCTTGCAGGACGTAGCGGAGCCAAACCTTTTCCGCGAGTTCTTTGATTACGACAATGTGCCGCGCACGGCGTTTGATTTTTTCACCGTGCCGATGAATACGCCGGAGTCGCTTTGGATCACCGACACGACCTTCCGCGACGGACAGCAATCCATGCAACCCTTTACCGTGGAGCAGATCGTGGACCTTTTCAAGATGCTGCATCGCTTGGGCGGCAAAAAGGGTATCGTCAAGCAGAGCGAGTTCTTTTTGTACAGCGAGAAGGACAGGGCGGCGGTGCGCGCTTGTCAGGAGCTCGGCTATGAGTTTCCGGAGATCACCAGCTGGATCCGTGCCACCGATTCCGACTTTGAGCTCGTCAAGGAGATGGGCATCAAGGAGACGGGCATTTTGGTCAGCTGCTCCGACTACCACATCTTCAACAAATTGCACTTGACCCGCGCGCAAGCGATGGACAAGTACCTTTCCATCGTCAAAAAGGCGCTGGACAGGGGCATCGTGCCGCGCGCTCACTTGGAGGATATCACCCGCGCCGATTCGTACGGCTACGTCGTCCCCTTTGTCAGGGAGCTCATGAAGCTTTCCAAAGAGAGCGGCATTCCGATCAAAGTGCGCGCGTGCGATACGCTCGGTTACGGCGTGACCTATCCCGGTTCTTCTCTTCCGAGAAGCGTGCCGAGGACCATTTACGGTCTATGGCGTTACGGCGAGGTCCCCAGCGAGCAGATGGAGTGGCACGGTCACAACGATTTCTACAAGGTGGTCACCAACGCCGCCACCGCTTGGCTGTACGGTTGTTCCGCCGTCAACTGCGCCCTCCTCGGCATCGGGGAGAGGACGGGTAATTGCCCGCTTGAGGCAATGGCTGTGGAGTACGCGTCCTTAAAGGGCACGACGGACGGCATGGATCTTTCCGTCATCACCGAGATCGCGGATTACTTTAAGAGGGAGATCGGCTACAAAATCCCCCCGCGTACCCCGTTTGTCGGGCGTGATTTCAACGTCACGCGCGCCGGCGTTCACGTGGACGGGCTGATGAAGGACGAGGAGATCTACAACATCTTTAACACCACCAAGATCCTCAACCGTCCGCCGATGGTTTGCGTGGATAACAACAGCGGTCTTGCGGGCATCGCGTATTGGATCAACAACCATTTCGCTCTTCCGGAGAGTGACAAGTTGTTAAAGTCCGATCCGATGATCTCCCACATCAAGGCAAGGGTGGACGAGATGTACGCCAGCGGCCGTGTTCCCGCCATGAGCGACGACGAGCTGGACGAGCTGGTCAGAGAGGCGGACGAGGCGCGTTACAAGGCGTTTGTCGCAATTGCGGAGAAAGGCGTCAAGCACAAGAAGAAATAGGCAAAAGGGCGGTTTTTTGCGTTTCCTTGTAAAATGCCGCCTATAAATATTGTATAATAATAAAAAACTCAAAGGAGGACTTCATCATGTTAAGAATCGTTTACGGAGCAAAAGGCAGCGGCAAGACCGCAAAGCTCATCGACGAAGCCAACGAAATGGTAAAAAAGACTTCCGGCAACATCGTGTTCATCACTTATGTCGACCGCTACAACTTTGACCTCAACTACAACATCAGGGTCATCAACGCCACCAACTTCGGCGTGGGCACGGAAGAGCAGCTTGCGGGCTTTGTGAAGGGCGTCATGGCGTCCAACTCCGACATCGACATCTTGTACATTGACGGCGCGCATCGCATCACCGGCAAGGCAGTTGCGGACATGGGCTTTTTCTATGACGAAATTGCCAAAGCAAGCAAAAACAGCGCCGTGGAGATCGTTCTTTCCGCCAGCACGGATGAACTTCCCTCCTTCTTGCAATCTTACGAAAACGAAAAGGTAAACTGAACCACATGAAATATATCAGCACACGTAACGCCGCGCACGCCGTCACCGGCAGCGAGGCGATCCTGATGGGCATCAGCCCGGAGGGGGGGCTTTTCGTCCCCGAATCCTTTCCGCAACTTTCCCTTTCCGACATCGAGTCGATGGGGGAAATGACCTATGCGGAGCGTTCCGCAACGGTGATGAGCCGTTATCTCGACGAGTTTTCGTTTGAGGAACTTTTGGAAATTGCCAACCGCGCCTATTCCCGCTTCGACGACGAGGACACCTGTCCTTTGACCAAGATCGACGAGGGAATGTACGTTTTGGAGCTGTGGCACGGTCCGACCTATGCGTTTAAGGACCTTGCTTTGACGGTGCTGCCGCAGCTGATCTCCGCTTGCAGAACCAAGAGGGGAGAAAAGGACAAGACGCTTGTCCTCGTTGCGACCAGCGGCGACACGGGCAAGGCGGCGTTGGAGGGCTTCAAGGACGTCCCCGGCACCGAGATCATGGTGTTCTATCCCGATGAGGGCGTTGCCTATATGCAAAAGTTGCAGATGATCACGACGGGCGGCGACAACACCTACGTCGCGGGCATCAAGGGCAATTTCGACGACGCGCAAACCGCCGTCAAGAGCATCTTCACCGATGATTCCGTCCGCGCTTCGCTTAGGGAGGCGGGCTACGTGATGAGTTCCGCAAACAGCATCAACTGGGGCAGGCTTCTCCCGCAGATCGCTTATTATTTCTCCTCCTACGTCGACCTGTTGACAAGCGGGGAGATCACGCTCGGCGACAAGATCAACTTCGTCGTTCCGACGGGCAATTTCGGCGACATTCTTGCAGGATACTATGCGATGCGTATGGGTCTTCCCGTAGGGAAGCTTGTCTGCGCTTCCAACATCAACAACGTGTTGACGGACTTTTTTAATTCGGGCGAATACGACGCCACGCGTGAGTTCCACAAGACGATCTCTCCGTCGATGGACATCTTGATCTCGTCCAATTTGGAAAGGCTCATCTTTGAGCTTTGCGATCGCGACGACAAGGCGCTTTCCGCCATGATGGCGTCCCTCAAAAAGGACGGCAAGTACACCGTTCCGCTTTCTTTGGTCAGAAGCAAACTCGGCATGTTTGCGGCAGGCTACGCCGATGAGGATGAGACGATGGAAACCATCTACAACACCTTTGACGAATACGGTTACGTCGTGGATCCGCACACCGCGGTGGCGGTTGCCGTTTACAACGATTACTATATGACGTCGGGGGATACGGCGCCCTCCGTGATCTTGTCCACGGCAAGCCCGTACAAGTTTGCGCAAGACGTTTACGAAGCGGTGGGCGAATCGC
Organism: Christensenella sp. UBA3770; assembly: GCA_002371075.1. Taxonomy (GTDB): domain Bacteria; phylum Bacillota; class Clostridia; order Christensenellales; family CAG-1252; genus CAG-1252. Next base: position 28,361 of record DFFS01000062.1, read on the forward strand.
AGGAAAGCGACCCGTTCAAAGCGGTCAAAAAACTGCATTTTCTCTCCGGTATGGAAGTGCCGGAAGGCATTGACAAGTTGGAAACGTTGGAAAAGCGTTTTACCGACGTTTTGCCGCGTGACAAGATCAAACAAAAAGTGCTTGCGCGCGTGAAAGGAGAATAACGACATGAGGATCTACAGCGCGATCCAACCCACCGGGTGCATCACGATCGGCAACTACATCGGCGCCATCAAAAACTGGCTCGCTCTTCAAGATGACAACGAGTGTATCTTTTCCATCGCCAACCAACACGCTTTGACGGTCAGGCAGGACCCGCAGGAATTCCGCGCGCGGACGCTTTCCTTCTTCGCGCAGTTTTTGGCTTGCGGGCTTGACCCCGAAAAGAGCGTTTTGTACGTGCAATCACACGTTCATCAGCACAGCGAACTGCAATGGATCCTCTCCTGCATGACCTATATCGGCGAGCTGGACAGAATGACCCAGTTCAAGGATAAGTCGCGCAAAAATGAGGATAATATCAATGCGGGTCTGTTTACGTATCCCGTGCTGATGGCGGCGGATATCCTTTTGTACAAGGCGGATATGGTGCCTGTCGGCAAGGACCAAAAACAACATTTGGAGCTTGCAAGGGACATCGCCGTCCGTTTTAACAACCGTTATGGCGAGACCTTTGTGGTACCCGAGCCCTATATTGCAAAGCAAGGGGCAAAGATCACCAGTTTGCAAAATCCGCTTGAGAAAATGAGCAAGTCGGACAAGGACCAAAACGCAACGGTGTCCATCATCGATCCGCCCGACGTCATTATGCGCAAGTTCAAGCGCGCCGTGACGGACAGCGACAACCGCATCGTGTTCTCGGAGGATAAACCGGGCATCTCCAACTTGCTTTCGATCTATTCCGCCTTTACGGGGGAAACGATCGAGGAGGCGGAAAAGACCTTTGAGGGCAAGGGTTACGGCGACTTTAAACTTGCCGTCGGCTCTGCCGTCGCGGACGCCCTCCTTCCCGTGCAAAAGAAGTACGAAGAGTATCTTTCCGACAAGGCGGAGTTGGAGCGTATTATGAAAGCGGGGGCGGAAAAGGCGTCTTACCTTGCCGAACGCACCTTGCAAAAGGTCAAAAAGAAAGTAGGATTTATCGTAAGCTGATGTTTGGATACGTGACGCCCGACAAGCCCAATCTGTTTATGAAGGACTTTGTCCTTTTCCGCGCCAACTATTGCGGAGTTTGTCACGCAATGAAAAGGGAGAGCGGGCAGCTTGCGCGTTTGACGGTCAACTACGATATCGCCTTTTTCAGCGCTTTCTTCCACGACCTGTTGGGGGTGGAAAGAAAGATCGTGATGAAGGGCTGCATCTTAAACCCAAAAAAGCGTCCCATCGTGGACGAGACCCCGCTGATGCGGGAGATCGCTCGATTCAACCTGATCCTCGCCGGCATCAAATTGCAGGACGACCGCGCGGATGGGGACGGCGGGTTTTTCAAGAGGCTCCTGTTCCGTCGTGCGATCAAGCGCGCGAGAAAGGCTTCGCCGGAACTGGCGCTTCTTGCGGACGAGTGCTCCCAAAGGCAACTTGCGGAGGAAAAGAACGGCGCTTTCTTAAACGCCGCCGCGGAACCCTTTTCCGATATGATGAAAAAGGTGTTTCGCTATTTCGCAGGGGACAAGACCTCTTCGTCGGTGGAAAAGCTCGGCTACCTTTTGGGAAAGTACGTTTATTTTATGGACGCCCTTGACGACTACGACGAGGACGCAAAAAGGAACAGGTTCAATGCCTTTCGCCGCACGTTTGGCGCCGCGTCGTTTGCGGAGCTGAAAGCGCAAAAGGGCGAGGACCTTGCGTTTATTATGGAAGACATCGTCCGCGGGGTGGAAGACGCTTACCGCGACGTAAAAATGGGAGAGAACGAGGGCGTGGTCACCAATACCCTTTGGTACGGGCTACGCAGTCGCATCTCAACGGTATTAAACAGGGAGGACGGAAAATGCACAAGGATCCGTTTGTAGTACTTGGCGTAAACAAAGACGCCACGCAGGCAGAAGTTCAAGAAGCCTACGAGTCTCTTCGCGAGACCTATCGCGCGGAGATCCGCAACGAGGGCGACGAGGGCAAAAAGGCGGCGAAAAAGCTGTCCGAGGTCGAGGAAGCCTATCGCGAGGCGATGGAGATCCTTTCCCGCGGGAGCGAGGTCAAAGGGGTTTACGCGCACATTGCGGAGCTTTTGAAAGCAAACGACCTTGACGGCGCCCAAGCCGCGCTTGACAATCTTTCCGACCGTGGGGCGGAGTGGCACTATTATCAGTCCGCCGTTTATCACGCCAAGGGGTGGAATTACGAAGCCAAAGCTCAGCTTGAGATGGCGATCAATATGGACCCCGACAACAAAAAGTACAAAGATACGTTGGAGCGCATGAAGCGCCACGAGTCTGACGGAAACGGGGAATCCGCTTCGTCGTCCGGCGGACAGCAGCGCAGTTACCAAACCTACGAGCAAGGCTACGGACGCCGTCAGGGCGCGGCGGATTGTTGCACCACGTTGATTTGCGCGGATTGCTGTTGCGAGTGTATGGGCGGCGACCTGATCCGTTGTTGCTAAATGAAAAAAATCACGGCAAGAGAAGTTGCACTATCGGGCATTACCGCGGCGCTTGCGGTGGCTGCGGTGGTGCTTTCTCATTTTGTAGGGGTGTTGACCCTTACCTTTCTTGCCTTGTCCTCGGTGGTTTTGTCTCTTCCGTTAATGGCGGATAGCCTGCGCGGCTCCGTCCTCGCTTACGTGGCGGCGGCGGGGCTTTCCTTTTTGTTTGTCGGATACGTTTCCGTCATGCCCTTCGTTTTGATGTTTGGGCTGTATCCCATTTTGGATTATATTTTGCGGAAATATCTGAAGAAACGCGTCTTTGTGCTTCTCGTTGAGATCGCGTTTGCAAACCTTTCTTTCCTTGCGGTTTTTTATGCGATCGGGCTGACTCTCGGCGACTTTCCGATCGTTGACACCTTGCCCGATTGGGGCAAGTATCTTGTGATCTTCGTCGGGCTGAGTGTCGTTTTCGTTGTCTTCCATTTTGCCTTTTCGCTACTGTACGACGTTTTGAAAAAGAGACTTGAAAAAGTCATCAAAAAGTAGTTTCCCTTTTTGCGGGTTTATTGCGTGGCGCCGCACCCGCACTCTGGCGTGCCGTTTGTATTTCCCGCAACCAAAAACGATAGGGCGAGGATGATCAGCGTCAGGTTTTCCGTCGTCAAACTGCCGCTTCCCCCAAAGGTATAGATCAAAAGTAACAAAAGTATCAAAAGCATTCCGCCGTTTAGCATTCTTCTCCCCCTTTTTCGCTTATTCCTTGCGTTTCGCCAAAGGTCGATGATCTTCGCCGTTGACAGTTTTTTTATATGTTCGCTACTATGGAAAGTGTGAACAAAACGGCGGAGCGGGGCGCTTTGCGCCTTACAAAACACGATCAAAACGTGATCAAATATTACCTTCCCAAGAATGAGGTCGTGGCGGATATCGCCGATTTCTTTTCGGTGTTCAGCGACGCTACGCGCGTCAAGATCCTTTCGTCGCTGTGCATCACCGAGATGTGCGTGACGGATCTTTGCGTGATGCTGGGGGAGAAGCAAAGCACGGTTTCGCATCAACTTGCCTTTCTTCGCTCGCTGCGACTCGTTAAGACGCGCCGCGCCGGAAAGATCATACATTACTCCCTTGCAAGTCCCTACGTGATGAAAGTTTTGGACCTCGGCACACGCTTTTTGGGCTTTTGAAATGGGCTCTTTCGCTTTTCTGTTTTTTCAGGGTGTAGTATAATATCTTTATCCCAAACAGGGAGGAGACAGTGATGACGGAGGATAAAAAAAGAAGAGCGGTCGTTGCGGCACTCATCACCCGCGGCGAAAAATTTATGATCACGCGCCGTCCGGACGGAAAGGAGCGCGCCGGCTTGTGGGAATTTGTGGGCGGCAAGGCGGAAGAGGGCGAAAGTTTGCAAGACGCGCTCGTACGCGAATGCCGCGAGGAGATCGGTGTGACTGTCGCGGTGGGTGAGCCGTACATGACGGTGGAATACGATTACCCCGACATCAACGTGCGCCTGACGCTTTTCCGCGCGACGATCACGGAGGGAGAGCCCTTGCCGATGGAAAACAACGCGATCGCTTGGATCACCGCGGACGAAATAGAAAACTATCCCTTCGTTCCCGCGGATAAAGATATCCTCGCACGTCTTCGTAAAGAAAACAAACTATAAAAACAGCGGCGATAAACGCCGCTTTTTTTAGATCATTTTCAGCAAACTGTTTTTCAGATAGGTATATCTTGCAAATTTTTCCGGATCCGAAAAGTGCTCTTCGCGCGATTGCGGGTGGGCGTCGTCGTACACAAGTTTTTCGTCGCCGAATTGCTCGCTCGTAAGATCAAAGCGTACGTCCCCGACGACGTTGTAGCAGTGCACCCCGCCTCCCGTGAGCGGCACGCCGTAAACTTTGCCGCCGAAAACGTCCTGCACCAAAAAGGCAGTGATCGAGCATTGCCCCAGCGTCTTGTTGCCCTCCGACCACTGCTCTCGGAGCCGCGGCGCACAGGTGTACTCGCACCATATTTCGGAGAGTAGGGTGTAAAGGTGGCGTTGGTCCTTTATCTTTTCAAATTCTTTCGTCGTCGGTTTGACGGAGGGGGTCTCAGCCCCGAAAAAACGATATGGCATAGGGCACTCTTTAGGCAAGATTCTTTTCAACGGTGGATCCCGCTTTGATCGTAAAGGTCGTTACGCGCTCTTTCCCATCCGCAAATACGGCGATCTCGTATTGGCGGTCTGCGTCGCCGTTGTTTTGGGCAACTACCTTGAAGCCGTCACTCGTCCTATGGCAACGGAACGCGTTGGTGACGTTTTCGCTCTCATTCAAAACGAGCTCGGCGCTATCCTCCGCATAAAGCTCCACGCGGAGAGTTTCGGGGAGAGCGTCGTAAAGGCTCAGGCAGTCGGGCTGATAGGCTACGCCGCCGCCGACCTTGACAAACATCGGCAAACCTTCCTTTTTAAACATCGGCGCGTCGCAAAGCACGGTGCCGTCTCCTTGAAAACGCTCTTTCGTCCACAGATTGACCCAGTCTCCCTCGGGCAAATAAACCTTTCTTTCAAGCGCGCCTTTTTCCGTCACGGGCGCAACGAGGATGTGTTCCCCGATCGTAAACTCGTCGTCGACGGCATAGAGCTTGGGCTGATCCATATGATCGTAAAACAGCGGACGAATGATAGGCTCGCCCGTTTTTGCGCCGTGTAGCGCATAGGAATAAACGGTGGGGATAAAGCGATATCTGAAGCGCAAGCAATCCAGGTAAAGCTCCCTCGTTTGTTCGGGGCAGTTCCAGGGCCATTTCGCCATCGAATTTTCGCCGTTGTGCATACGGGGCATCGGGCAGAAGATCAGGCTCTGGCAAAAGCGCCTTGCGATGTTGTCCACGTCAAATTGCATTTCGTCCGGCGTAAGGTCCTGCACGCTGCCGCGCATAAAGCCGCCAAGGTCATAGCCGCACAGCGTAAAGCCCGCCATACCGGCGTTGATCACGTACCAAATGTCCTCTTTGAAGCGGTGAATGCCAAACTGCGTATCGCCCGCCCAAGGCAGGGCGTATCTTTGGCTGCCGATGCCGCCACCTCTGGAGAGGGACATATGGTGCTCCACGCCGTTTTCCGCCATCACTTCCGAGATGACCCTGTTCCACATGGCGCCAAACAGGTTTCTTGACGGAATGCCGGGCAGTACCTCGCCGCTCACGCGGTCGGAGTGGTCCGTCCACCATTGCGTAACGCCGTCCTTGATGCGGGGCACCAAAAAGGTCTTGTAGTAGTCGATGCCGCGTTTTGTCGCCACGTCGGGCACGGTCTCCGTCTTAACTTGGCGCAGCAACCCCTGCGCGATCGCGGGGATCGCGGTGGCGGGCTTAAACGCGCAGGAATTGATGTGTAACACCGTTTTGATGTTGTCCTGCTTGAGCTTTTTGATCATGCCCACGCCGTCGCCGAAGTCGGGGTGCCAGTTGTAGTCGTCGGAGGGGTATCCCCAGCCGGAGGAGTAGTCACGGATAAAGTTCACACCGCCGCGCCACGGACCGTCGATCACAATGGCTTCGCAGGGGTATCCCTCTCGGCGCATGCGTCCCATGTCGTCAATGGCGCCTTGCGCGCGCTCAAAGCTCAAACTGCTGCACCAGTAGCCCATCAGCCACTTTTTGGGAGATTGGTTGGTGCCGACGATCTTGGCGTAGCTTTTGGTGATCTCCGACGTATTGCCGCAAAAGACAAAGATGTCGTAGTCGCCGCCCGGCGCGCTCAAAAACCATTCGTTCGATAGAGTCTTTGCCATATCGAAATAGACGTGCGGCCACGGGTTGTTAAAGAAAAAGCCGTATCCCGCAGAACTGATAAAGTAGGGGATAGGAAAGCCGCCGTAGTCCCCTACGCGCGCGCCGCCTTTCTCGGCAAAGATGTCGGCGGATTCGCCCGTCCTGTCCACCTTGTAGATGCGTGCGCCGAAGCCGGAGTACTTTTCCTCCCCGATGCGTTCAAACTCGGTGTAGCTCCTGACGCCGGAGTAATCGGCGGGGGTCTCCGAGAACCGTGCGCCGCCGTTTTTGGTCTTTAACAGGGTCTTGCCTTCCTTGGTGCGGAAGGAAAACTCGTTTGAGTTCATATCGTACACAAGCGTCATACGGCTGTTTGAAAAGGTGATCACGCTGTCCGTAAGGTCAAAAGAGAAGGGCATGACCTCCCAATCGGTTTTGATCAACTTAAGCCTTTCCGTCACGGTCTTATCCACGCAGCCCCCGGGCTGTGTGATCCTAAGGCGAAGGGTGTTTTCAAAGCAGTTTTCAATGATGATCTCGCGCCCCGACGTCGTGATGACGGCAACGCCTTTGTCGTATTCGTACGTGCCCTTAAGCTTGAGTTCGGGCAACTTATAGTCGTCCGTTTCAAGCAGCTCTTCGACGTATTCCGAGTCGTATAAAGCATCGGGATGGATCTTCAAAACCTTTTTCATTCCGTTCTCCTCTTTTTCTTTTGCCGTTATCAATAGTCGGTGGGGGAAAGATATTCGTAAAAATTGCCGTCCACATCCCTAACGTCCCACGTGACCTTGTACGGGCAATCTTCCGCCATCGCGCGGAGGCGTGCGTTCAGCTTGTTGCGGGATTGATAATAGGCGGAGGTGCTCTTCTTCTTGGAGTCCTTCTCCTTGTACCAAAGGTTGATCACGATGAGGTCGGTATAGGGTGCTTGTACCTGAAAGTCCGCCACAAACTCACCCAGCCCGCGCGTCATATGGTTGTTTTTGATCGCGGCGGCAATGATGTTGCGGCATTCCTGAATGGACGCGCGTGCGGGAAAGTCCACGTGATATAAAACGGAGTTGCTGTCTTCCTCAACGTACGTGACGTTGTTTACAAAGGGAAGCGTCTTTTGTTTGACAAAACGGGGGATCCATATGGCAAGCAGAATCGCAAACAAAACGCCGAGGATCACAGAAGTAACGGCAAGCGACACGCCGCTCTTTTTGATGCAGGCGTCCGCAATGCCCAAAGCAAGCACCAAGGCCAAAGAGACAAAAGTTGAGGTGGTCACGCTCGTGGTCGTATGCGTCGCGGCGTTTTTAACGTAGTGATCGGAAAAATAACCGTACAAAAGGATGGGAATGCAAACGCAGGAAACGACGTTGAACATGCTGTGATGCGACACGCCGTAACTGAGGTTGACCGCAACGAAGATCAAGGAAGTCGTCGTTCCGATGCAAAAGCCGATGAACCCCACGATGTCACCGAAAGAACCGACAAAGTTCAAAAACACGCCCAGCGCCGCCGCGATGATATAAACCATAAACAAAGCGCCGATCCCGCGTGAAAACAGGCTGTGCACCCAAAAGTGCTGCACCAGTTTTTCAATTCCGAAAAGGGCAAGACCGATGACCAAGTAGATCACGCAATCCACCAAAAAAGCACCTTTCCCTTTTACCTTAAATCTTGCCATAGCGCCTCCTGCAAAAGCAATTTAAGTATAAATTTTAAGAGGGATCAAAGTCAACTATATTGATAAAACCCGCACGCGTGAGGGGGAAAGAGGTCACTCCGCTTGTTTCGGCGCGTTGCCAATTGGGGCATCTTCCGCTTCCGCAGAGGACGCCGCGGGAATCGTCTTTTTGGATAAGACGATCCGCACGATCGAGATCGCGGCAAAGACGAAAGCGACGCCGTTGAACGCCATCACGGGATACAACCTGACGAACCAACCGTAAGCGCTCCAGCAAGCCGCGTTGATCATCAGCCCGATCTTCAACCAAAGGTCGCCCTTCGCCTCGTCCCCGTCGGCAAAAAAAGCCACGATGACAAAAGCGGTGTAGATCGCGGCGGCGGCAATGGGCAAATAACCGTACCAAACGTTGCCGCTGAACTTTACGTTGATGACGACGCCGATCACAAGCCCCGCAACGAGGCAAAGCACGCTGACGATGACCTTCGGCGTATTCTTGGTGCTTTTTACAAACAAAATGACCACGTTGTATATAAGCGTGATGATCTCCTGCACCATGCCGCTGTACGCCTTGGTCATAAACTGGGCGATGACTTCCAAAACGTGATTTGCGGATTGAAAAAGAAGAACGCGGCGCTTTTCCTTAAACAGCGCGGCGACCGTGGCAATTGCCGTCCCCACAAAGGTGATGATATTTGCGATCAAAAGTACGGTATTGTTCATTTCCTTTTCCCTTGAAAACGGCTCTCATTATAATACGGCGCGGCAAAAAAGGCAATCGTTCTTGTTGAAAAAAAGCAAGGGAAGGTGTTATACTTTCCATAGGGAGAATGCCCGACTATGTCGGGCACGTTTGACAAAAAATGAGCAAAGACGCTTTCAAAACAGTCCGCTTTTCCCCGATGGAAAAGGCGGTGCCCAACCCGTATATCGGTTTTACAAGTTATCAGCGGTTCCGCGGTGATCCGCTCTTTTCCGATATCGTCGTTCACCCGGAAAACAGCCTTACCGAAACCGAGCGAACGGAGTGCTACCCCGTAAGTTCGGAAGCGGCGCTGATGGGGGAGGACGAAGCGGGGTTTTATCCCGATACGGAGGTTGCGTACATCCGCCTTTTGTGGAAAGACTTTGAGCCGCGACGGAAAGAATACGATTACGCTCTCATTTCCGACATTTTGAAAAAAGCAAAACAAAAAGGGCAGACGGTGATGCTCCGTTTGATGCCGCACAGCACTCGCGCAAGCGACGACGTGCCGGAGTGGCTTAAGCGTATGATCCCCTGTCCCGAGCGACCGGCGGGGAAGCGGGTAAAGGATTCCCCCTCCGATCCTTTGTGGCTTGGATTGTTCGGCGAGGCGATCGAGGCGATCGGAAACGCGTTTGATACCGATCCGACCTTGGACGTCATGGATATTTCCATCACAGGCGCTTGGGGCGAAGGTCACCGCGTCGCGGACTTCCCAAAGCAAGCGCTTGAGGCGCTTGCGGACGTGTATTCCCGCGCTTTTCCCCATACGCGTTTGATCGGGCAGGTCGCCGCTCCGTGGCTTTCGGAGCATCTTTCAAAAACCCATCCCTGCGGTTGGCGCGGTGACGGCACGGGGGAACCCAAGCATATGAACGTCATCTATCCCGCCGCTGCGGCGGCAATGCCCGACCTTTGGAAAAAGGCGCCCGTGTCCTTTGAGTCGTATTGGTGGCTCGGCGAGTGGGCAAGGCAGGGCTGGGACCTGGACGAGATCATTGAAAAGACCCTTTCTTGGCACGTCAGCACCTTTAACGGAAAGTCCTTTCCGATCCCCGAAAAGTGGCGGGGAAAGGTGGATTATTGGCTCGGCAAAATGGGCTATCACTTCCATCTTTGTCAAGTAGCGTATCCCGCAGAGGCGGAGGCGGGCGAAACCGTGCGCCTTGCTTTGACCGTACAAAACCGCGGCGTCGCACCGATCTATCATCGCATTCCCCTCCGCGTCAGATTGCGCGGGGCGGAAGATCTCCTTTTTACTACGGACGTTGACGTAACGAAGTGGCTTCCCGGCGAGCACGAGGTTGCCTTTGACGTCCCTCTCCCCCAAGGGGTCCAAACGGGGGAGTACGACGTGGCGCTCACCCTTTCGGGCGAAGATACCCCCATCGTCAGGTGGGAGACGCAGGGGGCGTGGGACGGCGCCTTTTTGACGATCGGGCGCATTCGTGTTCAAGGGGCAACGGTAGGCAACGAAAAGAGTATTTGCGAAAACAGGGCCTACCTGTCCGAGTTTTTGCGTGATTTCGGCTTTTCCGCCGAGGCAAAAACCGTTTGCGAAGAGGCGTTTGACCGCGTTTTTGCAAACCGACGTACCGCCAATCTGTTTGAAACGATCCGCCGCGCTTACGAAGAGGATCCCGACGCAAAATATACCTATTTGATCAAAGCGTCCGACGACATCGCGTCCACGTGCGATCTCAGTCCGTACACCGTTTACTTGCTCGTTTTGATCCTTTTGTCAAAAAGCAGCAAAAGGGTCTACGCCGAGCGCAACGTGTCCCTTGAGATGTGGCGGCGCAACATGATGGACCTCAAATATATGTCCGACTATTGCATTTTGATCAGAGGGGTGTACGGCATCGATTGCCCCGCTTGGTACGTGCGCTTTTTTGCCGCAACGCGCTTTTCGTTTGGCAAATTGCAGTTTGAAACCGATCGCATCGGCAAGGCGTATGAAAAGGACGGAGTGAAGCTCTGTCCCGACGACAAAGTCGTTTTTATCCATATCCCGCGCACGGGGGATCCTCTGCTGCCGCAAGACGTGGATGAGGCGTGCAGGACGGCAAGCGCCTTTTTCAAGGAGAGGTACGGGTTTAAGAACGTGGTCTTTGCCTGTCACTCTTGGATCCTCTATCCCGAGAACAAATCGATGCTTTCCGAAAGGTCAAACCTGTATTCCTTTATTTCGCGGTTTGAAGTCATCGACGTACAGGAAGACACCTCCTACAAGGAGGTTTGGCGTCTGTTTGACAAGGAGTACAACGGGGACGCGGACGCCCTGCCGCAGGATACGTCCCTTCGTCGCGCCTACGTGCAAAGGATCAAGGAGAACAAGCCTTTGGGGGTTGCCCTCGGCGTTTGGGTCTATCGGGCGTAACCCTCCCGTCTTTTGCAATCGACTGAAAGATATGGTATAATATGGATAATAAAAGCAAGGAGCTTATAAAATGAACAGATCGATACGAGCTTTGGCAGTGGTCCTGCTTGTAAGTGTTCTATGTGTGTTTGTGTTTGCCGCCTGCAACGTTAAGTTTGAAGAAATGGACGGCAGCGAGTATTACGATTCTACGGAAAAGGCGCAAAGCTTGCAGCAGATCGACGATTTCTTTTCCGAGACGCTGAAAGATCCCGATTTTGTCGTTACCTGCAAGGACAAGGCGGGCGAGACCGTGTACACCGAGACGGTCAAAGGCACCTCCTCTTGCACCCTTTATAAGGACGGCTCAAAGACCTACGCCTTTAAAAAAGGCGAGCACCTTTACGTTGCGTACGTAAACAGCGAGGCAGGTCGCGGAGCTGGGGAGGACCATTACTACTGCTCGGACAGCACCAAGTCCGGCTACTACGCCGGCACGCAAGGGGAAACGATGGCGGACAAGTACAACGACAATTTCTGCCGTTTTATGAATGCGTCCAACGGCATCGGGCTCGTTCGTGATCTTTCGGAAGACGGCGGCGCGTTCCATTGCTTGACCCACATCGAGCGTGTCAGCGGCTTTGCCACCGCGACGTTGACGCTTACGTACACCGCCGATCGCACCGTTACCGTTACGGCGTCCTCCGAAGAGGAAAAGGTGCAGACCGTTCGCTTGACCATTGCGGAACCCGATGATAGCCTTACCACCGATCTTACCTGGACGTTTGTTTACGGCGGCGCCTCCGTCACTTTCCCCGACACCGATTCTTGGGATAAATAGGAAAGCCGCGCCCGTCCGTCACCGACAACAATCATTCCGAAAACCCACTCGGGAAATATGCGGAATGTGAAACAAGGAAGCTATGAAAGCAAAAACGACGCAAATTATACAAACGATAGGAATGTACGTAATGCAGTTGCCGCTCTTCACGATGCTCATCACGCTGCCTATGCCTATGGATCCCGCCTTTCAAGAGGGTTTTTACAAAGTGTTGATGATCGCCTTTTTTGTGATGATGGCGGTCATGGTCCCCATCTGCCTCCTCAACGCCGTGGTGTCCGTAAAGTCGGCAGTCAAGGGCGAAGACCCCACCAAAGTTACAGTGACGGCAAAACTGGCGCTGATCCCCTGGTACGTCATCAATTTGGCGGTATGCTTCGTCTTCGCCTCGATCTTTTTCAATCCGTTTATGCTTGTCGCCCTTCCCGTCGTCATCGCCTTATGCGTCTTTGTAACGTATGCTTTGATGCTGACTACCTCCATTGGGGATATTGCGTTTTTTGTCAAGAAAAAACTTAAAAACGATCCGTCCGTCCGCACCGCAACGGTCGTTGCCGTCGTGTTCCTATTTATCTTTTGTTTGGACGTCATCGGCGCGATCATGCTTTATCGTCAATCCAAAGCGCCCGCGGAAGAATAAACCCTGTTTACAAAAGGGTTTAACATAATTACACAAAGGAATGCAAAAATGCTTTTGCGTATAAGTGCTTTGATTTAATTGGGGATCGATCCCCCTCAAAGACAAGGAGAACGAGGAATGAAAACGTTAGTAGCTTATTTCAGCGCAACGAATACGACGAAGAGAGTGGCAGAGGAGCTGTCCGCAAAGCTCGGTTGCGATCTTTATGAGATCAAGCCCATCCGCCCCTACACCGACGCTGACCTGAATTGGATGGATAAAGCGTCGAGGAGCTCGGTGGAGATGAAGGATAAGTCCTCCCGTCCCGAGATCGTAAAAGGGGACGTCGACCTTGCCGGATACGACAGGATCCTCATCGGCTATCCCGTATGGTGGTACACCGCGCCGACGATCATCAACACCTTTTTGGAAGCGTACGACTTTTCGGGCAAGGAGATCGTCATTTGGGCAACGAGCGGCGGCAGCGGACTCGGCAAGGCAAAAGACGATTTGTCCAAGAGCACGACCGCAACCGTCAAAAACGGTAAAATATTAAACACGTCCGCGCAACTGGAACAATTCGTTAAAGAATTTATCTGATACAGTTGTCCGAAAGCTATAAAAATAAAAAGGAGTGCGATTATGTTGGGAAATTTCAGTTATAAAAACGCAACGAAACTGTATTTTGGGGAAGACGCCTTAGATTATCTTAACGAAGAATTGCCGAAATACGGCAAGAACGTCGTGCTTATCTACGGCGGTGGTTCCATCAAGAAAAACGGGATCTACGACAGCGTGCTGTCCATTTTGAAACAAAACGGAAAGAACGTCGTCGAAGATGCGGGCGTGATGCCCAACCCCACGGCGGAGAAATTGCGCGAAGGCGTAAAGATAGCAAGGGAACATCGTGCCGATCTTCTTTTGGCGGTTGGCGGCGGCTCGTGTTGCGACTATGCAAAAGCGGTGTCCGTTGCAGTGCATTGCGACGAAGATCCGTGGGACAAGTACTTCGCACGTTTTGAAGAGCCGGATTGTGAGATCGTTCCCGTCGGGTGTATCCTGACGATGGCAGGCACCGGCTCGGAAATGAACGGTGGCGCCGTCATCACCAACCACGACACGAAACAAAAGATAGGTCACGTTTTCGGTGACGAGGTCATGCCCAAGTTCTCCATTCTCAATCCGCGCTTTACGATGAGCCTGCCCAAGCGCCAGATGGTTGCGGGTATCTATGACATTTTCAATCACATCTGCGAGCAGTACTTCTCCGGCGAAGACGACAACGTAAGCGACTATCTCGCCGAAGCCTTGATGAAATCCGTCGTACGCAACTCGCTTATCGCCATTGAGGATCCCCAAGACTACGAGGCGCGTTCCAACATCATGTGGGCGGCCACTTGGGCGCTCAACACACTCATTGCGTGCGGAAAAACCACCGACTGGATGGTCCATATGCTCGGACAAGCAGCAGGTGGCTATACCGATGCAACGCATGGGATGACGCTCTCTGCCGTTTCCCTTCCGTACTATAAACACATCTTGCCTTACGGGTTGCAAAAGTTTAAGAGATTTGCAATCGAAGTATGGGGCGTGAATAAGGAAGGGAAAACCGACGAAGAGATCGCAAACGAAGGGCTTGCCGCAATGGAAAAATGGATGAAAAAGCTCGGCGTTGCCATGCACCTTTCCGAACTCGGTGCAACCGAAGATATGGTCGAAGGCATCGCCGACGCAACGTTTATTTTGGACGGCGGGTATAAGGTCCTTGACCGTGCGGAAGTTGTCCAAATACTGAAGGAAAGCCTGTAGATCTCGGTTTGACAGCCTATGATCGATTCGCCCAAAGAAGACGCTGAAATGAGCAAAGAAGAGATCGACCAAGAGATAGTACGGCTCCAAAAAATGCTATCCAAGAAGAAATAGTCAATCGGATCGCGGGGACAGTCACAAAGGGTGGCTGTCTTTTTTTATTTGATTTTTAGATTGATAACTACTAATCCGGCGAGGCAAAGAAGGATCCCGACGATCTTATTCCAAGTCAATCCCTCTTTATATAAGAAGAAGCCTACAAAGATCAATGCAATGGCAAGAAGGGCGCTTTGAACGATGGAAGCGGTGCTTATTTGCCAGCCTGCTTTGTAGGCATAGATCCAGCCTGCTTCCAACCCCACGATCACAACGCCAAGCACGATGGATGTCCAGTTGAGCTTGCCGACTTCCTTTAGGAGATTCCCGCCGCGGCTTGTGATGAAATACAGGATGATGCTGATGACGGAGCCGATCAGATAAGAAACCGTCAACGAAGCAAACGGACTTATCTTGTCCGGAACGGATTTTTCGCAAATATGATAGAAAACGTTAGAGAGAACGACAAGCGCCAACGGCCAAATATAAGCAAACATAAAAAGGACACCTCCGACAGTAGTACGGCCTGTTATCGGTAGGTGCCCACCCGTGATTTCATTATAACAAAGAATATAAGGAAAACGCAAATAAATAATAGAGATGGCTATGCACGGCAAAACCGTGATGATATACAAGGGACAAGCCCTTGATGATATGCTTTATGCCCGAAGTGTACATCATGTCGCCACAGGCGATACATAATGTCGAGCAAAGCGAGATCCATAATGTTTTGCGAATGCTTTTTGTACCACCGCAAGCGGTGGCATGATGTACACCCCTTTGGGGTGCATGATGTATATTTTGCTCACGCATTCGCAAAATGCATAAAAATCTGCTCGAGTAGTTCGAGCAGATTTTTTGGCGCGCCAAAACTCCCGATTTTTCGGGAGTTTTTTCTATCATTTTGCGGTGATTTGATCGTTGTACTCCAAAAAAATTCGTAATTTATTCGTGATTGACATTTTCTTTAGCCTCGCGTAAGATTCGTCGAAAATCACGAATTTATCACGAAAAAAACTTATGCTCTCCATTTGTCCTAAGATTTGCGCTCGTATTTTTATGCAAGTCCATAAAAATTACGAATTAATCACGAATTTAGCACAAACTGCCCCTTATTTTCTGCAAGTGCCTGCAAAAATTCGTTACTGACTCTTAGTAT
>DFFS01000061.1 GCA_002371075.1 Christensenella sp. UBA3770
CTCCAAAGAAAGTGTAGTCCACGACTCTTTCATTATGGCAACTATTCGGAATGACAAATTTCAGTCCGTCCATTTGCCAAATATTCCAAGAAAGGATCTCAGCGACCTCGCGCAAGTATTCTTTGATGGGGCAGCCGCCGAATTTGTTTTCATAATGATCGGCGAACGTGAATAACAGATTTTCACGGGCAAGCAGTACGTTATCCCCTTGCCAATCGTAGCCGAAAATGCTCTTTATGGCGACCTTTGCCCATTCGTACCATTCCTGCTCTCTGTCGACGTTTTCCGAAACGACGCGGAGCTTGCGATCCAAAAGTCCGATGCGATCCGCAACTTGGATCACGTCACCCGTGACAGTATCGTAGCGACTCGCTAGATAGGGCGCTTCGCCGCAAGTGATCTCGAGGCGCTGCGCTTTCACGTAGTCGCGCCAAGTTTTCCCTTCGGGGAAGGTGATTTTCTCGGGGTTCGTCGTCCAACCTTTTTCGCTCTCGACGTTGAATACACCATCGCGCCCAAACCAAGCGCCATCCACGAGATTGTTCTGCTTGTTGCATATCCAAGACGGAGTAAAAACTTCCGCTTTGTCGCGGACTCGGGAAAGTTGTTCCTTTTTACTCTTTTCCGTGCGCGGTTTGATCAGGTTGCCGCTTTTCCCGGTGATGGAGTAAATGGTGATATGATCGTTTTTGCCGTACCCGACGCCGTTCGCTGCATAATCGTCGGTTGCCCAGATCAGGGTCTTGCCCGAGGAGTTGTCTTTCAAAAGGATCGACAAAAGTTCCGCATCGCGCGCCAAAATGTTGTTTTCTCTAATGTCTGCACGTATTTCTTTTGCCATATTGTCCTTTTGCCTGGTTAGTAAAACCGTATTATTTATTATACCATAATATCCCTATGCTTTTCAATGCCTTTTCCCGATCAAAAACCCGCCGAAAAAAGCTACCAATTGGGCATTTTCACCCACGCAAGGATGCCTTTCACCCATTTGAGATTGCCGTTCACCCCTTTTTACTACCACTTCACCCCTTTGCACCTGTACTTCACCCCTTTGGCTCTCCTCTTCACCCACGGGGCGGTCTATTTCACCCCATTAATACTATTTATTAAAACCGACAATTCTTGCCAGCCCTGAACGCTGATTCGTGTGCGGTTTCGGCGTTCTTTTTTTTGTTTCCGCGGTGGGGCGGAGCGGCGCTCGCAAGCGCCGAATGGGTGGAATATGTTGGGAAAACACGATTTTTGAGTGAATTTTTGTTCACAAGGGGGCGCGCGTGTGATATAATTTTAGCTGTGGTAATGTTGTACGCACGCGTATAGCAAAATGCAGACAAATATTTATACAAGGAGATAAATATGGAAAGTATCAAAAACTATTTCAAAAACCTGTTTAAGGACTTTAAGTTCTCGTCGGAATTCGTGGTCAAGTGCCTGGGATATCTGATCTTGATCGCCTACGTCATTCTGATGGCGTTTGGCACCTTGGTGTTTAGCCCCACAAACGTGTTCTGGCGCAGTTTGAACTTCTTCAGCAAAGCGGCGCAGTACAACACATTCGTGCGCATCGTCAGCTACTTCATCTTCTTCCTTGGCGCAAGCTGGGCGGTCCGCAAGGTGCTTAAGCTCATCGCCATCCCCCTGAAGAAGGGCAAGGCGATCGTGGAGATCCTTTGCAGCCTGATCAAATACGTGGCGGTCATCATGTTGCTGTTCTGCGTTTTGAAAGCGTTTGGCGTTGACACAACGGCGATCCTTGCCGGTATCGGAATCTTAGGCTTGATCGTTGGCTTGGGTGCGCAACCGTTGATCGCCGACATCTTGGCAGGTCTGTTCATCGTGTTTGAAGGCGTGTTTGACGTGGGCGACATCATCGTTTACGGCGGCTTCCGCGGCACGGTCAAGGAGATCGGCATCCGCACGACGCAGATCGTGGATACCAGCGGCAACGTCAAGATCATCAACAACAGCAACTTGAAGGAAGTCATCAACATGACGGATCAGCTCTCCCTTGCCGTTTGCGACATCGGCATCGAGTACGGTGAGTCGCTTGAGAGGGTGGAAGCCATCTTAAAGGCGCACCTTGACGAAGTCAAGGCTGCCATCCCCGACATCAAGGAAGGCCCCTTCTACAAGGGCGTTGCCGAGCTGGGCGACTCTGCCGTTGTGATCCGTTTTGCGGCGCAGTGCGAAGAGGGCGCAAGGTATCAGGTGGAGCGCGATATGAACCGTCAGTTCAAGTTGCTCTTTGACAAGAACAACATCAACATCCCGTTCCCGCAGATCGTGCTCAATCAGCCCACCACCTTTGAAGACGCAACCAAGAAGCAACAGAAAGATGCAAAGAGCTTTGTTGCGGAGCAAAAGGAACTCAGCAAGGGGATTGCGGACAGCGATCTCAATGACGTTTGATTGTAGGATACACCCGTGAAAAACGAATTGAACAACTATAATATCACCAATGCCGATGCCGCGAAGCAAAGCTTTTCCAACGAGGGGAAGCTGAAGTTTGACAACGACAAGCGCGATTTTGTTCGCGAAAGCGTTTCGTCCGACTCCAAAGAGAGCTTTCAAGTAGCGGAGGCGTTTGAAGAAAAGGAAGCTGCCCCTGCGGCGGCTACCGATGAGCAGCAACAGCCCGATCTTACCGAGCTTTCCTCGGCGTCCACTTCTTCTGCCGCGTCGTCCGTGGCGTCCGCTTCTGCCTCCGTCGGCGGGAGCGTCGGCGCGCTTGCGGGCGTGCTGGCTTCCAGCGTTGTGGCTGCGGTTGTGGTGGTGGCGGTCTTTTTAAGCACCCTTGCCATCAGCCTGTCCCTTGTGATCGCGGATATGCACAGCCTCACCTTTGAGGTGACGATGACAGGCGCGGACGAAAGGGATTTTGAACAGCCCATCTACGCCATTTTGACGGGCGAGGACACCTACCGTGAGCAGGAAGTTAAGATGGACACCGTCCTTTTGACCTTTGACGACCTGATGCCGGGCAAGGAGTACCTTTTGACCATCAAAAACGAGGAAAAGGTCTTTGCCGAAGTCAGCGCTTGCACCACCACGGAGCCAAGTCAAAACGGGGAGATCGTCTCCTATATGCAGGGCACGGAGGTGTTTGTCTCGGTGAACAACGCCAACTTGAAGAAGGGCGAGTACTATACGCTTATCGGCAAGGACGCGGCGGGTAACGTGGTGTTCTCCAAGGACGGCGTGGAGCCCTTTACCGAGTACAGCTTTATGGTGGATGAGCCAAAGGATCTTTACTTCTACCTTGTCGTGGGCGGCAAAACCTATGCCTTCTCGCAGATCGCGGTCCCCGACTACGACTTTGCAAATGGCGTTTGGCTTTGGAGCGACGACAAACTTAACGCAACGGTCACCTTTGCCGACAAGAGGGGAGGGCAACCTCTCGTTTTGGCGGCGACCATCACAAGGAAGCGCGTCGATCCCACCTGTGAAGAGGAAGGCTCCGTTACTTACACCGCAAAGGCGGTTTACGAAGGCAAGACCTATACCGAAACGCAAAGCACCGTTTTGGAAGCGCTTGGGCACGACTACCATGGCATTTACGAAGACGGCGACATCACGTACACGTGTTCCCGCTGCGGAGACACGTATTCAAATGAGGATTAAAATAAAAACCGGAGGTTTTTTACAATGAAAGATTTACTCAAGAAAGCACTTGCCGAGTTTATCGGCACCTTCACCCTCGTCTTCGTCGCTTGCGGCGTGGCGGGCGCAACGGGCGGCAGTTTGGTTGCAACGTCCCTTGCCTTTGGTCTTACCATCGTTGCGATGGCTTACTCCGTGGGCAGAGTTTCCGGTTGCCACATCAACCCCGCAGTGTCCCTCGGCTGCCTCCTCACCAAGAGGATGAGCCTCAAGGAGTTTGGCGTGTACGTTTGCGCGCAGATCCTTGGTGGCTTTGTGGGCGCAGTCCTTGTTTTCGGTCTCTTTAAGATGGCTGACGTCAAGGTGCTCGGCGACGCTTGCAACTATGCCGTCGGCTTTGCGGGCAAGCTTACCGCGGGCGGTGTGATCGCAGCTCTCATCACCGAGATCGTCCTTACCTGCATCTTTGTTTACGCCATCCTTAACGTCACCGACGAGAAGGCGGGCAACGGCAAGATCGCGGGCATCGTGATCGGCCTCACCCTCACCCTTGTTCACCTGATCGGCATCAACCTGACTGGCACCAGCGTAAACCCCGCTCGTAGCATTGCGACGGCGATCTCCGCCGCTATCTACAACGGCACGACGGACGCCCTTGCACAGGTTTGGATGTTCATCGTTGCTCCTTTGGCGGGCGCTGCTTTGGCGGCAGTCATCTACAAGGTGCTCAACACCGAGAAGGCGGAATAATCTTTTTGGAATAAAAGCGGGGCCGCTCCCCATCGGAGCGGTCCTGTCTGCCTTGAAAAACACACGTATTTAAGACGCATTTTTCACAATGCGATTTTTTTTATCGCGCGGCGCGTACGCGTAATAAAGATATACGCGCACATACGAGTCGGGCTACGCTCGGCATACGGAGGAATAGGAGGTTCTTTATGGAAAGAACGAACAGGAAGATAATAGCGACTTCGGTGATGATGGCGGTGATCGTTTTGGCGATCGCATTGATGGCACTCTTTGCCTTATCCCCCGCCATGACGGCGAAGGCGACCCCCGCCGTCTACGAAGGCGGCGCAACACTCGATCTCGACGCCCTTCAGGTCGGAGACGTTATTTCCGGCGCTTACGGCACGGTGACCGGTGATAAGAAAATCCGCTTGGCGAGTAATAGGTATTCTGCAGGAGAGTCCGATGCACCCACCGGCACCGGTGATTGGGGCCCGATAGCGGCGAATGTGGCGTCCTTTGTAAATAACGGAGGAACGATTTGCTTCCGTAACGGTTCCAGCTTTGATTTTTATCCGTTCGACGAAAACGGACAACAAAGCACCGCTTGGGTCGTTACGGCTATTGATAATGATAACGGAGAGGTTTACTTCGGCGGACAGCCGGTCGACTCAAACACCGATTCCTTCGAGGTGACGCTTTCGGAGGAATACATCAATGCCGCGCCGTGGGATAGTGAACCCGGTTCTGCGATTCTGTTGAACTTCCCGACCGAGTATCTGACCATGACCCCCGCCATCACCTATAACGTCGAGGATACCTCTAACGTGGGCGCCAATTTGCATGTGTTTGACTCCTCCGCTAGTTTGGTCATCTTGATCCGCAAGGCCGCTTCAGCCGATGCTACTTTGGAGGCACTGTACAACAAGGCAGAGGAGCTTACCGTCACCCTCAACGGTCACGAACTGACCTATCAACTCGGTGGGTACGAATTGGATAACCGTGTTGTGTACAACCATCAATATGGTTCCCAATACGGTGGCATACTCATCTCTTTTGTCGATTATATCGATAATACCTATGAGGAAGATACCTATGAATTGCAGATCGTCATCAGCAACGGTTCGCAAGGGCAAGGCGGGCAGGGCTTCCCGGAAGGGGCAGAGCTGTGGGTCGCGGGCGTGGACATCCTTGCGGCGGGAACGGTGAGCACCGAGACGGACGGCGTATCCGGTGGCACGGCTTCCGTTGTGTACGACGTCAATGAATTAATCCTTACGATCGAGAATTTCCAATATTCGGGCGAGGGCTATAACGGCAGCGCTATCTACTTTAAGGGATCCGAGGAGTGCAACAGATTGACGATCGTCGTCATCGGAGAAAATTCCTTTACGTGTGAGAGCAGCCTTGAAACGGGTGTTATCACTCTTGCTACCCCCGATGCGGGCTTTATTATTCAGGGAATGCACACCTCGAGCAATAACAGTTTGGATCTGAGGGGAAATCATTATGGCATTCTGACTTCCGGCGGAAGAAGCAGTATTTCTTTCTACAGTGTGGATATGCTTATCGATTCGGACGTGTATGCCGTAAAGATGTTGGAAAGCGAAGAGTGGTTTGAGATCGATTCCTATTCCACTGCGACCCTTAGGGGTAACACGAGAGCCGTAGAAGGAGGCAGGTTGTGCCTCGATAACGGCGGGCAGGCATGGGATCATCCCCAGCATGACCCCGTCGAGCTGGAATCCGGAATATACGGCGCCGATGCGCTGTTATCCTATTTCAAGATAACTGCCACTCGTGCGCAGCAGCCCCCCGCAACGCACACCCATGGCGATATCACCTTTACCGCGTGGGAGAGCACGACGAGCCTGCCCACCGAAGCGGGCAACTATTACCTGACTGCGGACGTGACCCTCTCTTCTTCTTGGAACGTGCCCGCAGGCACCACCAACCTCTGTCTGAACGGTCACGGCATCAAGGTGACGGGCATCGACAGTGTTATCTACATTGCAAGCGGTAGAACGCTCAATGTTTACGACTGCGGTGACACCGTTCATTATTTCGATCGTGACGGCACGAACCGATTCGCTATCAATATCGACGAGACGGAAGGTAGCGGCAGAAATAGCTTTGTCGGCGGCTATATCGCCGGAGGAAAAGGCAAGGACAACCAAATGCACGGTGGTGGCGTCTATGTTAACGGTACTTTCAACCTGTACGGTGGCAATATCA
>DFFS01000011.1 GCA_002371075.1 Christensenella sp. UBA3770
TTGATGCCGGTCAGAACGATCTCATCCGTGTTTTCCACAAGTCTTATGCACTCTTCACGAATACTTTGCACGGAGCGAGAACGGCATCTGCCGCGCAAATACGGAATGATGCAATACGCGCAAAAATTGTTACACCCATCCTCGATCTTAACGTAGGCGCGAGCACGAAAAGCCGTCCCTAACGGTAGGGACTCGTATTCCTCGGGGATATCATAGATATGCACCCCGGAGATCATTTGCAAAACGTCCTCTTTTTTTGCTGTACCGGAAACGTATTTGACGCCCTTGATCGCAAATTGCTCCGCGTTCTTTTCCGAAGCGCAACCGATCACGTAAACGTCGGCGTTGGGGTTGATCCTCCTGACCTTCCCGATAAATTGGCGGGATTTGCGCTCCGCTTCCTTAGTCACGGCGCAGGTGTTGATAATATAGTTATCGGCAAAGACAAGCTCATCCGTCACTTCGTGCCCAAGGTTTTTGAGCCCCGTCATCAAGCTGTCGCATTCGCATTGATTTACTTTGCAACCGATGTTAATTACCGCTGTTTTCATAAGCCTCCATATTGTCCGCCAAGAGCACAAGTCCGGCGATACAGGCTGTTTCCGCCCTTAGGATCCGTCTGCCGAGCGTAACGACTTTCGCCCCACGCTGTGCGGCGAAAGCTACCTCTTCTTGTGAAAAACCGCCTTCACTCCCAACGACCAAAGCGTAAGAACAAGCGTTTTTGTCAAAGACGTCGTCAATACGATCGCCTCTTGCAAGTTCATAACAAAAGATCGTCTGATCAAAGCGGGCTACATCCGCAATCCCCTCTTCAAAGGAAACGGGAGCATAGATCTCGGGCACAACCGCCCTGCCGCATTGCTTCGCCGACTCCAACGCGATCTTACGCAAGCGATCGAGGTTTTGATTTTTTGCATTCGTAAAGCGCGAGATCAACAAATGGATCTCTGTCGCGCCTACTTCGGTGGCTTTTTGCACGGCGAGATCCGTCTTTTCGATCGCGCAAAGATAAAGCGCCAAAGGCTTAGACAGTTCGTTTGCGTTACGTTCGTCCTTTTCTACCTTGCAAGTAAAACTGTTTTTGTCGATCGCGGTGACGGTGGCGGTATAGTCGTGCCCGTCTCCGTTGGACAAGATCAAAGTATAACCGACCTTATAGCGGCTGACCTTGATCGCATGGCGAAACTCCTCCCCGGTTACGATGATCTCGTCACCGACGGCGATATGCCTGCTGTTTTCGACAAAAAAACGCTTAATATCCATAGTTTTATTATAAATCAAATATACATTACTTGCAATGGTTTTACACAAATAAAACAAAAGTGCGAGAATACTCGCACTTAGTCAAATCTTTTTCAGAAGCAAGCCGACCCATATGCCGTCTGTCTCGCGCTTAACAAGCTCAAAACTCTTTTTGAGAAACTTTTCAAGCAACGGCTTTTCAAATTTGTCTATGATGCCGCTCATGATCAAGTAGCCGCCTTGCTTTATGACCTGATCGGCGTTTTCCATTTTGGAAAGGATGTCGGCGGTGATGTTTGCAAGAACGACGTCGGTTTGTTTGTCGATCCCTTCAAGCAACGATCCTTGTTCCGCATTAGCGGAAACCTCATTTAATGAAAGGTTTTCCTTAAGGTTGTTTAGCGCGGAAGCATCGATATCTCTAAACAGGCACTCCTTTGCACCCAGTCGCAGCGACGCGATACCGAGGATCCCGCTGCCACACCCCGTGTCAATGACGGATTTGCCGTTAAAATCAATGTTGCGCATCAACGAAAGGCAAAGGCGCGTGCTTTCGTGTTCGCCGGTGCCAAACGCCGAACCCGGGTTGATATAGACGATCTTTCCCGCGCCGACTTCGTCCCTTTTCCAAATCGGCACGACCTTGATATCCCCTACTTCGATGATCTTGTAGAATTTTTTCCAATCTTCCGTCCAATCCTCTTGCGCCACTTCTTCAACGGTCACGTCAAGGGGTAAAGCAAACGGACAATTGGTCCTAACGTTATCCAGCTTTTCCGTCAAATCATCGGATATTTCCGAAAAATCACCATCATAATAGGCGATGACTTTCACCTGATCCGAACGCGATAAAACGGCGTCTTCAACATAGTCCCACACCAATTCGGAATTCCAAAGTTCCGCAACGTCTGTTTTGTCTTCGACAACCACGCCGGAACGGGAATACTCGTACAAAACGTCCGACACGATCTCGGCGCCTTCATGCGTTGTGGCACAAGTGATCTTGATCATTTTTTAATAAACTCCGAGAATTTCTTCTGTTTGGGGGATTGATTTGGCGTAAGCGTTTTTTCAAATTCCGCAAGCATTTCCTTCTGTTGTCTGGAAAGACCCGAAGGGGTTTGCACCTGTACGGTGAAATAAATGTCGCCGCGTTGCTCGCTCTTGATCTTTTTCACGCCCTTCCCCGACATACGGCACATCGTGCCGCTCTGCGTTCCTTCCGCGATCTTATACTTCTGAACGCCGTCCAAGGTGGGAACGTCGATCTCCCCGCCAAGCGTCGCCGTCGTGTAGGAAATGGGGATATCAAAATAGATGTCGTATCCCTTTCTCTTAAACAACGGATGCGGTCTGACGTTGACGATCAAAATGAAATTTCCTTTTGCGCCGCCGTTCTTGCCGCAGTTTCCCTCGTTTGCGAAACTCAGCATTTGTCCGTTATCGATCCCTGCCGGGATGTTAGCGTGGATCACGCGGGAATGCTTGACGGAGCCCTTTCCCCCGCAAGTACGACACGTGTCGGTGATAATCCTGCCGTTGCCGCGACAATCGGGACAGACGCTTTGCACAACTTGTTGCCCGAAAATCGTATTTTGACGCATCGTAACGCGCCCCATTCCGCCGCATCTGCCGCAGGTCTTATAGGCGGTTCCGTTTTTCGCGCCCGTTCCGTGACAATCCGCGCAAGTCTCCTGTCTGGTGATCTGAATATCCTTTTGAACGCCTTTAACGGCTTCCATAAAGTCGATCGTAATGGTCGCGGTGATGTCGTCTCCGTCCAAACGACCGTTTGGTCTTTGCGAACGTCTGCCACCGCCGGTGAACGCATTGAAAAAGTCCCCGAAGAAGCTGTCAAAATCGCCAAATCCCTGCGCACCTGCGTCGCCGCCGAAACCACCGCCCATCGGCCCGTTTTCATCACCGTACTGATCGTATGCGGCGCGTTTTTGGCTGTCGGACAGTACGTCATAAGCATGATTGATCTTTTTAAACTGCTCTTCCGCCGCTTTGCGCTCAGACTCGGGCTTGGTAGAATAAAGATCGGGATGATACTTCTTCGCCATCTTACGATAAGCGGATTTGATCTCATCCTCGCTTGCGTTCTTCTGCACGCCCAATATTTCGTAGTAATCGTATTTTTCTGCCATAACACTATTTTCTCTGTCTTAGACAGAGAACCTCTTTTAACAAAGGATGCAGAGAGGGTTTCCCCTCCCTGCAAAATCAACGCTTATTCGACGGTGCCGTCCCCCGGGATGTTTCCGTCGTCCGGATTGCCACCGGCGTTCGGATTGTTTGCTTGCTCTTGTTGATAGAGCTTTGTGAAGACGGGGTTGATCGCAGCGCTGAGCTTGTCGATCGCAGCCTTGATCTTGTCTACGTCGTCGCAATTGATCTCTTCTTTTGCAACCTTAACGGCGTCTTCAACGATCTTTTTATCCTCCTCGCTGAGCTTGTCTCCGCTGTCTTTAACGGCTTTCTCGGCGGTGTAGATCAGCTGCTCGCCGCTGTTTTTGATCTCAAAGAGCTCCTTGCGCTTGTTGTCTTCTTCCGCGTACTTTTCGGCGTCCTTGATGGCAGCGTCGATGTCGCTCTCGGAGAGATTGGAGCTTGCGGTCAACGTGATGCTCTGCTCTTTGTTGGTGCCCTTATCCTTTGCCTTAACGTTTACGATGCCGTTTGCGTCAATGTCAAAGGTAACTTCGATCTGCGGAATGCCGCGCGGCGCGGGAGCGATGCCGTCAAGGATAAACCTGCCAAGCGTCTTGTTGCCGCTTGCCATCGAGCGCTCGCCCTGCAAAACGTGGATTTCAACAGAAGGTTGATTATCCGCTGCGGTGGAGAAGATCTGCGACTTGCTGGTCGGGATCGTGGTGTTCCTATCAATGAGTTTGGTAAACACGCCGCCCATCGTCTCGATACCGAGGGAAAGCGGAGTGACGTCCAAAAGCAACACGTCTTTGACTTCGCCGCCGAGAACGCCCGCCTGAATTGCAGCGCCGATCGCTACGCACTCATCGGGGTTGATGCCCTTATAGGGCTCTTTACCGGTCAGGTTCCTGACTGCGTCGATGACTGCCGGAATACGGGTGCTACCGCCGACCAAGATGACCTTTGAAATCTCGCTGAATGTGATGCCCGCGTCGCTCATCGCCTGTTTCGTAGGACGAATGGTGCGTTCCACAAGGTCAGCGGTCAAGCTGTCGAACTTCACTTTGGTGATGTCCATATCAAGGTGCTTGGGGCCGTCTGCTCCCGCCGTAATAAAGGGCAGGTTCACGTTGGTCTTGGTCATACCTGAAAGCTCGATCTTCGCCTTTTCGGCAGCCTCTTTGATACGCTGCATCGCAACCTTATCGGTGGAGAGGTCAACGCCCTCTTTTGCCTTAAATTCGCTTACGATGTAGTCCATAAGCTTCTTGTCGAAGTCGTCGCCGCCGAGCCTCGTATCGCCGTTTGTGGACAAAACTTCAAACACGCCGTCGCCGATCTCAAGAATGGAAACGTCAAACGTACCGCCGCCGAGGTCGTAGATCAACACCTTTTGGTTTTTGTTTTCCGACTTATCCAAGCCGTAAGCAAGCGCCGCCGCAGTGGGCTCATTGATGATACGCAACACTTCAAGTCCTGCGATCTTGCCGGCGTCCTTCGTTGCCTGACGTTGGCTGTCGGAGAAGTATGCCGGAACAGTGATGACCGCTTGGGTGACCTTGCTGCCGATATAAGCCTCCGCATCTTTCTTGAGCTTAGACAGGATCATTGCGCTGATCTCTTGCGGAGAATAGCTGTTGTCGTCGATCTTGACGGAATACGTGGTGCCCATCTCCCTCTTGATGCTGGAAACGGTGCGCTGAGGATTGGTGACCGCCTGGCGCTTTGCCGCCTGTCCGACGATCCTCTCGCCGTCTTTGCTGAAAGCCACGACAGAAGGAGTTGTTCTGCTGCCTTCCGCGTTTGCGATAACGGTTGCCTCACCGCCTTCCATGACGGCTACGCAAGAATTTGTTGTTCCTAAATCAATACCGATGATCTTTCCCATAGTTTTTTTACTCCTTTATAATGTATTTGAGGCACTGCCTCGGTGTTTCATATTTGAAAGGATAAAGCCTTTATCCTTTATTCGCTTTTTTCCACGCCGACCTTGACCATTGCGTAACGAATTACCTTGTCGCCGATCTTGTAGCCCCGTTGATAAACTTCAAGCACCTTTCCGACCTCTTCTTCCTCAACTTCCGCACGCTGTACGGCGTTGTGCAGGTTATGGTCGAAATCGGCGCCTTCCGCAGGGATCTCGCTGACGCCCATCTGTGACAGAGACGTTTCGATTTGCTTTTTGATCAAAAGCAACCCCTCTTTGGATTTTTCATCCGTGCAGATGCCAAGCGCTCTGTCGATGGAATCAATCGCGGGCAGAATCGCTTCGACGGCGTTTGCCGTGCCCTCGCGCCTTGCGCTCACGGTCGCTTCCTGATTTCTTCTGCGGAAGTTCTCGTAATCGGCGCGAAGCCTCAGATAATTGTCCTTTTCAACCTTAAGTTGTTCCTTAAGAGCCTCCACTTCGGGATTCGCTTTGGGCTGCTCTTCTTGGATCATCTCTTCGGTGTCAAAGGAGATCACTTCTTCGGCGGATTTTTCTGTCTTCTTTTTATTTTCGTGTGCGGATTTCGCCATTTTTCTTCTCCTTATTGTTGTCGTCGGGCGTCTCTTCTCCGTTAAACACCTTTTGGATGTAGTGGAGAACGCTGACGACCTTGTCATAATCCATTCTTTCCGGACCGATCACGCCGGCTTTGCCGATCTCCGCCCCGCCGATCGAATAGCGCGCGGTAACCATAGAGCAATTGCCCTCCAAACCGTCCGGCTTGCCGATCCTGACGGAAAGTTCGATGTCGCCGTCGTTGGTCATAAGTTCGCCGAGCTTATCCTTTTCGTCAAGCAAGCGAATGAAATCACGTGCGTTGTCGATCTCGGAAAACTCGGGATGTTGAAACATCTTGCTCGTCCCCTCGACAAATACCTTGTTATGCCTGCCGGAAGCATATTCTTCAAGCAACTTGATGATCTTGTCAAAGATGTCGTGATACTGCATCATCTCGTCGTCGATGCTTGCGCTTGCGTTTTTGACGTCACGCAAGGTCTTATCCGCAAACAGATCGTTTACCACGCTGTTTGCCGCGGTGATGTAGCCGTTACCCATATTGACGGGGATCTCAATGATGTTGTCCTTGATCACACCGCTGTCCGTGATGATCACTACAAGCGCCTTACCTGCGTCCACTTCCACAAGTTTGACCTCGCGGATGCGAATGTCGTCGGTATTTTTGATGACGATGACGCTGGTGTAATTGGTTGCGTCGCTGATCACACGAGCGGTGTTGCGAACAACGTCTTCGATCTCAACGATCTTTTTGCCGAGGTAATCTCTTACGCCCGCGACGCGGATCTCCTTTTTCTCGCCGGAGAGAACGTTCTCAACGTAAAGCTTGTATGCGATCTCCGTCGGAATACGCCCTGCGGAGACGTGCGGTTGAACGAGATAGCCCATTTCTTCAAGTGAGGCAAGCTCGCTCCTGATCGTTGCCGAGCTGATCTCTTCTCCGTAAAGGGACTTGATCTCACCGCTGGACACGGGTTCGGCGGTTTTGATATAGCGCTCGACAAGCAATCCGAGGATCTTTTTCTTTCTACTCGACAATTCCATATCAAACCTCCTTTAGGGGTTGTTAGCACTCTCGCCTTTTATTTGTTAGCACTCTCAACCTCTGACTGCTAACATTCTAATACCATTATGTGCTCATGTCAAGGGTTTTATGCCATTTTTTTAAAAATTTTTTCGGGTAAAGCAAAAAAAGATCATTTAGAGGATAATCTAAAGATTATAATTATACAAATAACAATAAAAAGGAAATAAAATACTTAAAAGATTAATTCTTGTATAATCGTGTTGGAAACGTAAAAATACTGTGGCAAAATGGCAAGATGCCCCCGTGAAACCGAAAGCATTTTCCCCAGTTTTTGAATGTTATAACTGTACTTTACCGTAAAATCAAATCCGAAAAGCTCTTCAAAAACATTTAAATTTATCCCCTCTTCCAATCGCAAACCGAGCATTACAAATTCTTTGATACGTTCGTCATACGAAACAGTTTCGATCGTTTGCCCCGTTTCTCCCGCGGAAGAAAGATACACCTGCATATCCTCCGTGTTTTTCAGCCGCAGCCCCTTATCACGCAAGAAGGACGACGCGCCGAGCCCCAGCCCCAGGTATTCGCCGTATTGCCAGACCGATGCGTTATAGCCGCAAACGGCGTCTCCTTTGCAAAAATTGCTGATCTCGTAACGCGTGAAGCCCTTTTCCTCAAGCATTTCCCGTGCGAAGTCGTAAAGATCAACGGCAAGGTCGTCGTCGGGCGTGAAATCCCCCCTTTCCGCAGCGGCATAAAGCGGAGTCCCTTCCTCCAAAATCAGGCTATAGCAGGAAAGATGATTTATCGGGTACGCCGTCAAGGTTGCGATCGTTTTCGCAACATCCTCTTTCGTTTGATCGGGCAGCCCGACCATCACGTCTACGTTGACGGAAGAGAAGTTTTTTGTCAAAAGCTCCAAGGCGTCCTTTGCCTGTTTGGCGTTATGCGCCCTACCGATCCTTTTCAAAAGTCGATCGGATAGCGTTTGCACGCCGAGGCTCACGCGGTTTACGCCAAAGTCTTTCGCCGCCGCAACAAACGCCTCTGTCACGCTTTCGGGATTGCATTCCATACTGATCTCGGCGCCCTTTCGCACGTCAAACGAAGTAAAAATCGCCTCTTTCAGCATGCGGAAGTATTCATGCGCGATCGAGGGCGTACCGCCACCGACATAGATGTGGTCAACGGGTTTATCCGCCTCCGCCCCTTTCCTTTTGATCTCTTTGCACAGGGCGTCAAAATACGCCGCCATAGAACAATGGTCGGCAAATGATAAAAAGTCGCAATACGCGCATTTGGATACGCAAAACGGAATGTGGATATACAACGAAAAATCGTGTGAAAAGTTTTTCACCGTTTCAAAATTGACATAAAAGCCTCGCTGGGCAGAGAAACACTTCCCACCTGCCTCATGCGCTTTTTGCCTTCCTTTTGTTTTTCAAGCAACTTCTTTTTACGGGTGATATCACCGCCGTAGCATTTTGCGAGAACGTCCTTGCGCATGGCTTTCACAGTCTCGCGCGCGATGACCTTGCCCCCCACGCACGCCTGAATGGGGATCTCAAACATTTGACGGGGAATGACCTCTTTAAGCTTTTCCGCAATACCTCTGCCACGATTGTAGGCGTCATCCTTGTGTACGATAAGGGAGAGCGCGTCGCAGACCTCGCCGTTCAGCATGATATCCAGTTTGACAAGTTCGCTCTTTTTGAAGCCGATGATCTCGTAATCCATGCTCGCATAGCCGCGCGTGCGCGATTTGAGGTCGTCAAAGAAGTCATAAACGATCTCGGCAAGCGGAATGTCATATGTCAGTTTAGCGCGGGAAGTATCCACGTAACTCATGTCAAGGAAGGTGCCCCGCTTCCCTTGGCAAAGCTCCATAATGGGACCGACGTATTCGGGCGGCGTAAACAACGTCGCGCGCACGATCGGCTCCTCCATATAATCGATCTCAGAGGGGGACGGCAAGTGAGACGGGTTGTCCACGTTCAAAACTTCACCGCCATGTTTATAAACCTTGTAGGATACACTTGGCGCGGTAGTAACGAGATCGATGTTGAATTCCCTTTCAAGGCGCTCCTCCATGATCTCCATATGCAAAAGTCCAAGGAAACCACAACGGAAGCCAAAGCCGAGCGCGGCGGAAACGTCAGGCTCAAAAAACAGCGATGCGTCGTTGAGCTTCAGTTTTTCAAGCGCCTCCCTAAGCTCGGTGTATTTGCTGCCATCAGCGGGGAAAATACCCGCAAACACAACGGGTTTTACCGCTTTATAGCCGGGAAAAGGCTCCTTCGTGCCACCCTCCGCAAGTGTGATCGTATCACCGACGGCGGTATCGGAAACGTTTTTGATGCTTGCGGCAAGATACCCGACCTCGCCGGCGGAAAGCTCTTTCACGGCAAGCATTTTTGGGGTAAAAACGCCAACTTCCGTCACGTCAAACACTTTGCCGGTGCTGAACATCTTGATCTTGTCGCCCACTTTGACCGAGCCGTCGATCACGCGGATAAAGCTGATGGCGCCCTTGTAATTGTCGTAAACAGAGTCAAAGATCAACGCTTTTAACGGCGCCGTCTCATCCCCTCGCGCAGCGGGCAAATTGTAGATGATGCTTTCCAAAACGGCTTTGACGTTTAAGCCGGTTTTTGCGCTGATAGCGGGTGCGTCTGCGGCGGGAATGCCGATGATATCCTCGATCTCGCGCTTGGTGCCCTCCACGTCAGCGCCCTGCAAGTCAACTTTGTTGATGACGGGGATCACTTCCAAATTGTTGTCGATGGCAAGATAAACGTTGGTAAGGGTTTGCGCCTCCACGCCCTGCGTTGCGTCCACAACAAGCACAGCCCCCTCGCATGCGGCAAGAGAACGCGAAACTTCGTATGTGAAGTCCACGTGCCCCGGGGTGTCGATCAGGTTAAGCATATACTCCTCGCCGTCGAGATTGTAAAACATTCTGACCGGCTGCAATTTGATCGTGATGCCGCGCTCGCGCTCGATCTCCATATTATCGAGAAGCTGCTCTTTCGCCTCCCGCTCCGAGACCGTGCCGGTCACATCCATCAGCCGATCGGCAAGAGTGCTCTTGCCGTGGTCGATATGCGCGATAATGC
>DFFS01000085.1:0-628 GCA_002371075.1 Christensenella sp. UBA3770
TTTTCGCCGCCGCGGATGATCATATCTTTCAGTCTTCCCGTGATACGGAAGTTGCCGTCCTTGGTGCGACAAGCAAGGTCGCCCGTATGCAGCCAGCCGTCCTTGTCGATAGCGGCTTCGGTGGCTTTGGGCATCTTGTAATAGCCTTTCATAATATTATACCCGCGCGCGAGGAATTCGCCCGTAACTTCGTCGGGGCAGTCCTCCCCCGTTTCGGGGTTGACGATGCGGCACTCGATCTCCGGCATGGGTCTGCCGACCGTGCCCACGCGAACCTCGATGGGATCGTCCGTGGAGCTCATCGTGCAGCCCGGGGAAGCCTCGGTTTGACCGTACACGATCGTGATCTCCTTCATATTCATCTTTTCCACAACCTGTTTCATTGCGGAGATGGGACAGGGAGAGCCCGCCATGATGCCGGTGCGCATATACGAGAAATCCGTCTTGGGGAAGTCGGGGTGCTCCAGCATTGCGATAAACATCGTGGGAACGCCGTGGAACGCCGTGATGTGTTCGTTGTTGATGCAAGCAAGCGACGTCTTGGCGGAGAAATACGGGAGGGGCAACAGCGTGCCGCCGTGCGTCATCGTCGAAGTCATCGCAAGCACCATGCCGAAGCAATGGAACA
>DFFS01000085.1:677-1449 GCA_002371075.1 Christensenella sp. UBA3770
GGAACATCGGCACCTGCACCATCATCCTATCCGCGGTGGAAAGGTCCATTCTGTCGCCGATGGACTTGCCGTTGTTGACGATGTTGTAGTGCGTGAGCATAACGCCCTTGGGGAAGCCGGTAGTGCCCGACGTATACTGCATGTTGCAAACGTCGTTTTTGTCAACGGCTGCCGCCATGGCAAGGATCACTTCCTGCTTAACTTCGCTTGCGTGACGAAGCGCCTCTTGCCAAGTCATACAACCCTTTTGTTTGTAGCCGACCGTAATGACGTTTCTGAGGAAGGGAAGCCTCTTTGCGTGCAACGGATCGGAAGCCTTCTTTTCGGCAAGTTCGGGGCAAAGCTCCGCAACGATCTTGCCGTAGTGGGTGTCCTTGGAACCCTCCGTCATAACGAGGGTGTGCGTGTCGGACTGCTTAAGCAAATACTCGATCTCGTGGATCTTGTAAGCCGTGTTGACCGTGACGAGCACCGCGCCGATCTTAACCGTCGCCCAAAACGTAATGTACCATTGCGGCACGTTGGACGCCCAAACGGCAACGTGGCTGCCCGCCTTAACGCCAAGCGCCACCAAAGCGCGCGCAAACTCATCCACGTCGGCGCGGAATTCGGTGTAGGTGCGGGTGTAATCAAGCGTGGTGTATTTGAAAGCGTATTGATCGGGGAATTCCTCGCACATTCTGTCCAGGACGGACGGGAAAGTCTCGTCGATCAAAACTTCCTTTTTCCAAACGTATCTGCCGGTATGACGATTGTTGTAGTAAAGCGCGTG
>DFFS01000085.1:1581-11709 GCA_002371075.1 Christensenella sp. UBA3770
TCCTTGAGTTCGGGGCACCACTCGGGGTTCCAAACCAACGAAACGAAGCCGTCGTAGTTGACGGAACGGAGCGCCGCCATCATCTCCTTGATGGGCAAGTCACCCTCGCCCAGCAAACAATACTCGGTGCCTGAGTCTCCCTTGCGCGCGTCGTTCAAATGCACGTGCTTGACGTATGCGCCGAGATTTTGTATGACGGTCTCGGGAAGCTCGGAAGAACCGAAGTACGCCGCGGAAAAGTTCCACAGCGCGGAGAAACTGTCGCAAGCAAAGCTCTGCAACAGGTCGCGGAGGTCTGCGCTGGACACAAAGAGCCCCGCCGTTTCCATCAGGATCGTGACCTTTGCTTTTTCCGCCTGCGGAAGGACGGACGCGATCAGCTCTTTGACCGCCTGCGTTGCCGCTTGCTTGTCTTCGTGCGCTTCGGCACGAACGCGAAGATACGGGATCTTAAGGTTTTTGGCGATCTCGATGCATTTAAGGATCTCTTCTTTTGCCTGCTCTTTGTCACCCGAAGCAACGTCGCAGATCGCGTCGATGCAGGGGATCGAAAGCTTTTTTACGTAAAGATTGCGCAAGGTCGCCGCCGCCGTATAATCGTGAAAGGCGCCGTCCTTGTCGGTAAAAAGTTTGTTGTGAATGTTGTGAAGCTCAATGCCGTCAAAACCGAGGTTGACCGCAAGAGAACAAAAATCATCGAAGGAGGAGTCGTGCCAACCCTTCGTGGAAAAGGAGAGTTTCATATCATTCCTCCTCGTAGGTGATCTTGTTTACCGCGCTGAGATAAGCGCGAATGGAGGCGCCGATGATATCGGTGGAAATGCCCTTGCCCGAATAAAGCTTGCCGTCCTTGCGAAGTTTTACAAGCGCGGAGCCCATTGCCTCTTTGCCCTCGGTGACGGACTGGATCTCAAAGTCGTCCAGTTCAAAGTGCTTGCCGATGATCTGCTCCAAGCAAAGGAACGCCGCGTCGATGGGACCGTCACCCATCATGATGCCTTGCATCTTTTCCCCGTTTTTGGTCAGGGTGATCTGCGCCGAAGCGCGAATGATGTTGCCGTTGTTGACGACGTAGCTTTCCAACTTGTAGGTTGCGGGAACTTGCAATGCAACGGACGCAACGATCGCGTCAAGTTCCTTTGCGCCCACTCTCTTTTTGGCAGCCACACGCAAAAACTCCTCGTAGACCTTGTCTTTGTCTTCGTCCGAAAGATCGTAACCGATCTTGACCGTTGCGTCGATCACGGTCTCCTTGTCGTCCTTGTCGTCCAAACTGATCTTTTGCTCAAACGACGGAGCGGTGGCGATGGGACTCTTGCCCTCGCTGCCGGAAAGGATCTGCGCGATCTGCTTGCTTGCGCGGTGCAGCTCGGTGTACGTAATGTCGGTGGCGATGCCGTTGCGGTTGCCGCTGTTCTTCACGGACTCCGCAAGCGATTCCAAAGAGACGCCGTCGCCCGAAAGCACGGTGCGCACCGCCTTGACGCCCTTTTTGACGGAGAGCATCGCGGAAGAAAGCGCAAAGCCGCTCTTATCCGAGCAAGCCACGCCGACGGGCACGGAAAGCATCTCGGCGTACTTTTCCGCAAAGAGCGCAAACTCATCCGGAAGCATCTCGCCCGCGTCGTCCGAAAGATAAACGGCGTTTGCCCCCGCCTTTTCCGCGGCAAGGAGCGCCGCTTTCAAAACGTCCTCCTCCGCACGGGTGGCGTCAAGAGCGCAGAAATACACGCGAGCCGCCTTTGCCTTTGCCGCGGCGATGACCTCGGGGATATACTCCAGCATCTTGGGAGCCTTCTTGTGATGGAAGTACTCCATTCCGACGGGAGAAAGGAACGCCTCCACGCGAAGCGCGAAGTTTTTGACGCCCTGCAGCGCGTTGACCGCCGTTTCGATGGTCGCCGCGTCCTTGACGGCAACGGAAAGAATGCTGCCTTTGACTGCGGAAGCACAGGTACGGAGCAGTAGCGCGTCTTCTTTGCTGTCCGATAGTTCGGGGAACTCGATGACCGTCACGCATAGCTTCTCAAGAAGCCTGGCGATCTCAAATTTCTCCTTAAAAGACAATTCGTTGTCGTTTTCGCAAAGTTTCGTCGCTACTCTGATTTTTTCCATACCTGTATCCTCACTTTTTTATTTTACGACTACCGTCCAGCCGAAATCGTCCTTGATCTCGCCCCATTGGATGCCGGTCAAGGTGTCGTACAATTTCTGCGTGACGGCGCCGATCTTGCCGCCGTTGATCGTGTATTTTACGTCCTTATAGCACAGTTCGCCGATCGGAGAGACCACCGCAGCCGTGCCGCAACCCCACGCTTCTTCAAGCGTGCCGTTCTTGAGCGCTTCGCCGAGCTCATCCACCGAAAGAAGCCTTTCTTCCACCGTGTATCCCGCCTTTTTCAAGACGTCGATGCAGCTCTTCCTCGTAACGCCGGGAAGAATGGACCCTGTGAGCTTGGGGGTAACGATCTTCCCCGCGATCTTAAACATAACGTTCATCGCGCCCACTTCTTCAATGTACTTTCTTTCCACGCCGTCCAACCACAAGACCTGGGAGTAACCCTTGTCTTCCGCCTTTTTGCCGGCACGGTTGGAAGCGGCGTAGTTGCCGCCGCACTTGGCGTAGCCGGTGCCGCCGCGTACCGCACGGACGTCTTCCGACTCGATCATGATCTTAACGGGGTTGATGCCCTCTTTGTAATAGCTGCCCACGGGGGAAGCGATGATCACAAAGGTGGCGTGCTTGACCGCGTGAACGCCCAAGGACTCGTCGTTGCCAAACATAAAGGGACGCAGATAAAGCGAAGTGCCCTTCTTGTGCGGCGTCCAAGCCTTTTCACACTTGACGAACTCGGTCAAAGCAAACATCGCAAGATCCTCGGGGATCTCGGGCAAGCAAAGCCTTTCCGCCGAGTTGTTCATTCTGCGAATGTTTTCGATGGGACGGAAAAGCTGCACTTCGCCGTCGGCGCGACGATATGCCTTGAGACCCTCAAAGATCTCCGAGCCGTAGTGGAGCGCCGTGCAAGCCGGATGGATGGAAAGGTTCTCAAACGGAACGATGCGAAGATCGTGCCAGCCCTTGTCCGGCGTGTAGTCCATCATCAACATGTGGTCGGTAAAATATTTGCCGAATCCGAGGCTGTCCTCATCGGGCATTGCCTTGGGATTGGTGTTTTTGATAAATTTGATTTCCATAAAACTACTCCTTATAAACTTGCGCCGAGGTCGATCGCCTTACGGTTGACCTCCATCATATCGGCGTGCTTTGCGCTGATGACCTTGGCAAGCGCCGCCTTAAGACCTTCGTCGTTGTATTCCCCAAGTTCCTTTAAGATCTTGCCCACGATGATCATGTTGGCAAGGGTCGGGAACCCGTTTTCACCCGCAAGCTTGGTTGCGGGGATCGGAAAGACCTTTACGTCCTTTCTGACAACGTCGCGCTCGATCAAGGAAGAATCCAAGAAGATCATGCCGCCGGGCGCCACTTTTTCTTCAAAACGGTCCAAGGACGGAAGGTTCATTGCCACGAGCACGTCGGGATAGGTCACGATGGGCGAGCCCACGGGATCATCCGAAACGATCACGCTGCAGCTTGCCGTGCCGCCGCGCATTTCGGGGCCGTAAGAGGGGAGCCAACTGACCTGCTTCTCTTCGATAAGACCCTTGTAAGCGATAAATTTGCCGGCGAAAAGGATACCCTGTCCGCCGAACCCGGAAAAGAGAAATTGCTTTGTGCTCATCTTACTTCACCTCCCCGTTGGATCTGTCTTTGTAAACGCCGAGGGGATAGTAGGGAAGCATCTTCTCCTCGATCCACTTCAACGCGTTTTGCGGCGTCATACCCCAGTTGGTCGGGCAGGAGGAAACGACCTCGATGAGAGAGAAGCCCTTGCCCTCGATTTGGTTCATAAACGCCTTTTTGATGGCTTTCTTCGCCGCGCGAATGTGCGGGATGCTGTTGACGGTCACGCGCTCCAAATACTCCGGACCTTCCAGCTCCGAAAGAAGCTCGCAAACCCTGATCGGGTAGCCGCAAAGCTTGGGATCCCTGCCGTACGGAGAGGTCTGCGTGACCTGCCCGACGAGGGAGGTGGGCGCCATTTGTCCGCCCGTCATGCCGTAGATCGCGTTGTTGATAAAGATCACGGTGATGTTTTCGTTTCTTGCCGCGGCGTGCACGGTCTCCGCCATACCGATGGAGGCAAGGTCGCCGTCGCCCTGATAGGTGAACACCACTTTGGAGGGATCCGCCCTCTTAACGCCCGTTGCGACTGCCGGCGCCCTGCCGTGCGCCGCCTCGATCATGTCGCAAGCGAAGTAATCGTAAGCCATAACGGAGCAACCGACCGGCGCGATGCCGATGGTCTTGCCCTCGATGCCAAGTTCATCAATGACTTCCGCCACCAGTTTGTGCACGACGCCGTGCAAGCAACCGGGGCAATAATGGAGAGGCACGTCCAAAAGTGCGTGCGGTTTATCGTAAACTATCATAGCGCTACCTCCTTACTTACTTGCCTTGACGATCGCGTCAAGCACCTGCTCCGGCGAGGGGATCATGCCGCCCACGCGGTTGCAGAGGGAAACTTTAACTTTGCACTCGGAAGCGAGACGAACGTCCTCGATCATCTGCCCCATGTTGAGCTCAACGGAGATGATCTCCTTAACGTGCGTCGCCGCCTTCTTAAACGGTGCGTCGGGGAACGGCCACAGCGTGATCGGACGGATAAGACCCGCCTTGAT
Organism: Christensenella sp. UBA3770; assembly: GCA_002371075.1. Taxonomy (GTDB): domain Bacteria; phylum Bacillota; class Clostridia; order Christensenellales; family CAG-1252; genus CAG-1252. The sequence goes on from DFFS01000085.1 coordinate 6,325, forward strand.
GCCCATTTTGCGCGCCTCGTTGACGGCGTTTTTGCTAACGCGCGCCGCAATGCCGAACGCCGCAATGGCGATCTCCGCGTCGTCCATCATGTACTCTTCGTACATCGTCTCGTTTTGCTTGACAAGCTCGTAACGCTCAAACCTGGCGATGTTAAGTTTTTCAAGCTCTTCGGGGACAAGGGACAAGGAGTTTACGATGTTGTGCTTTCTCTTCATCTCGGTGCCCGTCGTCGCCCACGGCTTCTCGGGGGGAGGGGTCACTTCAAAGTCCAAACTGACCGGTTCCATCATCTGCCCCATCGTGCCGTCCGCAAGGACCATAGCGGTCATGCGATACTTATCGGCAAGCTCAAAGCCCTTGACGGTAAGCGCCGCCATCTCTTGCACGGAGGACGGAGCAAGAACGATCATATGATAGTCGCCGTGGCCGCCGCCGCGCGTGGATTGGAAATAATCGGACTGGCTGGGCTGAATGCCGCCGAGACCGGGACCGCCGCGCTGCACGTTTACCACGAGAGCGGGAAGATCCGCACCGGCGAGATAACTGATGCCCTCGCCCTTTAAGGAAATGCCCGGGGACGAGGACGAGGTCATAACGCGAAGACCCGCGCTTGCCACGCCGTAAACCATGTTGATGGCAGCGATCTCGCTCTCCGCTTGGAGGAACGTGCCGCCGATCTTGGGCATTCTCTTCGCCATATACGCCGCAACTTCCGTCTGCGGAGTGATGGGATAGCCGAAGTAATGCCGGCAACCGGCTTTGATCGCCGCTTCCGCGATCGCTTCATTGCCTTTCATCAAAACTTTGTCAGCCATAGTTCACCTCTCTACTTTGATAATGAAATCAGGGCACATGATCGCGCAGGAGCCGCAACCGATGCAGTCATCGGGACGCGCCGCTTCCACGGGGTGATGTCCTCTTTTGTTGATTTTGTCGGGAGCGAGTTGCAGGACTTTCTTGGGGCATACGTCCACACACAGTCCGCAACCTTTGCAGTTATCTGTCCGAAAAGTCAGTTTTGCCATAAGCCATCTCCTTTTAATGTATTTTCCTTTCGATAAAATTCTTTTGCAACGTGAGCGGGAACAAGCCCTCCACTTTGCCGATAAGCTGTTTTGCAACGTCCTCTCTGACCGTTGTCATAAAGATCGGGAGCGACGCTTTTTTTGCCACCTCGTTTGCATAGCCGACGGAGGAAAGCACCACGTCCGCCGTCGTTTCAACGCCGAGGTTGGAGTTGTTGATGATGCCGGTAAACGGAATGCCAGCCGCCGCCTCGATCTCGCGCATCACGTCAAGCGTGCTTTCCGCATCCGCCGTCAAGGGACGATATTTGTTGATCACCAACAGGTTTTCGTAATCCTTCTCCTCCAAGATGGCGGGGCGAAGCCTGCCCAGCACCAACGCGCCGCGGTCGTCTCCGCCGATATCCAGCACGCAGGTCAAGCCCTTGTCGTCCGTCACCGCATACATGTCTTGCGGCAAAGCCGGGATATCCACGTTGCTGTTGGCGTATTCCGACACGATCAAGCGGATGTCCTTTTCCTTAAGCAGGTCCAAGCTGTCCTTGGTGCGGAAATAGGGGTTTACGATGTCAAGGTCCGCAATCGCAACCCGATCCCGCTCCTGCCTGTACTTGGCGGCGAGATTGACTGCGATATTGGTTTTGCCACTTCCGTAGTGGCCGAGGATCATGGTGATTCGCTTCATAATCGTATATTTTACTATTATATATCTTACCTGCGTCTGCTGTCAAACGCGCGCCCGCGGATCACAGTTTGTTTCTTTGTATCTTGCCGCTGACCGTCTTGGGCAGTTCGTCACGGAAAACCACAACGCGCGGATACTTGTACGGCGCGGTGTGATGCTTGACGTAGTCCTGGATCTCTTTGACAAGGTCGTCGGAGGGAACGGTGCCCTTTGTCAGCACGATGCTTGCCTTGACGATTTGACCTCTGACCTCGTCCGGAACGGCGGAAACGCCGCACTCCAACACGTAGGGGAGCTCCATAATGACGCTTTCGATCTCAAACGGTCCGATGCGGTAGCCGGAGGACTTGATGACGTCGTCCGCCCTGCCCACGTACCAATAGAAACCGTCCTCGTCGCGCCAAGCAAGGTCACCCGTGTGATACCAGCCGTCGTGACGCGCCTCTTTCGTCTTCTCGGGATCGCGATAATACTCGGTGAAAAGCCCGATCGGCGAGCCGTTTTGCAAGCTGATGACGATCTCACCCGTTTCGCCGTCCGAAACGATCTTGCCATCCGCATCCATCAAGGCAACGTCGTAGATCGGCGCGGGCTTGCCCATCGACCCGATCTTGTGCGGCGCACCCACAAGGTTGCCGATGATCATCGTGGACTCCGATTGACCGAAGCCCTCCAAGATCTGCAACCCCGTCGCTTTTTCAAATTGACGATAGACTTCGGGGTTCAATGCCTCGCCCGCCGTGGTCATATGGCGCACGGAGGAAAAATCGTATTTGGAAATATCCTGCTTGATCATCATGCGGAGCATCGTCGGCGGCGCGCAGAACGTGGTGATATGATACTTTGCAAACATCGGCAAGATGGTTGCCGCGTCAAAGCGATCGAAGTCGTACACGAACGTTGCCGCTTCGCACAGCCATTGTCCGTACAATTTGCCCCACATGGACTTTGCCCAGCCGGTGTCCGAGATCGTAAAGTGCAAGCCGTCGGGATCAACGTTGTGCCAATACTTTGCCGTATGGAAGTGACCGAGCGCGTACTTGTAGTTGTGCGTTGCGATCTTGGGATAGCCCGACGTGCCCGACGTAAAGAACATCAGCATCGTGTCGTTGCCGCCCGGGGACATCTCGGTGCGCTTAAAGTGCGTGCTGTAAAGGGGATATTCCTCGTCAAAACTGCGCCAGCCCTCGCGGGTGCCGTTGACGATCAATTTGTTTTTCAAGCAGGGGCATTTTGCCGCCGCAAGATCCACCTGATGCGCGGTGTCGCCATCCGCGGTGCAGATGATCGTGCCGATCTCCGCGCTGTTGAAGCGGTACTCAAAATCGTGCTCCAACAGTTGGTTGGTGCCGGGGATCGCAATGGCGCCGAGCTTGTTGAGCCCGAGCATCGCAAACCAAAACTGGTAGTGACGCTTCAAAACAAGCATGACCCTGTCGCCCTTTTTGATGCCGAGCGACTTAAAGTAGTTGGCGCAACGCGCCGAAGCCTTTTTCATGTCAAGGAAGGTAAAGCGGCGTTCGGTAAGGTCCTTGGACACGTGCAACATGCACATCTTGTCCGGCTCACGGTCCGCCACCACGTCCACGATGTCAAAGGCAAAGTTGAACTTTTCGGTGTTTTTGAATTTGATGGAAGTAGGCGTGCCGTGCTCGTTTTCCGTCACGTCAATGAACTTTTTGTAGGCGCGTTCCTTGTCGTCCGCCTTGGCTGTGCTGCCGCCCTCGATCGCCTTGATCGGCGTCAGCTCGGGAATGGGCTCCCCCGTCGGGTTGAGCACGATGGCGTAGAACGTGCAGTCCTTGCCCTCCACCGCGATCATGCCGTGCGGTGTGCCGCTGTCGTAGTAGATGCTGTCGCCCGCATGCAAAACCTCGGTGTGGCTGCCGATCTGCACTTTCAAAGCGCCGTCGATCACAACGTCGCACTCCTGACCGGTGTGGGAGGTCAGCTCGATCTCCTTGTTTTGCGCCGCCTCGTCGTAAACGCTGCGCACAAACAAAGGCTCCGCGATCCTGTTTTGGAAGGCGTACGCCAGATTGTAGTAGGTCATGCCGTGCGCTTGCGCGATCTTTTGCCCTTCGCCGCCGCGCGTGACCGTATAAGAATTCAGCATCGGGGAATAGCCCTCGATGATGTCCGTCACGTTGACGCCAAACGCCTTTGCGCAGCGATAGATAAAGGTGAAGTTCAAGTCGCTGCCGCCCTGCTCACAGACTTCGTACTCGTCACGGGTAACGCCGGTCTTCTCCGCCATTTCCTCGATCGTAAGTCCCTCGATCTCTCTGAGCTCGCGGATGCGCTCCGCCATTTCTTTGATCTTTCCGTCCAAATCCGTTCTTTCCATCAAAAACTCCGTTTTTATAGTTTGTTTCTTTGTATTTTGCCGCTGATCGTCTTGGGTAGTTCGTCACGGAAGACAACGATCCTCGGATACTTATAAGGTGCCGTATTCTTTTTGACGTAGTCCTGTATCTGCTTTTTAAGCTCTTCGGAAGGCTCCGTCCCTTTGGTCAAAACGATGCTTGCCTTGACCACCTGTCCCCTGACTTCGTCCGGTTCGGCAGAGACGCCGCACTCCAGCACGTAGGGGAGCTCCATGATAACGCTTTCGATCTCAAAGGGTCCGATGCGGTAGCCGGACGACTTGATGACGTCGTCCACCCTGCCCACGTACCAGTAGAAGCCGTCCTCGTCGCGCCACGCCGTGTCGCCGGTGTGGTACCAGCCGTCGTGCAAGACCTCCACGGTCTTTTCCTCGTTGAGGTAGTAGCCCTTAAACAAGCCGCGCGGGACTCTTTCGGACACTTTCACGCAGATCTCACCCGTTTCGCCGACGGGCACGGAATTGCCGTCCGCGTCCAAGATGTCCACATCGTAACCGGGCACGGGTTTGCCCATCGAGCCCACCTTGTGCGTGCCGCCGATCAGGTTGCCGATCATCAAGGTCAGCTCGGTTTGACCAAAGCCCTCACGGGTTTGCAAGCCGGTGGCTTTTTCAAACTGATAATAGACCTCGGGGTTCAGCGCCTCACCCGCCGTGGTCATCTGCTTAACGGAGGAGAAATCGTACTTGGAAAGGTCCTGTTTGATCATCATCCTCAGCATCGTCGGAGGCGCGCAAAACGAAGTGATCTTATGCGCCGCGAACATCGGCAGGATATCCGCCGCGTCAAAGCGGTCGAAGTCGTAGGTAAACACCGCGCTTTCCGCCAGCCATTGTCCGTACAGTTTGCCCCAGAGAGCCTTGCCCCAACCGGTGTCCGAGATCGTAAAGTGCAAGCCGTTTTTGGAAACGCCGTGCCAGTACTTTGCCGTAACGTAGTGACCGAGCGGATACTTGTAGCTGTGCTCGGCGATCTTGGGATAGCCCGTTGTGCCCGACGTGAAGAACATCAACATCGGGTCGTCGCCGCAGGGGGTATCCTTGGTGCGATTGAAGTGGGTGCTGAACAGAGGGAACTCCTCGTCAAAGCTCCTCCACCCATCGCGCGTGCCGTTGACGATCATCTTGATCTCAAGGGTCGGGCAGGTCTTTGCCGCGATATCCACCTGCTCCGCCACGGCGCCGTCACCGGTGCAAACGATGGCTTTCACGCCCGCCGCCTGAAAACGATATTCAAAGTCGTGCGCTTGCAGTTGGCACGTTGCGGGAATGGCGATCGCGCCGAGCT
>DFFS01000006.1 GCA_002371075.1 Christensenella sp. UBA3770
ATTGCCCTGTCGGTCATGAATTGCCTTGCGACATGAATTGCGCCTACCGGCACATTGCGGTTGCAATTCAATTCACGGAGCGAAGCGAGAAATCATGGCGTAGCCAATTCATGACGGTAACGCCGTCAATTCATCGAGGGGGAACTATGATCGTCGGATTTGTGATTGAGCTGGCTGTGGGGGCGTTATGCATCGTAATGGGACTTCTTGTTTGGGTCAAAAGGAAGCTTTCCCTCTTGCATTCCTACCACTACAAAAACGTAAAGGAACAAAACGTACCTTCTTACGCCCGCATGATGGGGGTCGGCTTGATCGTCATCGGCGTCGGCATCGCCGTAACGGGGTTTTTCAATTTGTTTTATCTCCGCCTTTGGTGGGTGCCGATCCTTGTTGGATTTGTCGTCGGATTGACCGTGATCGTCATCGCGCAAAAAAAGTACAACGGTTCGATCTTCGGCTCATAGCGGGGAATAAAAAAAAGCGGGGAAATCCCCGCTGTTTTTTTTTGTCAGTTCACGCCGCTGCCCGTTGCTTTTTGTCCTTGCCCCAAACCAGACGGATGAGCAGGCGATACGCCCCGAAGATAATGAATGCAAGCGCCGTCACGCCCACGATATAAAGGGCGATCCTCATGATCCAATGCATGTTGTGCCATGCGGTGTTAAACGCGGCGGGCACCGTCTTTACAAAGTACGGGCTGATAAAGAACATGTTGATCATTTGCTCGGGATGCAGTTTGTGCATCACGATGTTGTAAACGGTTGCGATCACCACCGCGATCACAAAGACGCCGATCGCTGCCAAGAAGTTTTTAAGCGTAAGATCCTTGCGGTTGCGAATGCCGATAAGGGCAGCGGATGCGATCTGCAAGCCGTGGTGGACCAAGGTGTGAACGTTACGATAGGCGATGGTCGTGTAAATGCTGGCGGGGAAGCTGTACGTAGCAATGCCGCCCAAAAGGATATACGTCGCCATAAATACCGAAAGGTAAGAGCGCGCCTTGCCGTTTTTCAAAAAGGCGACGGGCAACAACAGATAGATGGGGCTGTCGCACAGCTGCAGCGTAAACTGCCCCCAGTCGTAATGCCAGCTCATCGTGCCGTCTTCCGCAAAGACGCAGGAGATGGAAACCTGTTTGACCACTTCCATCAAAAACATGACCGCCCAAATGGAAACCAAGATCGCACGGAAGGTGTTTTCATTTGCGTCGCGGAACAAAATGCAAAGCAACAATGTGAGTACGACGACAGAGACGATCGCAATGATGTGCATCAAACCGCCCGACTTGGGCTCCTCCATCGTGGTTTGCAATATACGAATCAATTTCTCGAACGTTTTCATAAGCAACTATTAACAATATACCACAGTTTCGACATTATTTTCAACTGTTTTTTGAGTAGGTGGGGGAGACGTGCCCTCCGCTCGGCGATCTACGCCCTTGCGGAAGGCGCTTTTCTCCCGGTTTTTTATCGACCTATATTTATAATATAAACGGCGACCGAAAAAGATGCGTTTCAGATGCTTGGGTTGACAAAAACCCGTTTTTTATGCGACAATATTTACAACGTGTCGCAGGCTTTTGCGGCAACTTTTAAATATGATCGGAGGGCGCCATGTCTCAAAACAAATCGTTGCTGTTTAACAGATTGGAAGTGATCGGTTTCCTGTTGTATTTTGTGATCCTGTTTTGCGAAAGGCTGCTTGCTTTGATCTTCAGCGTAAAGAGCGGCGGGGATTACGCATTGCTTTCCGGCAACGGCTTCAATTACGCCGCCTATGCCGTCACGGCGGCAAGCCTTGTTGCGGGCACGGCGCTTGCCGTCAAACCCTGCGTCAAAATGATCCGCTGTTTGAAAAGGGGGGAGGCGTTCTCTTTTGAAACCGAGTCGACGTTCCTTTCCGTCGCGGTCTTTGCGATGCTCTTCGGCGGGATGATGCACACCGGCTTTACGCTGGCGGGCGTTCAGTTTGCCGCATACGGGTTTTTGATCGCCGCGTTTATCGTCCGCACGGTCGAGACGTGCAAGGAGGGCGGGGACAAGTTTCTTTCCGTCCTTTCGGTGGTCTATTTGACGTTGTTTTCCATGACGGTCCCGGTTTGCTACATTTCCTTTATGGCGTTGCCGCTTCGCGCCGTGTTTTTTGCGGCGGAGTTTTCGGCGGTGGCGGTTTTGGTGCCGTCCTTCGGCTGTATGCTCGGCTATTTTATGAAGAAAGGGGAAACGCTGTTTTCGCCCGTTTTTCCCATTTTGACGCTTGTGCTGTCCGGCTTGACCGTCGGCTTGCAATGGCAAGAAAAGATCAATTATTTCGTTTTGATCTTCCTTGCATTGACGGTGGTTTTGTACTTGGCGCTCGGCATCGTCGCTTGGCGCCGCCAAAAAAACCAAAGGGCATAAGCTTTTTATGGATCTTTTGATCGAGTGGTTGTTGTATTTTGTTTTTGACGCCGCCTTTGACGCGGCTTCGTCAAAAAAGACGCCCAAGTGGCTGAGGGTCTTGCTGATCCCTCTGTTGTCGCTGTTTATCCTTGCCATCCTCGGCGGGGTGGGGGCGGTTGGCGTTTGGCTGCTTGTCAGACACAGCCTTCCCACGGATATTCCGTGCGGCGTCGTCCTTGTGGCGTTGGATGCGGTGATGATCGTCTCGGCGGCGTTTAAGATCAAAAAAACAGCTGAAGATCATCAAGGAAAACAAGGGGGCGGACAATGATCGTTGACGAGATACGGCAGCAACTTTTCCGCCATGCCGACCAAGCTTACAAAGCTTTTCAGTCGCCGCTGATCCCCACCGTTCTCGGCGCGCGTTTTATCGGCGTCAGAACGCCCGTGCTTCGCGCAATGGCAAAAGAGCTTTGCAAAAGGGAAGACGTCGGCGTTTTCCTTGCCGATTTGCCGCACGGCTTTTTTGAAGAGGACCAGCTGCACGCCTTTTTGATCTCGGAGATCAAGTCGTTTGATGCGTGCCTGCGGGAGGTGGACCGCTTTCTTCCCCACGTAAACAACTGGGCCACGACGGATCAGATGTCGCCTAAGGTCTTCAAAAAACGCAAGGCGGAGCTTCTTGTCAAAGTTAAGGAGTGGATCAAATCGGAGCATCCGTTTACCGTGCGTTTTGCGATCAAGATGCTGATGGATTGCTTTTTGGATGAGTCGTTTGACGCGGCTTTCCCCTCGTGGGTGGCGGCGGCAGCCTCCTCCGACTATTACGTCAACATGATGGCGGCTTGGTATTTTGCCACCGCGCTTGCCAAACGCTGGGATGACGTCCTGCCGTATTTCACCGAGAAAAAGCTCTCCGACTTCGTCTTTTATAAGGCGATACGCAAGGCACTGGAGAGCTTTCGCGTCGCGGAGGATCACAAGGCATATCTGCGCGGCTTGACAAAGCAAAGATAAGGAGAAAATGATCGAGTATAAAAGCAAAAAGGACTTCACGCGGGAACTTCGGAGGAGCTTTCTTTCGGTGTTCGTCACGTTGCTTTGAACGTAAGGGGGCATCATATGAAAAAGGATAAGATTCGCATAACGTATAACGCGGTGCTTGCCGTTTTGGTGTTTACGGTTTGGGTTTTGAGTTTCTTCTTTTGGCGGGACGGAACGCTTGGGGGAAGCGGCTGGGAAGACCTAAAGTACTTTACCGTGCAATCCAATTTGCTCGTCGGGCTGGTTTCGGTCGTGTGGCTTGTCGCACGTATCTTCGGTATAAAAACGGCAAAATGGTTGTCCGTCTTAAAATTCATTTCCACCGTTTCGGTTTTTGTGACATTTGCCGTCGTCGTGCTGTTTTTGGGACCCCTGTACGGTTATGGGAAAATGTATTACGGCTCCAATTTGTTTTTTCATTTGTTGATCCCGCTTTTCGCCATCGGCGAGTGGACGTTTTTTGAAAAAGAAAAACTCCTTTTCAATGAGTGCTTATATGCGCTGATCCATCCGTTTGTTTACGGCGTCGGATATCTTGCAAATTGTCTCGTAAACGGGATCGGCACGTGGGAAACGGGCATGAACGATTGGTATAGTTTTTTAACGTGGGGCTACGGCGTCGGCGTCGTGATCTTTTTCGTGATCGGAGCCATTGCCTTCGGCCTCGGCGTCGCCTTGCGCGCGATGAACGCAGCTGCCGGCAAGATCAAATGGGAGGAATGATATGAAAAAAGTTAAGATCACCGTGATGCGCGTCGCTTCTTACGACGATTTGATCTCTCGCTATGAAAACCCGTTGATCCATGCCTGCGATATGCAGGAAGGGCAGACGTTTGTCAGCCTCGACGGATTGCGCCCCGACGGTTTTTGCGAGAGTGCTTGGGGCGTTATGGAGCCCTTTGTAAAAGAGCTTGCCGCGGGCGGCGGCTATTTCTATGACGATTGGATGAAAAACCCTTTTAGCGCCATGATCTCTTGCAACGACGGCTTCCGTCCCGTCTCCTTTCTTTTGGAAGCGGAGGAATAAATCCCGAGAAAGTCATCTTACGCCAAACGAATATCGGGTGGCGGGTCGCGAAGGGTCTTAAACGGCTTTTATCGTACCCTTTCGGTTTTTCTTCGACATTTTCCTTGCGGATTGCTTTCAGTCGTTTGACAAAACGCAAAACGGCGGCTTAATATAGTATCGGCGATCTATTGTATTACAATAGTTTGCCCCAAAGTACGCAATTCTTATGAAAGGAGCATAAACATGAACAAGACCGAACTCAACAAGTATGGCATTGAAAACGTCGGCAAGGTAACTTACAACCCTTCCTACGACGCTCTTTACGAGGCGGAGA
>DFFS01000002.1 GCA_002371075.1 Christensenella sp. UBA3770
TTGCGCCTTGGCAAGCTCTTTTTCCAAGCTGTCTTGCAAATCAAGCGAGCCGCTTTCTCTGGCGCTATCCAAGCTTTGCGCGATGGAATCACGCTCCTCCGTCTTTGTGGTGATCTGTTTATTGGTGTCGGCGATGGTGTCGGCGATATCCTTAAGCGTTTTGTCGTTCGTCTGCGCCTCGACCTTTTTGTCAAGGTCGTCCTTGGCGTTGTGCGCAAGCCCTTCCACAATCTTAAGCAAAATGCTCCTATCCACCGTGACCATCACGGACTTCCTGCCGCCGGGACGTTTTTCAAGCGTCTTGATGAGTGACAACACGATGGGGAAGACATCCAGTTTTGCGTAGGAGCCGTTTTCACCCGCTTCGGAAACCTCATACGTCCCCGTTTGCACGATGTTGGAAAGCGCCTCGTCGTACGTGCCGCCCGGCGCAAAGGTGTCGATGACCAAAGAGCGCATCTCCTCGCCCGCGGCGCTGTTTTCCTCCGCCGTGCCGAGCATCGAAGAGAGCGTTTGCACGACAAAGTTCTTTAACACGGAGGCGAGGTTTAAGCCCTCGTACACAAACTTGGGCAAATTGCTCTCGGAGAAATCAACGTACAGGGAGTTTTTGGTGCCGACGTAATAGACGGTGCCCAAACGCTTTTTGCCGGAGGTCAACCTCTCGTAGATCTCCAGCTCAAGATAGTTTCGTTCGTTTTTGTTCCAATCCAGTTCCGCATTGACGTCGACCAAAAGACCGATGGTGCCTTTGCCGAGGGTCAGCGTACGTTCGCCGAGAGCACCCAAGGACTCCAGCCCAAAGTACTCTTTCAAAACGCCGCCGATCAGGTTGTCCACGGTGACCTGCTTTTCCGACCCGTTCTCCAGGTCCACACGCAACGTGAACTCCATATTGGTGACGCCGAACTTTTTGTAGTCGTTAAACTCGGGGAACGTGATGGCGCCCACCATGTTGGTGTCGTCGCCGTAGTATTTGTTGTCGATCACAAGATCAAGCGCAAAGGTCTCCGTGCCGTAGCCGAGGCTGGGGATCACGCTGACCAACTTGCCGTTTAAGATGTTGAGGGTCACGTCGCAGGTAAACTGCTCAAACGTGAAGTTCATGATGGTGTTCAAGGAAACGCCGAATACCGAGGTCAGGATCGTGTCGACCTCATACTCTTCCAAGAAGGACTTTGCCGTACGAAGCACGGAGAAGACGGCGTTGATGGCAGCGTTAAAGTCCGTACGAAAAACAAGTTGCGTCGCGTCCCCTTTGACCGTCTTGGTCACACTCTTGACGGCGGACTTCAAAACGGGGGCGAGAATGGTCTCCACCTTGCCCAGCATCGGAACGTTGACGCTCATAACCGTATCGTAAAGATCGGTGACGGTTTCGCCCAAGCCTTGCGCGATGGTCAACAGGTCACGCAGGCTGAACTCGTCCATATAGACGGTCACCCCGCCCTTTTCGTTGGGCAGGTTCATATAGAAGGTGCTGTTCAGGTAATAAAGCCCGTAAACGAGCTCGCGCGTACGAGAAGAATGAAGTTCAAAAAGCAATTCGGTCTTGGAATCGTCTCTGCGGTCGTACTTGCAATCAAATTCCGCGTACATATCAAAGGACTTGCCGCTCTCCACTACGGTGATGTCCTCGGATACGAACTTAAAGGCAACGTTGTCCGTCAAATCGTCAACGGCAAGAGCTTCTTTCAAATACGAAAAGAACTCGCTTACCGATGAAGCGGTTTTTTCACCTCCGACAACGTCAATGGACGAGGAGCTCCCCCCGCCGGAACTTCCGCCCCCGCCTCCGTCGGGATTGGAAAGGATCGTGGATGATTTGGGGGCGCAAGCAAACGCCACCAAAACCAACACGACGCAAAGAAGTAAGATCAAAAGCAATTTCGTGTGAGTGTGAAGATTTTTTGTCATAATTCCTCCAAGACCGCATTCTTCTCACGCGTGTATATGACGCGCAAATAAAAAATACATATCTATTCTAATACGCGTACGGAAGTCTGTCAATAACTATTAAATTTTCTTATTTTATTTTTTCAGTATATTTTGCGCGAAAGAACCCTGCGCAAATAAAAAAACCCCTCCGCAGAGCGGAGGGGATCAGCCAAAAAGCTTATTTCATCTTGTCGGTATAAAAGGCTTCGCAAAGCACCGCGATGGTCTTGCCGGCATACTCCGATGCGTTCTCTTTGATCTTGGAAACAAACGCGGAGGTTTTGAGCTGTTCGTCAAAGTCCGTCTCCAACAGTTCCCCCTCGCTCGGAATGGTGATCTTTGCCATCAAATAACGCTTGCGCATCAGCACGCCGTTTTGGTAGCGGTCTTTGCCGTTTTCATCCAATGAAATGATCGTCATGATGCCGCGCGAAACGCTGTAACGCGCGCTTTTTACGGTGTATTCGTCGTTGTCGTCTTGGGTATAAGCAAACCCACCGCGAAGACGCGTCAAGGTATCGGCGGAATCCATGCGATAGATGCCCTCATAAGCGTCCGACTTTTCGTCGCCGCAGCGGAACAGCTCCACCGCATCGGCGGTAAAGAGTTTGCCGTCATAAACAAAATACTGCGACTTTGCGTCAAGGCTATCGGCGATCACGTCAAAAACCGCCAGTTCTTCTTCGCTTGCGCCGCCCTCCACCATCGACTTGCGGTAGCGATCCCTGACCAAACTAACCACTTCATCCCCGCAGGTAATGACGTAAGAATCGGGCGTTTTTGTGTGCTCTACCGCACCAATGATCGTAAGATCACCGTCACCGAAAGTATATTCAAACGTAGATAGATCCGCCCCGAACCTTAACGATGCGCTCATTTTAACAAAACTGTCCTTTTGCGCGTCGTAGGTGTACAAATGGTACTCCTTGTCGGAAGAAACCTTGTTTTTACAAGCGAAGGACATTGCCGCAAGGGACGCAATCAAAATGCAGATCAACAAAAGAAAAAGTGCTTTTTTCATAGAAAACAGTATAACACATCTTCGCAACGGATACAAGGACAAAAAGAAAAAACCCTTTCGTCGAAACAAAAGGGCTTTTGGCAGGAGTAGTAGGAATCGAACCTACACCATAGGAGTCAGAGGCCTATGTGCTGCCACTACACCATACTCCATCGTCGTTGAACATTATATAACGCTTTTTAAAGGATTGCAACAAAAAAACCGAAATATTTTCAATTGGCAGGGAAAAATAAAAGGGAATTTTGTTTGACAAGAAAAATAAATAATGATATTATTTGTTTCGACGTTATTTATGACCCATTAGCTCAGTCGGTAGAGCACTTGACTTTTAATCAAG
>DFFS01000055.1 GCA_002371075.1 Christensenella sp. UBA3770
CCTCGCCGGAACGGATCAGATCTTCGTTTTGCGTCTTTGCCGTGATATGAATGCGTTTGGACGGCGCAACGGCCATTTCGGCGCGGATGTTTCTGATGCCTTTGATCACGTCCATGACCGCCTCGAATTCCGCCTTTTCCTTTTCAAAGAAAAGATCGGCGTTGTAAGTGGGGTAGGCGGAGAGCATGATGGTCTCTTCGTGAACGGGAAGCGAAAGATAAATGTGCTCCGTCACAAACGGGATATACGGATGCAACATCTTTAAGATGTTGACCAAGACGTAATAGATGTTTGACGCGGCGTTTTGTTTGACGGTGGCGTCTTCGGAGTAAAGCGAGGGTTTGATGGCTTCGATGTACCAATCGCAAAACTCGCTCCAAACAAAATCGTACAGTTTGGCGCCGGCAAGACCGATCTCGTATTTTTCAAGGTTCTCGTTGATGGCTTTGGCGGTTTCTTGCAAGCGGCTTAGGATCCAGCGGTCCGCAATGGTTTTTGAGGTCTTTTCGATGGGGAGAAGATCCACACCCTCCAAATTCATCATAACAAAGCGAGAAGCATTCCAAACCTTGTTGATAAAGTTTCTTGCGCTTTCCACCTTCTCTTCATAGAAGCGGGTGTCGCCGCCCGGTGCGATGCCGTTGGCAAGGGAGAAACGCAGAGAGTCAGCGCCGTATTTGTCAATGATCAGCAGGGGATCGATGCCGTTGCCGAGGCTCTTGCTCATCTTTCTGCCAAGTTTGTCACGCACGATGCCGTGGATCATAACTTTGGAGAAAGGGATCTGTCCCATGTGTTCCAAGCCGGAGAAGATCATTCTCGCCACCCAGAAGAAGATAATGTCGTAGGCGGTGATCAACACGCTTGTTGGGTAGAAGTACTTAAGATCCTCGGTTTTTTCGGGATATCCGAGTGTGGAGAAGGGCCACAATGCACTGGAGAACCAAGTGTCCAAAACGTCCTCATCCTGCTTGAAATGCGTGCAACCGCACTTGGGGCAGCGCTCGGGCGTGTTTTCGGCAACGACGGTCTCTCCGCATTCTTCGCAATAGTAGGCGGGAATACGATGACCCCACCAAAGCTGGCGAGAAATGCACCAATCCTTGATGTTTTCCATCCAACCGAAATACACCTTGGAAAAGCGCTCGGGGATAAACTCGATGTCTCCCTCTTTAACCACCTTGATCGCGGGTTCCGCAAGGGGCTTCATCTTTACAAACCACTGTTTGGAGATGATGGGTTCAACGCTGCTGTGGCAACGATAGCATTCGCCGACGTTGTGCTTATAGGGCTCTTTTTCGATCAGCAAACCAAGAGCGGCAAGGTCTTCCTCCACCTTCTTTCTTGCTGCAAAACGGTCTAATCCGCAGTATGCCGCGCCTGCTTTTTCATTCATCGTGCCATCGTCATTCATTACGCGAATGATCTCCAGGTTGTGGCGCATGCCTACTTCAAAGTCGTTGGGATCGTGCGCCGGCGTGATCTTGACCGCGCCGCTACCGAAATCCTTTTCCACGTACTCATCCGCAACGATGGGGATCACGCGGTCGGTCAGGGGCAGGGAAAGCGTCTTGCCGATGATCGAAGCATATCTTTCGTCGGAGGGATTGACCGCGACGGCGGTATCGCCGAACATGGTCTCGGGACGCGTGGTAGCAACGGTCAAAAAGCCGCTGCCGTCCGTCAAGGGATACTTGATGTGCCAAAGGAAGCTGTCCTGCTCACTGTATTCCACTTCCGCATCGGAAAGCGCCGTTTTGCAGCAGGGACACCAGTTGATGATCCTGCTTCCGCGATAGATCAAGCCTTTGTTGTACAGGTTGACAAACACCTTTTTGACGGCGCGATTGCACTTTTCATCCATCGTAAAGGCTTCTCTTGTCCAGTCCAATGAGGACCCGAGCCTTTTTAACTGCTCAACGATCCTACCGCCGTATTGCTTTTTCCAAGCCCAAGCAGCCTCCAAAAAACCCTCTCTTCCGAGTTCTTCCTTGCTTTTGCCTTCCGCCTTGAGTTTGTCCACGATCTTAACTTCGGTGGCAATGGAGGCGTGGTCCGTGCCGGGAAGCCAAAGAGTGGGGTGCCCTTGCATGCGCTTGAAACGCACCATAATGTCCTGAAGCGTGTTGTTGAGCGCATGCCCCATGTGAAGTTGTCCCGTGATGTTGGGCGGGGGAATAACGATGGTGTAAGGGTCTTTCTTCGGGTCGATCTTGGGCGTAAAGTAACCCTTTTCCATCCAAGTGGAATAGAGCTTGTCTTCAAATAGAGCGGGATCGTAAGTCTTTTCCATTTCCATATTGCTTTCCTCGGTCTTAAAATTTTAAGGTCATATCCGATTTGTTCTTTACGGTATGATCCAATTGTTGCGATAGTTTTTTTGCGTAGTCAAACAGCGCGATGTACGCGGCTATGGTGCCAAGAGACAAAACCACGGTGGCGAGAATGCGATAGAGGTCGTAATTTGCGCCCGCGAAAAAGCTCAAAAGCAACCCCAGCGTGTTAATAAACGCCGCGACTTTGCCAAAAAAATTGCTGTGAACGATGATCTTCCTCTTTGCCAAAAAGACGCCCCAGATCAGCATAAACCCTTCTTTTAATCCGAGTGCGATCGGAAATGCGATAAAGAGCATACCGATGGAAGAGTGATGGATAAAATCGTTTACGCAAAGGCATATTGCCGCTGAAACCTGCAAAAGCTTGTCCGCAAGGGGATCGAGCATTTTGCCAAGGTCTGTGATGTAGTTGAATTTACGCGCGATGAAACCATCCAAAAGGTCGGTAACCGACGCAAAAAGAAAGATGCCGAAAGCGATGTAAACGTTAAGATTCTTTGCGCCGTCAACGGCAAAAAAAACCGCGATGAACGCAGGTACGCAAAGGATTCGGATATAAGTCAGAATGTTAGGAGGAGTATAAAAATCTTCCTTTTTTATCTTTCTATCCATAAATTAGATTTTATAACTAAATTTATATATTGTCAATTAAAGTCCGTAAAATACTTTTCCCGCGTTAATTGGCTTGTCGGTATGCGCAAAAACATTTTTCCGTGTGTCTGAATAGTATGCATTAGAACTTTTTTATAAGGAGATTTTTATGAAGAAGAAAATCATCGTAACCATTCTCGTGATCTCGCTTCTTGCGCTTTGCTTGCCATTTGCGGCGTGTTCCAAGCAAAAGGAAGACGTGATCCGCTTGAACGAGGTGACGCACTCGGTCTTTTATGCGCCTTTGTACGTAGCCATCAATGAGGGATACTTCAAAGAGCAAGGCATCTCGATCGAACTGACCAACGGCGGTGGCGCGGATAAAACCATGACGGCTGTGCTTTCGGGGCAGGCGGATATCGGCTTTTGCGGACCGGAAGCCTCCGTTTACGTGTACAACGAGGGAAAGAAAAACTATCCGATCGTGATCGGGCAATTGACCAAACGCGACGGCTCGTTTGTGATCGGTAGGCAAAAAACGGACAGTTTTGATTGGTCCACCGCATTTCTCGGAAAGGAGATCATCGGCGGACGTAAGGGCGGCGTGCCGGCGATGGCGCTTGAATACGCGCTGAAAAAGAACGGCTATGTCGACGGACAAAACGTAACGATCAACTACGACGTGCAATACGATCTGATCTCGGCGGCTTTTGACGGCGGAACGGGAGATTTTTGCACGATGTTCGAGCCTGCGGCAACCAACTTTGAACTGGCGGGGAAAGGCTATCTTGTTGCATCGGTAGGCGAGGAAGCGGGGGATATCCCGTACACTTGTTTCTGTGCGGAGAAATCGTATTTGGAAAAGAACGCAGACAAAGTAAAACGCTTCCTTGCGGCGCTCCAAAAGGGGGTTGCATTCGTAAATACCGAAAGTGCGGAAACCATTGCGAAAGCCGTGTCTCCCTCTTTTGCAGATACGTCCTTGTCCGTGTTGACTTCGGCGATCGCCAACTACAAAAAGATCGGCGCTTACGTTGACGATATGAAGCTCAAAAAGGACGATTTCGAGCATTTGCAGGACATCATCATCTCGGCGGGCGTAATGACCAAGCGCGCGGATTACGACAAGCTCGTCGACAACGGATATTTGGGCTGAACGGCACCTTACAAAAGAAGAAATGAAAGAAGTTTTACGGCTTGAAAAAGTATCGCACAGATACCATAGCAAAAGCGGCGAGACCGAAGCGATCCGTTCTATGGACCTATCGGTAAACGAGGGAGAATTCTTTGGGATCGTCGGACCATCGGGGAGTGGCAAAACAACGCTGCTCTCCATCCTTTCGGGGATACTGACGCCCTCCTCCGGCAGCGTAAAAAGAAGTATTTCGCCCTCCGAGATCGGCTACATGTTGCAACGGGATCACCTGTTTGAATGGCGCACGATCGAAGACAACGTTTTGCTCGGACTTGAAATCCGCAAGATAAAGACAAAAGAGCGGGTGGAATACGCGCTTGACCTCCTGAAAAAATACAGTTTGGGCGACTTTGTCAAAAAGCGTCCGTCGGAGCTTTCGGGTGGGATGCGGCAGCGCGTCGCGCTGATCCGTACGCTTGCGCTGCGGCCCAAATTGGTGCTTCTTGACGAACCGTTTTCCGCGCTTGACTTTCAAACGCGTTTGAACGTTGCGGAAGACGTCAGAAAGATCATAGCGGAAGAGGGTGTGACGGCGATCTTGGTCACGCACGATATCAGCGAAGCGATTGCGCTGTGCGACAGGATCGCAGTGCTCAGTGCCCGTCCCGCCACCGTAAAAAGGATTTTTGACAACACGATAGAAAAAGGTCTTTCCTCCATCGAAAGAAGGGAGCATCCGTTGTTTGCCTCCCTTTTTAAGGAGGTTTGGAAAGAATTGGAGTTTACCGATGAAAAAGAAAAGTCAGGAGATCAGTGAAGAGCATTTTCGTTATTTGAAAAAGCAAAGAGGAAAAACGGCGTTTGTCGTTGTGATGCAGGTGTTTTTGCTCGTACAGTTCTTCCTTGTTTGGGAGTTGCTTGCAAAGTACGAGATCATAGACAGCTTTATCTTCAGCGCGCCATCTAAAATGTGGAGTTCTTTCCTTGCGCTCGCTAAGGACGGGGTGCTGTGGCGGCACGTTTCCGCAACGCTGATCGAAACGGTGGTCGGGTTTGTGTCGGCAACGCTGATCGGGCTTGTGGTGGCGGTCGTTTTGTGGTCTATCGAGCCGCTGCGATTGATCTTGGAGCCGTACATCGTAGTATTGAACGCCTTGCCCAAGATCGCGCTTGGTCCTATCATCATTATTTGGGTGGGCGCAGGAAAGGGCGCGATCATCGTGATGGCGATCCTAATCAGCGTGATCATCACCGTGATCAATATCTTAAACGGGTTTTTATCCGTAGACAAAGACAAGATCCTTTTGATGAAAACGCTCTCCGCAACGCGAGCGCAAACCCTGTTTAAGCTGGTGCTCCCATCCAATCTGTCAAACATTATCGCCGCGCTGAAAGTGAACGTGGGCATGGCGTGGGTCGGCACGATCATGGGGGAATATCTTGTCAGCAGGGAGGGGCTCGGTTACCTGATCGTTTACGGCGGACAGGTGTTTAACCTGAGTTTGGTCATGTGTTCGACGGTCATCTTAACCGTGCTTGCCGCTCTGATGTACTTTTGCGTTTTGATCGTTGAAAAGGCGGTGTCGAGATAACAATTCAACAAGTTAATATTCAACAAATGCAATATAAATGGACAAGAAAAAAGGTCTCACGCAGCGTTGAGACCTTTTGCTAAAGCAAAATTATTGTTCGTCGTCGATCTTTTCGATGGCAACGCCCGCTTCTTTCATCATTTCCATAGAGAATTCGTCGGGATAACCGTATTTGTAAAGCACGCGACGAATGCCGCTGTTGATGATCATTTTCGCGCAGATGGAGCAGGGTTGGTGCGTGCAGTAAATGGTTGCGCCGTCAACGCTGATGCCCATCTTTGCCGCTTGAATGATGGCGTTTTGCTCGGCGTGGATCGCATAGCAGATCTCGTGACGGGTGCCGCTTGGAATGTTGAGCTTTCTTCTCAGGCACTCTCCGCGTTCCTTGCAGCTGGTGATGCCGCTGCCCGCGCCGTTGTATCCGGTGGTCAAGATCCGTTTGTCACGGGCGATGACTGCGCCGACTTGGCGATTTTCCTGAAAGCAACTGCTCCAAGTGGAGACCTTTTCCGCCATATCCATAAATCTTTGATCCCATTTATCCATATCGCATTACCTCAAAGCGTTTTATTTAATTTACCATAAAAACGCTTCGGAAGCAATACATTTATCGCCGATTTGCAAATGCGTTTGCTTTTAGCCAAAGTATTTTTGCGAGAAAAGGGCAACCGAGCGAACGATCATCGCTGCGTAGTATCTTGCGTCTGATACAAGGTGATCGGAATTGTGTTCAAGGTTTTCAAAGGCGCTTCTGATCTCGGCAAGCAACACCTTGTATTCGATGACGACTTGGTCTTCTTTTCCGCGGACGCTTTCACCAAAGGCGGCTTCTTCCGCAACGACCTTTTGTTTGAACTGTATGACAGCGCGTAGCATATCTTCTTTTTGATAGTTTCCCGCGGCAAGGTCGTTTGCCGCTTCGTACAGGGTTTTGTGTGCTTCCTTATAGAGATATTTACTGTTTTCCGCAGCGGAGAGCGAGGGCTGTTTTTTTATGTCAAAAGGCAAAATTTCAATTTCCGAAATGCCGTAATTGCTTTTGCGTTCAGCCACCTTTTTTGCGTCCGTTTCTTCGGAATATACGTTCAAAACAACGTAATAAACGCCGCCTGTTTTCATCACGTATCCCGCGCCGCCCTCCTGCCTGATCACCGCGGCGTTTTTGTATGAGATCGACATATCTTCCGATTTCGTCGCATAGACGGCATAGTAAACTGCGGAATTGTTTTTTTTCTTTAGAAAAAGACTTGTATATGCGTTTATTCCCGTGTCGCTGCCGATGAGGTCCGCCGCAACAAGCGTCAAGGAAAAACATAACAATGTGATCATCACGGTCAACAAAACGGTTTTTCCTTTTCCCGCCGTTTTGCTGTTTTTTTTGTTATTGTCCTTGCCGGGTTGATTGGCTTTGGTTCGGGCGTCTTCGACGGTATGCTCGTCGACGCAAACGGTTTTTCCGTTTGAAGTTCTATGATTTCGATGTAAGGCGGGGGCGTTCATACAGCATTTTACGGACCTTTTGACGGCAATATGACATTTTTCCGTTTTTCTCGGCAAATCACTTGAAAAAAGCGTCGTTTCCGTAAAAACAAATCTGAAGATGGGCGAGTAATGATTGCAAAAACGCTTGAATTATATTTTTTATTTATGCTATAATAACGATACCGTGCTATGCGGGGAGCCAGCGGTGCCCTATACCCACAATCCGCTACAGTGGGGCAGAATGCTTTTCTCGGCTTGCATTATGGAAGGCTGAGCGGCGCAAGGAATGTTGATCCCGGTGTCTTGTGCAACGACAACCTGTGAACCGTGTCAGGACTTGACGGTAGCAGCACTAAGCGGCGTCTGTCGTGTGCCATAAGGTTGCTTCGGAGTAGTCACCTACGTTCGCGTCCGCTTCGGTAGTGTCTGTCAAAAAAAGCTGCACGGTACCCTTATAAAAAACGGCGGCTGCTGCCGCTTACGGAGATTATATGGACAGAGATAATAAAATCGCGGTGTTGGTGGATGCCGAGAACGTTTCCGAAAAATATGCGGAGGACCTTCTTGACGAAGTCACAAATTACGGTATCCCAACGTATAAGCGCGTTTACGGGGATTGGACAAAGCCCCAACTTTCCAACTGGAAAAACTCTCTTCTGACTTATTCTTTCACACCCATTCAACAATACAGCTACACTTCGGGCAAAAATTCATCGGACAGCGCGATGATCATTGACGCGATGGACATCTTGTATTCCGGAAAAGTCACGGGCTTTTGTCTCGTTACGTCGGATAGCGATTTTACCCGTTTGGCAATGCGTTTAAGAGAGGCGGGTATGATGGTGCTCGGCATGGGTGAAAAGAAGACGCCGCAACCGTTTATCAAAGCGTGCGAGAAGTTTATTTATCTCGAGGTTTTGAAGAGCGCAGAGGACAAGGCGGAAGAAAAACCCGAAGAGAAGAATGAAAAGCCCGAAAAAGAGGGCGCCAAAAAGCAAAAGAAAGCCGCGGAGAAACCCGCAGTGTCCGTCGTTCCTTTGAAAAAGGTGCGCGCGGCGATCAAAGACATCGTCAACAGCATCGGCAACGACGAGGGATGGGCGTATCTTGCGGACGTGGGTAACAATCTCTCTAAAAGAATGCCCGATTTTGACGCGAGAAACTACGGTTATCGCAAGCTGATCGACCTTGTTTCCACCCTCAGTGGGTTTGAGATCAGCCGCGTTCCCGTCGGTGAAGGCGGCAAAGTCAACAAAATACTGATCAAGATAAAATAAGTTGCGCTCGGCTTTTTCAGCCGGCGCAAAATTCTTATAAAAGAGGCAAAAAAATGTTTAACAAAGTTGATACCGGATTGGATTTTTGCAGTCGAGAAAAAGAAGTTCTTGATTTTTGGAAAAAGAACGACGTTTTTCGCAAAAGCGTTAAGCAAAACGAAGGACGTGAGGAATACACCTTTTACGATGGTCCTCCCACGGCAAACGGCAAACCGCACATCGGGCACATTTTGACCCGCGTCATTAAGGATATCATCCCGCGCTATCGTACGATGAAAGGTTTCCACGTGGAGCGCAAAGCGGGTTGGGATACGCACGGTCTTCCGGTGGAGCTGGAAGTGGAAAAGATGCTTGGCATGGACGGCAAGCAGGACATCGAGCGCTACGGCATCGAACCTTTTGTCAAAAAATGCAAGGAAAGCGTTTGGAAGTATAAGGGCGAGTGGGAGGTCATGAGTGACCGCGTCGGTTACTGGGCAGATATGGACAACCCATACATCACCTACGACGACAACTATATCGAATCCGTTTGGTGGGCAGTCAAAACCATACACGAAAAAGGGCTCTTGTACAAAGGGCACAAGATCGTTCCGTATTGCCCGCGTTGCGGCACGGCGCTTTCTTCTCACGAAGTGGCGCAGGGTTACAAAGACGTGGAGGACATGACCGTTACCGCCAAGTTTAAGGTAGCGGACGAAGAAAATACTTATTTCCTTGCATGGACCACCACGCCGTGGACTTTGCCTTCCAACGTTGCTTTGTGTA
>DFFS01000095.1 GCA_002371075.1 Christensenella sp. UBA3770
TTCCTCCTATTTCAGCGCAGAATACGCCATCGTAGTTATATTGATCTTCAAACGGTTGTCGGCGGGCGCGCTGTCCGTCGTACCGTCCAAATATCCGAAAGTACTGCCTCCCTCCAAGTTGTCGTTGCTGAGCCCGATAAACAGTTTGGAAGAGAAGTTATCCTCGATCAAGGCGCCGATCCTGATCACACCGATTTGCTGCACCTCGTTTGCGACCACATAGTTTTTGAGGTCCAAACCGCCCAGCATCGACGAAAGATTCAGTTGATCCACAAGGCTCACGATGCCTTGGAGCGCCTTATAAGGATTGGTTCTTGAGTTGTAGTTTAAGTACTGCTTGACCGCCTTGATATCAAGCGACGAAACGATGCCCACAAGCAAATTGTCCTTGCAAACGTCAAGCACGCCGTAGGCAAACAGATCGGGCAGCGCCGAGGCAAGGTCAATGGTTGCAAAGGAGGGATTGATCGCCTTGATCTTTGTAAACAGGTCGTAATCCGCAATGATCTGAAACGCCGTGTACAGCGAATATTTGACAAGGGTGATCCTGCTGTCCCCTGCGGCGCACGTTTCGTCCCCGCCGTACAGCCCCGCGACAAAGCTCATCGCCAGGTTAAAGACGTCGGTATACTCGGACGCGGGAAGCGAAAGCCCGTATTGATTGACCACGCTTTCCACCGAAAGCCCGTTTGCGCCCTTTTTGTAAAGCGGCAACTTGAAAAAGCGCATGATCACGTCGTTATATACGCCGGAGGCAAGCGCGTCCACCGCCGCCGCGTTCTCAGCGTTCTTTTTGACGCCGAGCTTGGAGAGGATCGTATAGATCATATCCATATCGATCTTGTTTTTGATCTTGGCAAGCATGCTGTCGTCCAAATAAGCGACGGAATACGCCTTGAAATCCTTTAGAATGGCTTGTTTCTCCGCCGCCGACAAATAGGACGGGAGATAGGATTCGTTGACGTAGTTCATGTTCCACGTGCGGACGTTCACTTCGTCACCCTTGGCGCGGAAATAGCGCACGGGCGTGGGATAGTTGCACAAAGAGGCGCTGTTGATATCCAAAATCTTGTTGCCCTTTTTGCTGGTGTACAACGCGTTGTCCTGAATGTGGATGTGACCGGTAAAGATAAACTTCATTCCCGCATCCGCCAAAACGTCCGCGACGTACGACCCCTCGGGATCGTTCACGGCGGCGTTTGCCGACTGAATGAGCGAGCCGAAGTGTTGTATCAAGGGGAAGTGCATCATCCCGACGGGGATCTTGCCCGCGGCGACGGCTTCCTCCGTCTTTCTCTTTGCCCAAGAGAGCAATGACGCCGTCATTGCGCCGTCGTGCCTACTTGAAACGAGCGGATACCTTTCACCCCCGACAAGGACGTAACCCTCGCCGTCCACCTGATAGCCCGCGGCGGCATAGCTGCCGTCCGTATCCATAAGATAGTAATCGGAGGTGATCTTGCACATATCAATGGCGATCAAGCGATATTTGTCCGAAAGATCGGCAACGTACGAGAGGTTGTCCCCCAAAGCAAAAGCAGCGTCGTTTTGAGCAACGTCCTTTCCTGCGTTTTTGTAAAACTCCAACGTATCCTGCGCGTTGTAGCCGAAATCGGCGTAGATCGACGCAAACTCAACCTCCGTGGTGGGGTTGGTCAAGGTCGCCTTGCCGCCCGCATAGGTGTTGGACTTGTTGTTTAGGTCGTGGTTGCCAGGGATCGTAAACACCTTGATCCCTGCGTTTTCCAAACGCTTGAGCTCAGACGCCACAAGACGATGCGTGACTTCGCCGCCGTCATCCGCGTTGTCACCCGAGACCAAAACCACGTCAAAGTCCGACTCCGCAATGATACGATCCACCGTTGTCTTTAAGATGGATTCCGATAGCCCGAGCATCTTTTGGCCGTGCGCTTCCCACGCTTTGAAATCGTCGCAGGTCATATCCACCGCTTGGCTTTGCGCCATCACGTGGATGTCGGCAAGGACGCCGATGGAGATGTCCTTTTCACCGTCGGTGACGTATTTGCCGTAATCGGATTCCTGCGTCTTTTTCTTTTTGCAAGAGAAAAGCATCGTCAAGCACAAGACGACGATCAAAAGCACGACGATAACGCACAAAAAAGGTTTCTTGCTCATTTCTCCTCCCTAACCACTTTGTTTTTTAAGGTTGCAACGCCCGGGATCTCCACCTCAAAGACGTCGCCGGGGACAAGTTCCCCGATCCCCTCCGGCGTACCCGTCAGTATGACGTCACCGGGATACAGCGTCATCACGCCGCTGATAAACGCGACGGACTTGGAAACGCTGTGGATCAAATCGCGCGTGTGCCCGTGCTGGACAACGACGCCGTTCCGCTTTCCGATAACCTCAAGATCATCCTCCGAAACGTCCGTTTCGATCATTGCGCCAAGCGGGCAAAAGGTGTCGAAGCCCTTGGCTCGCGTCCACTGCCCGTCCTTCTTTTGCATCGCGCGCTCGGTCACGTCGTTTGCGCAGGTGTAGCCCAAAACGTAGGAGAGGGCTTCCTCCTCGGAAACGTTCTTTGCCTGCTTTCCGATCACGACGGCAAGCTCCGACTCATAATCCACCTTGGTGGCGCAGGCGGGATACACGATATCCTCCCCGTCGCCGATGACCGAAGTGGACGGTTTGATAAAGATGGTCGGCTCGGGCAGAACGTTTAGCGACAGTTCCTCCGCGTGCTTTTTGTAATTTGCCCCCAAACAGACCACTTTAGAGGGCTGTACGGGAGGCAAAAGCTCATACGCGCCCGTGTAGGCTTCGGAAAGCTCCCCCCACTCGGCAAAAATATTGCCGAGGATCAAGTGAAACCCATCCTCGCGCAGTGACGCGTAACATACCCCCTCGGGGATTATGAGCCTTGCGATTTTCATTTGATCTTTCCTTCTTTGACAAGGCGATCCCTCTCGATCGCCGCCCACAAAAACGCCGCTATGCCGTAGGTCAA
The DNA here is from genome assembly GCA_002371075.1 of Christensenella sp. UBA3770. Taxonomy (GTDB): domain Bacteria; phylum Bacillota; class Clostridia; order Christensenellales; family CAG-1252; genus CAG-1252. The sequence goes on from DFFS01000095.1 coordinate 2,969, forward strand.
GTTGGACGCCTTGGGCACCCAAGCATAGCCGATGTACGGAATGACCGGCACGGGAATGGTCGGACCGCTGATCTTTGTCATCAGCACCTTGCCGTTTTTCTTCTCCTTGATGCAGGAGAGCACAAAGTCGTACGCCTTTTCGGCATAGGGCAGATATTCCTCGCCCAAATAGCCCATTCTGACCGAATGAAAAATGCCGTCCGCGATCAAAGCGGTGGCGGAAGACTCCAAATAAGTGCAACGCCCCAGTAGCGTGTTAAACCCGCCCGATGTCGTTTGTTTTTTGACGACGGCGTCCACCGTCATCTTGAGCACTTCCAAAATGCGTTCGCGCGCCGGATGATCGCCGATGCAATCCAAGATCTTAGGAAGCGCCGAAACGACCCAGCCGTTGCCCCTTGCCCAATAATACTTGCGCTTCGGATAGTGCGACCCTCTTTTGATCCAATAGCTGTGATACCAAAGATGGTCGTCCTTGTCCATCATGCAATCGGCATACAAGGCGGGCTGACGCGCCGCGACCTCCAAAAGATCGGTGTCCCCTTCCGCCGCGGCGTAACGCGCGGGGAAAACGCTGAACATCATCAAGCTATCCACCCAAATGGAATCGGGATAGATCTTGCTCACCCAATGTCTGCCGAGATGATTGACGGCATCCTTGTAGACGCGCGGCTCGTTTTTGATATAATCCAGCACCTTGTCCGTCAAAGCCTTGTACTCGGGCGCGCCCGTATGACGATACGCCGCGTACGTGATAAAGCCCGGCGCGGCGGTATCCGCAGACGCCACCGTCGGCTCATGCTTGACGTAGTGATCGCAAAAGCCCTTTAAGAAAGGCAGATAATTCTCCGTGCCGAGATAAAGGTCAAGGTCATCAAGAGCGGCGCCCATGATGCCTTGCCCCCAGGTCCAACGCATGGCGGGGTCCTTTGTCCTCACGATATAATCGGCAAGTTTTTTTGCGATTTCGATGCTCATTACAACAAGTCCTCACCGTACCCGATCTCGTTGAGGTGCTTTACGCTCCTTGCGATCTGATTGAAGGGATGCGGCGTGTTTTGCTCGATGGCGCCGTACACCACGCCGTTTTTCTTGGCAGATTCGATGATCCAATTAAAGTCGATCACGCCGTCGCCCAAAGCGTAGTTTGCCGGCTTTCTTGCGATAAACTTGCGATACAGAGCGTAGTCGCGCAGATGCACGCCGCTGACCCTGCCCGAAAGCTTGTCAAGCAAGTGCTCCACGTTGATGCCCGCCTTGGTGGTCCAAAACGTGTCGATCACAAAGTTCATATCCTCGCTCATATTTTCCACGATCAGGTCAAAGCGCGTGCCGTTCTTGGTGCGGATAAACTCAAAGTCGTGGTGATGGTAGCAAAGCTGAATGCCGTGCTCCTTATACTTTTTGGCAAGTTCGCTTGCCCAAGCGCAAAACTCCACGAGTTTTTCGTCGCTGCCGATGATGCACTTGGTGGGGAGCACCGAGATGATGGCGATCTTGCAGCCGGTTTCGTTTAAAAACTTCAAGCACTTGTCAAACTCGTCGTGAAGGATGTTGGGCTTGATCTGCGCCGAGACGACCTCGATGCCGTACAGTTCCTTTGCCTTTTTAAACGCGGCAATGTCGGTGTCGTCAAAATTGATACGCGCCGCCTCGACGTATTTGATGCCCAAGCCGTGAAGGTTTTTCAACGTACCCAACAGATCCTTTTGCGCCTGCTTGCGGCAGGTGAATAGTTGCAAACCGATTTTCATCTTTTCCTCCGTTATCTGATATCGGTGGTTTTGACGCCCTGCATGTCGTCAAACACTTGGTTCTCGCCGCACATGCCCCAAATAAAGGTGTAGTTCTTGGTGCCTACGCCACTGTGAATGGACCAGCTCGGGGAGATGACCGCTTCCTCGTTTTGCACGACGATGTGACGGGTCTCGGTGGGGTTGCCCATCATGTGGAAGACCACGTTGTTTTCCGGAATGTCAAAATAGATATAGACCTCCATGCGGCGCTCATGCGTATGGACGGGCATCGTGTTCCAGTTGCTGCCCTCTTCCAGTTGCGTGAGTCCCATCGTCAATTGGCAGCTGTCACAGTTGCCGGGAACGATAAATTGGTTGATCGTGCGCTTGTTGCAGTCCTTGAAATCACCGCAAGCGCGATGCACCGCGTTTGTCAAAGGAATGTGCTTGGTGGGGTACTCCTTGTGCGCCGGCGTGCTGTTCAGATAAAAGTGCGCCGGAGCCTTGGCGTCATCCGACTTGAAGACGATCTCCTTGGTGCCCCTGCCGATGTAGATGCCGTCAAAGTGATCCATTTTGTAAACCTTGCCGTCCACCGTGATCGTGCCGGCGCCGCCGATGTTGATCACGCCGAGCTCACGCCTTTCGCAGAAGTAATCCGCGCCAAGCTCCTCCCCCGCAAGAAGCGGAAGAGCCTTTTCCACGGGGCAAGCGCCTCCCGCGATGATCCTGTCGATGTGGGAATAGGTCAAATTGATCTTATCCGCCTCGAAAATGTTTTGAATGAGGAAGTTCTCACGAAGCTCCTCGGTGTTCATCCTGCTGTACTCTTTTTTGGAAACCGCGTATCTGACGTCCATTGTTCCGTCCTCCTTTTATCTTTGCACACGGCCGCTGCCGTCGCCCTCGATGAGTTTCAATACTTCGTCCACCGTGACCATGTTGTAGTCGCCCTCGATGGAATGCTTCAAGCAGCTTGCGCCCACGGCAAACTCAATGACCTTTTGGCTGTCCTCGGGGAAGTTCAGCATGCCGTAGATCAAGCCGCCGCCGAAGCTGTCGCCGCCGCCCACGCGGTCCACGATGTGGATCATATATTCCTTGCTGAAGAAGTAATCCTTGCCGTTGTAGAGCATGGCGCTCCACTTGTTGTCGTTGGCGGAGATGCTGCCGCGCAGCGTGATCGCCACGTACTTAAAGCCAAAAGCGTCCACAAGCTTTTTGGCGACAGACTTATAGCCCTCTTTGTTCAAAGCGCCCTTGGAGATGTCGGTGTCGTCCGCCTTGATGCCAAACACGTCCGCACTGTCCTCTTCGTTGGCGATCAAAACGTCAACGTAGGGCATCAGGGAAGTCATCACTTCCTTTGCCTTTGCCTTGCTCCAGAGCTTTTTGCGGTAGTTAAGATCGCAGGAGACCGTGATCCCCTTTGCTTTTGCCGCCTTGACTGCGTCCAGCGTGATCTCCGCCGCGCTGTCCGAAAGCGCCGGAGTGATGCCGGTAAAGTGGAACCAGTTTACGCCCTCAAAGATCTTGTCCCAATCGAAATCTTCCTTTTTGGCAAGAGCGATCGCAGAAGCGGCGCGGTCGTAAATGACCTTGCTGGGTCTTTGACTTGCGCCCTTTTCAAGGAAATAGATGCCGATCCTGTCGCCGCCGCGCGTGATCTTGCTCGTATCGACGCCGAACCTGCGCAGGCTGTTTACCGCCGCTTGCCCGATGTCGTTGTTCGGAAGCTTGCTGACAAACGCCGCATCCAAGCCGTAATTGGCAAGAGACACCGCAACGTTGGCTTCGCCGCCGCCGAAG
>DFFS01000033.1 GCA_002371075.1 Christensenella sp. UBA3770
TCTGACAGAGAAGTGACCTTTACGCTGCTCCGTGACGGTGAGAAATTTGACGTAAAATACCAAAAGGTGGATTTTTCTTTCCCGTATTGCATTTATATCAACGATCTCCCCGGCGTCAGCTCGGAATTCGGTTATATCTGCTTGCGCACATTTGACAAAACCACAAACGTTCTTGATGAATTTAAAGATGCCGTACGCTCTTTCAACGAGGACGCAAACCGTGCTTTGATCCTTGATTTAAGGGGGAACGGCGGTGGTAGCAGCGACGTCTTCAGGCAGGTCGCTTCCGCTTTGATCGGTAGGGATGTCGATCTCTCCGATCCCATTTTGGAGATCCACTACGCTAAGGAAAACCGTTCTGTTTACATTCGTCCCGCATCGGTGGAGTACAAGATCGACACGCCGGTTTACGTTTTGTGCGACGGCGCGACTGCGTCTGCATCCGAAGCGTTGATCGGCACGATGAAAGCGCACAACACCCTGACCGCCTTGATCGGCAAGACCACCGTCGGAAAGGGCGTTGCCCAAAACGGTTTTACGACGTACGAAGAGGGCGAAAAGGGCATCATCCTTGACAAAGGTACCGATGAAAAGGGCAACGAGGTGGATCTTGATCTTTACCTTTTGCAGATCATTGTCGGTAAATACTACATTTACGACGCTTCCGTGGATGGCGGCAAGTATTGCATTCACGGAAAGCCGTTTACGCCCGATATTGCGGTTACGGGCGACAACATCATCTCACCCGATTACAGCGAGGATCTTTACATCCGCGAGGCGATCGAGCACTATAACAATCATAAATCTGCATAGGAGGACTCATTATGAAAAAGGTTTTACTTGTCGTTTTAGTCATTGCGCTTTGCGCAGTTTCGGCATTTGCCTGTTCCGGCAAGACGGAAGAAACAAGTGTGGTTATCGCCTTCCCGACGGGAGGTCCTGCGCTTGCTTTGTCGTATTTGATAAAGGAATGTCCCACCGAGATTGACGGTGCGAAAGTAACATACCGTGCGGTGCAGGGCGACGCGGGGATCAAATCGGCGTTTACAAATTTGACCGATACCGTTGATATGGCGATCATGCCCACAAACGTTGCCGCTCAGCTGTACAACGGCGGGATGGATATAAAGCTTGTTGCGACAAACAGCTATGGACTTTTGTATATGATTTCCGATGAGTTTGCCGATGGGACGTTTTCCCTTGAAGCGCTGAAAGGACACGTTTTGCATGCAGTGGGCAAAGCCGGAACCCCGGGAATCGTTTTGAAAAAAGTTTTTGGTGACAGCTACGTGGAAAGCAATGCTGCAGTGGAAGGTAAGGTTGCCGTGGTTTATCATACGGACGGAAGCGAGATCATATCCGCCATCAAGCAAGGAGACATTCATACCGCCGTTCTCGGCGAGCCTGCCGTAACTTCCGCAATGGCAAACACCTCAATGAAAATCGTTCTCGATTTGCAAGCAGCCTGGATGAGTGCGACCGGATCGGAGAAAAGCTATCCGCAAACCTGTCTTGTTGTAAAAGGAGACTTTTTGAAAAAGAATGAAAAGCTTGTGCAAACCATCGCAAAATACACTTTGCTCGGTAGTATCGAACTCCAAAAGGATCCCGCGCCGATGATCGAGGCCCTCAAATCGATCCAAGCAGCCTATCCAGCATCCCCCAAGAGCATCGATAGGGCAAACATCGATCCGAAATTCGGGTCAGGCGCCAAAGCGGACGTGGAGGATTTCTTTACGATTTTGAAGGACATCAATTCCGCAGCAATCGGCGGAAATCTTCCCGATGCGGGTTTTTACTATATCGACAGCGCTTTTGAATCGGACATGAACGTGATCAAAGCGTTTGCATAAAGGAGAGTTGTGAACAAAAAGCGAGTGATCGAAAACGTAGCGGCGCCTCTTGTCGGCGTGGTGCTATTCATCGCCATATGGTATATCGTAGCGGCGGCGATCGGGATAAAGATCATTTTACCGTCGCCAACCGATACGATAAAAGGCTTTTTCTCCTTGCTTGGAGAGAAGCTCTTTTACGTGTCGGTCGGCCGCACGTTGCTCCGCACCTTGATCGGCTTCTTGATCGCATTTGCGCTCGCTTGCTTATTTGCGTATCTTGCCCATATCGTTCCTTTTTTCAAAAAGGTTTTTGCTCCGTTTGCCGTTATGATGCGGGTGATGCCTACGATCTCGGTCATCTTGCTTGTCTTGATTTGGTTTTCGCATGCCGCGGCGCCGTACGTCATCACCTTTTTCGTCATTTTCCCAATGCTGTACACAACGGTTTCAAATGCGGTGGACAACGTTGATCCGTCGCTGTTGGAAATGACAAAAGCCTTCCGTTTTTCAACGAAAAAGAGGTTTTTCTCGTTTTATCTTCCGTCGATGTTGCCCGCACTCTTAACGGGGGCAAGCATTACGCTGTCTTTTTCCGTTAAACTGACAGTTGCCGCTGAAGTCATCGCCTATACGGAGGAAAGCATCGGTCGCAGCATGCAAGAAGCGTCGATGTATATGCAAACCGATATCGTGCTGGCTTGGACGCTTGCGGCAATACTTTTGGGCTTTTTGCTTGAGGGCAGTTTGCTTCTGATCCGCAAGGCAATTATGAGGCACTATTATGGAGAGTAACGATATGATAAAAATCCAAAATTTATCTGTAAAATTTGATGAAAACGTTGTTTTTGACAACTTTTCCGTTACTTTCCCCAAAAACAAGATCACCTGCGTATTGGGTCCCTCCGGTTCGGGTAAAACGACCCTTTTAAAGGCGCTTGCGGGCTTGATCCCATGCGGCGAGTTTTTGCCCCCCAAAGCCGCCTTTGTGTTTCAGGACCATAGACTTTTGCCGTATTTGACGGCGCTTGACAATTTGGCGATCGTTCTTGACGGCAAAAAGGAGGAGCGTCGCGAGAGGGCAAAAAGGGCGTTGACGGATATGGAACTCAGTGAAGCAGCCGATCTTTACCCACCGCAATTATCCGGCGGAATGGCGCAACGTGTTGCGATCGCAAGAGGGCTTTTGTTTGACGCGGACCTCCTTTTGATGGACGAGCCGTTCAAAGGGCTTGATCTTGCTTTGCAAGAAAGGCTGATCAAGTATTTCGTCAAGTATTGGCAAAACTCCCGTCGCACGACGGTTTTTGTTACGCACAGCATTTTGGAAGCGATCCTTGTTGCGGATAAGATCATTGTGCTCGATAAAGCCGAGCAGGGCGCAGCGATCATTTATGAAAAGGATTTTACGTTGCCGCGTGAAGAAAGAGCGCTTGGCGTTTTGGAAGTTGACGCACTCAGAAAGGAACTGCACGATCTTTTGGTGACGCTTTAACTCTTTTCTATCATTTCCACAACGCTTTGCAACCGTTGACGTTGTTCCTGATTTAGCATCGGGGACACGTTTTTTATAAATTGATTGATTTGTTCCGTGTCAAGCGTCCCGTTGGTTTTTCCTTGCTTTGCGGCTTTCATGATCTCTCCAAGCAGTTCCTCATCGCTTTTGCCGCTGTATGCCTCGGCGGTTTTGCGAAGGGTATCTTGATCGATCGCGTCTGTTTTTTGTTCGCTCTGCTTGCCGGGATGGGTGTTTTTGTAGGTTTTAAAATCCATTTTTCTCTCCTTGAACACTTTTATTATATTGCGCCGCATATACAAGTGTGACGGAGGAGATATGAATCTTGGTTTTTTATCCGGCTTATTAAACGGACAGGGGAACAACAATCTTTTGACGATGCTTTTGCCGCTTTTACTCGGCGGAAAGGGCGCAGGGGACAACGGAATAACAAATTTACTTGCTAAAATGACCTCCGCACCCACAGCGGACGGGAATGCTTTCCCTCCACTCTTTGGCAGTGCTGGCGAAACAAAAAGAAACGGACAATTCGATCTTTTTAACGCGCTCGGAAATATGCTTGGCGTGGGTTCGCAACAAAAACCGCCCGCGGATCAGGCGCCGAAATACCCTTACGAGTTGCAATACAACAGACCTTGATCGGCGCGATTAGCGTCGAAAAGTCAGGTTTTTAAGTAATGAATAATAGAATAAATTGTTTGCATTAAACACAACATATGGTATAATAGATTCGATTTTAAATCCAAATATGGTTTTTTGGAGGGTCTTGTGAGCAAAGAATACAACGCAAAAGACATACAAGTCCTGGAAGGTTTGGAAGCTGTCCGTCTTCGTCCCGGTATGTACATCGGCACGACGGGGGCAAAGGGTTTGCACCACATTCTTTGGGAAATCGTGGACAACTCGCTTGACGAGATCTGCAACGGCTTCGGTTCGCGCGTCGATATCGTGATCTACTCCGACGGAAGCATCAGTGTCGAAGACGACGGCCGTGGCATTCCGGTGGACAAGCATCCGACGCTTGGCATCAGCGGCGTTGAGGTCGTTTTTACCCAACTGCACGCCGGCGGCAAGTTTAACAATGACAACTATACCTTTTCCGGTGGTTTGCACGGCGTAGGCGCTTCTGTCACCAACGCGCTTTCGGAATGGTTGGACGTGACCATCTGCAAGGACGGCAAGGTATATAAGCAGGAATTCCACTCTCCCGAGGTGAACGGCAAGATCCAAAGCGGCATTCCGCGCACACCCCTTATCGAAACGGGTGAAAAAACAAAAAAGCACGGCACGTTCGTTCGTTTTATGCCGGACAAGCGTGTTTTCGGCAAGGAGCTTTTCAGTTATCAAACCATTGTGACCCACGTGCAGGAACAGGCGTTTTTGAACAAGGGCATCACGATCACCGTGGAGGACAAGCGGCAGCTTGACGATGATCTTAACAGCTTGAAATCCTCTTTTTGCTACGAGCGCGGCTTGAGCGACTTTGTCAGGTATTTAAACGACGGCAAGGAGCCCTTGTTTGAAGAACCCATTGAGTTTGAAGTTTCGCAAGATCGATTCTATTTGGGGCTTTCGATGCAACATACAGGTGCTTATACCGAGAGCATCTTCTCCTATGTTAACAGCATCCCCACCACCGAGGGCGGCACACACGAGATCGGGTTTAAGAGCGCTCTCACCAAGGTGATGAACGATTACGGCAGGAAGCGCGGTTTGATCAAAGACAAGGATCCCAACTTGCAGGGAGAGGACTTCCGCGAAGGCTTGACCTGTGTTTTGTCCATCAGAATGCAAAACGTCCAATTCGAGGGTCAAACCAAGACCAAACTCGGCAATCCGGAGATCCGTCCTTTGGTTGAAAGCATCGTGATGGAAAAGCTTGACGCTTATTTATCAGAGAAAAAGCACTTTGATACCGGCGACAAGATCATCGAAAAAGCGCTTGGCGCGGCAAAGGTCAGGGAAGCCGGCAAAAAGGCAAAGGAGCTTGCCCGTCAAAAGAACAACGCAAACAGCAATATGCTGATCGGAAAGCTCGCCAATTGCACCGGTAAAAAACCCGAACTTAACGAGCTGTTTATCGTTGAGGGCGATAGTGCAGGCGGCAGCGCAAAACAGGGGCGTGACAGACGTTTCCAAGCCATTCTTCCGCTACGTGGTAAGCCCATCAATGCCGAAAAGAAGCGCATCGATCAACTTCTTTCCAATGAGGAGATCTGCACGATCATCAGCGCGCTCGGCGCCAATTTTGATACGGAATTTAACGTCAACGCTTTGAAATTCGGCAAGGTCATCATCCTCGCGGATGCCGATCAGGACGGTGCGCACATTCGCTCGATCCTGTTGACTTTCTTCTTCCGTTATATGAAACAGCTGATTACGGACGGGCACCTGTACATCGGTATGCCGCCCCTTTTCAAGGTGGAAAAGAAAGGGAACGTACGCTATGCGTACGACGACGCCGCGCTTGATCAAATCATCGAAGAAGTCGGCAGGAATTACGATTTGCAACGTTACAAAGGTCTCGGCGAGATGAACCCGGAACAACTTTGGGAAACCACCCTGAACCCCGAAACTCGTTGCTTGACGCGCGTTTCCATCGAGGACGCCGCGTCGGCTGACCGTTTGATCACGACATTAATGGGCGACAACGTTGACGCGCGTAAGGCGTATATTTATCAGTATGCAAACTTTAACCGCAAGGATGAAGTGGAAAAGAAGGGTTACTTGAATGTCTGAAGAAATTAAAAACGAAAACAGCGGAACCGAAAGAATTTTCGAGAAGACCGTCGAACAGGTGATGCACGAGTCAATGATCCCGTTCTCCGAGTACGTGATCCTTGACCGCGCTCTTCCACGTGTGGAAGACGGCTTGAAACCGGTGCAACGTAGGATCTTGTACAGCATGTACGAGCTTGGCTTGACTCATGATAAACCGCATAAGAAATGCGCAAGGATCGTTGGTGAATGCCTTGGTAAATACCATCCGCACGGCGATACTTCCGTTTACGACGCTTTGGTCAGGCTTGCGCAAAACTTTAACATGAGCGAGTGCTTGGTGGACGGGCACGGCAACTTCGGCTCGGTGGATGGCGACAGCGCGGCTGCAATGCGTTACACCGAAGCGCGGCTTGCGCCCATTGCGCAGGAAATGTTGCGTGATTTGGACAAGGACACCGTCACGTTCAGTTTGACGTACGACGACTCATCAAAGGAACCGGATATGCTTCCCGGGCGCTTCCCCAATCTTTTGGTCAACGGCGCTTCCGGCATTGCGGTCGGTCTTGCAACAAAGATCCCCACGCACAACATTACGGAAGTCATTGACGGCGCCGTCGCAATGATCGAAAATCCGCACATCAAACTTGACGAGTTGATGAATTATATCAAAGGTCCCGATTTCCCGACGGGCGGCATCATCTACAAGTCGGAGGAGCTCAAGCAAGCTTACGAAACCGGTAAGGGTAGGGTACGTATCACCGCTAAAATGCACATTGAGCGCGAAGGTGACAAAAAAAGCATCGTTATCACCGAGTTACCTTACCAGGTAAACAAATCGCAGCTTCTTTTGAAGATCAACGAGTTGCGTGAAAGCAAAAAAGAGCCCTACGTTCAGATCGCGGACATTTTGGACGAATCGGACAGGCAGGGACTTCGCGCGACCATCAAACTCAAAAGGGACGCCGACCCGGACCGTATCGTCAAATTGCTTTTGAAACACACCGATCTTCAAACGAATTTCGGCATCAATATGGTGGTGATCGCGGATGGCAAGCCTAAATTGATGGGGCTTAAAGAGATCCTGCGCTACTATCTTGACTACCAGCGCACGCTGATCCAACGTCGTACCCGTTTTGACCTCAACGCGGCTAAAGAGCGCGACGAGATTTTGCGCGGTCTCCTCGTTGCCATTCAAAACATCGATGAAGTTATTGCGATCATCAAGGGCGCAAGAAACGTAGGCGATGCCAAAGACGCGCTGCGTCAGCGCTTTACTCTTTCGGAAAAACAAGCGAATGCCATCGTGGAAATGAAGCTTCGTCGTTTGACCAATTTGGAAACGGACGAGATTATCTCCGAAATCGAAGAATTGCGCGTGAAGATCGACAAATTCACCAAGATACTCGCTTCGGCAAGACTCCAGTATCAAGTGATCAAAGAAGAGCTGTTGGATATCAAAAAGAGGTATAAGCGCGCTCGTCGTACAACCATCATCGACGAGGACGGCAAGGAAATGATCGTCTCCGAATTAAAGCCGGAAGAGGCGGAGTCCAAGCCTATTGTCAACGGCGGTATCGTTCTTTTCAAGAACGGCAACATGAAATTCTGCAACCAACGCACGCTCGGCGCGGGCGGCAAGAACGTCTTGGGTCTTTCGGAAGACGACCTTGTCGTGGACATTTGCTATTTAACGTCGGATAAAAACTTCTATGCTTTTACGGACAAGGGCAATGTCGCAAGGATAAACGCTTCCGATCTTCCCGAGAGGTCATGGAAGGATAAAGGTACGCCCTTTATCAAACTTGTGCCGCAAGCGGACAAGGACGAAAGGGTGGTTGCCATACTTTGTCCCGACGACAGCGAGAAAGCCAACCCCGAAAACAGCTTGATCTTCTTCACAAGCGAAGGTATGGCAAAACGCACTTTGACTTCGGAGTATATCGCGCTGTCAAAGTCCTACTTCCAGGCGACGGTTTTGAAAGAGGGCGAGAAGCTTGTTAACGTCTGCACCTTTGAAGAGGGCGGCTCGATGATCTTTGTTACTCGTGATGGAATGGTCCTAAATGCCGAAACTTCCGATGTGCCCGTGCAGGGCAGACGCTCCGCGGGGGTGAAAGGCATCGCCCTGAACGTTGGCGATGAGGTCGTCTATGCCTCTGTCAACGATGAAAGCGGCGAGCTGATCGTCGTAACGGAGCTTGGCTACGGCAAGCGTATCATCATCGGTGAGTTCGGACAATCCAAGAGATACCGCAAGGGCACAAAAGTGATCGACACCGATCTTTCCAGAGGTCCCGTTGTCTTCTCTGATATCGTAAAAATGCCTTATTTGGTAGTATTCTTCTATGATAACGATGAAAGTGAAGTAATTCAAACGGAATTTATCGACATTCAAGGTGTTTCGGATATCGGTACGTATCTGCCGATGAACAGGAACGCAAGGATCCTTTCCGCAGGAAAACACAGAACGAATTAAATAAATCCCTTATAAAAGTCCCGCTTTATATCGAGCGGGCTTTTTTTATGTCCGTTACAAGGTGATATCGCTCTGCTTGTCCGCATACAATGATGGTATGTTGGAAGGTGTGTTGACAAACTCTATCGTACGGCGGTTGCCGTCGGCGGTGACAGAAGTACGCGTACGTCGCGGACGAACCGTTTGTTATCTGACCCCCAAAGGGCGCGGATGTACCGATTACGTTATAACGGACGATGAGTTTGATCGGATTCTTTCAAATATAACGGAACATTCACTTTATGCACTGACGGAAAAACTCGTTAACGGATTTGTTCCTTTGAAAGGCGGCATACGCGTTGGGATTGCAGGAGAGTGCGTAATGGATGGCGAAAAAGTTAAGACCGTCAAGCACATCACGTCGCTTTCTGTCAGGATCCCGCATCAGATCTTCGGAATTGCAGATTTTTTAAAAATCGACGGAAATTTCCGAAAAAATTTATTGATCGTTTCCCCGCCCGCCGCCGGGAAAACCACCCTTTTAAGAGAGATAACAAGAAAGCTCTCCAACGCCGGACAGTGCGTCGTCGTTTTGGACGAAAGAGGCGAGATCAGTGCGCCGGACGGCACGTCTTTCGGGCTTGACGTCGGGCAAAACACAGACGTCCTTTATGGTTTTCCGAAAAATGTTTCTTACGAAAACGCTTTACGTGCCCTTGCTCCCGAATATATCGTGACGGACGAGCTTTCGGGCGAAAAAGACGTTGCCGGCGTTTTGCGCGCCTATTATGGCGGCGTCAAGGTCGTAGCTACGCTTCACGGTGGTGATCTTGATTGTTTTCACGGCGTATTTGAGCCGTTATCCGTTGTTTTTGACCATTTGATCCTCCTTTCCAAGCAGCCAAAAGCAGGAAGCGTCGTGAAGGAGACCATCAAATGAATTCGTTCTCCGTATTTGCCGGCGTTTGCCTGTTTTTTGCATGCGCGTTGATCGGACTTTGGCTGAAAAAGCGCCTTGTAAAAAGAGCGTCTTTCTATGAAGACTATTATCGCTATCTCGTTTTTGCAAACGAGAAGATCGCCTATGAACGAATGCCGGTAAAAGAAATCATTAAAAATTACTCAAAAGGAGAAAAAACCGATTTTAATAGTTTTTTGACGGGAGAAAGTGCATCGCCTCCTTTATCGGAAAAACAGCTTGACGCAATCAAGGCGTATTTGTCCGAGATAGGAACGACGGACGCCGATACGCAAATTGCGTCGTTAAACGCAAAATGCGCCGAGATGAAGCGTTTTACGGAGGAAAAATGCGTAAAATTCCGCAAGGACGCCTCGCTTTACTTTAAACTATTCGTTTTGCTTGGCATCGTTGCTTTTATTTTGATCGTTTAGGGAGGGCGTATGGACATCGGAGTGTTGTTTAAGATCGCCGGCATCGGGCTCTTGGCAGCTATCATCAATACGATTTTGCGAAAAAGCGACAAGGAAGAGATCGCAACGATCACAACGCTTGCTTCGCTGGTGATCGTTCTCGTGATCGTTTTGGATATGATCGCGTCATTGTTTGACAGTATAAAGTCCATTTTCAGTTTGTACTGATATGCAGATCGTCAAAGTGATCGGCGTGGGCCTTATCGGCGCATTGGTTGCGGGGCTTCTTCGTCAGGAAAAATCCGAGCTGTACATTTTTGCCGTGATCGCGGGAGGCGCGCTGATCCTTTTGATCATTCTCTCCTCGTTGACGGAAGTGATAGAGCAGTTTGGCATGCTTGTGGGGAAAAGTGGGGTTGATGAATCGCTGTTTGCAGGCGTTTTGAAGATCATCGGGGTCGGCTATATCACCGAGTACGCTTCCGCGCTGTGCAACGATTACGGTGTTTCAAGCATTGCCAACAAGTTGCAACTTGCGGGAAAGGTTGCGATCTTTTTTATGACGATGCCCATTTTGACCAATCTTGTGGAAGTCATCTCCTCAATGTTATGAAAACGCGGCATTTGATTTTGATCCTCCTGCTTTTTGCAGTACTTTTTGCAAGTACAAGCGGTTTTGCCTCCGCACAGAGCAAGACGAAAGAGGAGGTGGAGGGCGAAATCGGGGCGGAAATCGAACGATATATCGATTCGCTTGATCTTGCCGACTTTGAAGAATACGTAAAAAGCATGGAAATGCCGGAGGAAATGAGTGGCGGCGTTCGCGGATTGATCATGAAATTCGTAAACGGCGAAGTGCCTATTTCCGTTAAAGGGCTTTTTACTTACGTTGGAAAACAGGCGCTCGGCGCGCTTACGGGGACGCTTTCCGTCCTTTTGACCGTGGTGATCATCGCGGTTATGAACAGCATTTTGGCGGGCTTGACTTCGGGATTTGTAAAACAGCAGACGATCGAGATCGTCCACTACGTTTGTTATGCGCTTGTCGTATCCATAGTTATGGCTAAGGTGGGCGGGATCGTTGTGGAATGCAGGGCGTTTTGCAAGGGCGTGGAAAAGTTTACGGAGGGTGCATTTCCTCCGCTTATCACGTTAATGAGCGCCCTCGGTGGAAACGTTTCCGCATCGATCTACAAGCCGCAACTTGCCGTTTTCTCCATGTTGATCGGCTCGCTGTTTGGCAAGGTCATTTTGCCGCTGTTTGTTGCCGCCATCGCCTTTTGCTTGATCGGAAACCTCTCATCCAACGTGAAAATGGACAAGATACAATCCGCAATTCGGTATTGCTCAACCCTGATCCTTTCCGCGGCGTTTGGGCTCTTTATGACATATTTGACCGTAGCCGGCATTACGGGAGGTATGGTGGACGGCGTCAGTATCAAGGCGGCGAAATTTGTGCTTTCGGGCTACGTCCCCATCCTCGGCGGCTATCTTTCGCAAGGGTTCGATTTGATCAGCGCGGGGTGCGTTCTTATCAAAAATTCGATCGGAATGATCGGCATCATCGTCGTCTTGTATATGATTGTCAAACCCATTTTGCACGTTACGATCTTTTCCTTTGCGCTTAAGATCGTCGCCTCGCTCATACAGCCGATCGGGGACAAGCGCGTTTCCGACTTTTTGTATTCGGTTTCCAACGCAACCAAGATCCTCGTTACCACCATTTTGGGCACGGGGTTCGTTTTGATCCTGACGCTGTTGCTGATGGTCGTGACGTGTAACGTGGGGGTGCTTTGACATGACGGGATGGATCCTAAGTATCGTCGGAACGGTTTTGACCATCACTCTGACCGAGGTGATGTTGCCCGAAGGACAAACGGCAAAGTACATCAAAGGGGTGATCTCCTTGATGGTCATCTATGTGGTCCTTGCTCCGATCCCCGCGCTTTTGCAGTCAAAAATCGACATAAATCGATTTTTTGATTTTTCAACAAGTGGGTATGAATCGGATGAGGCGTTCATAGGAATTATTAAAGAGGACAAACAGTCCGCACTCTCCGCAGAGCTTAACGCGGCGTTTGCCGAAAGGGGGCTTGTAGGGGCGTCCGTTTGTGTCGTTCTTGACGACGGTTACGAGGTGGAACACGTTATCCTTACCGTTTCAAATAAGGATTTGGACGAAGCCTATCGCTTGACCGTTATGTCCCTTGGGATAAAGGAGGAAAAGATAGTGATCAATGAAGTTTCTACGTGATCTGAAAGAGAAAATCACAAACAGCGGGGCGTTCAAAAAGCTAAAAGAGGTAAAAAACCTTGAGATCATCATCGCCGCCTTACTCGCTATTATTGCGATCGTCGTATATTTTGCGGTTTCGACAAAGGGTGCTTCGCAAAAAAACGCAACGCAAAGCACGGTTGAAATGACCGAAACGGAAGCTCGAGTTGCGAAGATGATCTCGGACATTGCCGGCGTGGGAAAGGCGCGCGTTCTGATCACAAACGGCGCGGACAAAGAGGTCGTTGGCGTCGTTGTCGTTGCGGAGGGCGCAAGCGATATGAATAATCGGGTCAAAATGATCCGCTTGGTTGAGAAAGCCACCGGAGCATCGGTGGACAGAATAGAAATTTTCGAAATGGAAAAGGGAGGATAACAAAATGTCAAACAAAAAGAAGATCATTATCATTTGCTCTATGGTCGTGCTGCTTGTAGCTGCTGCATATCTTAACGTTTTGATCACCAAAAAGAACACGCAAACGGTTTCCAAAACCATAGCGGACGAGGATTCCACCGTCGTATCGTTCTTTACAAGTTATCGAAGCGCAAGGGACGCTTCCAGACAAGAGAGTTTTATGTATTACGATTCGATAATCAACTCGGAGACCGCATCCGTGGCTGCGATCGCCTCGGCGGAGGATAAGCGGGAAGAATTGGTGGGATTTACCGAGACCGAGCTTGTGCTTGAAGGGCTGATCAAGGCAAAAGGCTTTGAGGACGCCGTTGTTACGATTTCCACGGCAAACGTTAACGCCATCGTAAAGAAGAACGGAGAACTTGACGCCGAAGACGCCGCACAGATCTTATCCGTGATCACTGCGGAAACGGGGGTGACTGCATCCAAGGTGATCATCACGCCGTATTCCGTGTGACAAAAAAGTGTCTATAAAAATTGCAACTCTCATTTTGAGAGTTGTTTTTTTATATAAATATTTTCCCATCATGCGTGAAAAGTGCTAAAAGCAAGAGTGATAATTTAGTTAATACTTGAAATAATAGTGTTGATATGCTATAATTTTCTCGGAGGGAATATGACAGACGACAAAAGATACGAGGACATCATTGCTTCCATTGCCGCCGTCGCTGCGTTTAAAGTCAGCGGCGTAGCCTCTCTTTCCGGTGTTGCCGGGATGGAGGGGAAGAGCCAAAGGAAACAACCCAAAAGCGTGCTCGTCACGATCGACGAGGGCACCGAAAGGGTCGTAATTGACCTTTACGTAAACGCTTTTTCGGGCGTATCCGTCCCCGATCTTGCCTACGATTTGCAACAACGGATCATTTCCGAAGTTGAAAACGCGACGAAATACAAAGTAAAAGCAGTCAACGTAAACGTCGCCGGCGTCGTCTTCAATCAATGACCATGAGCAGAAAAAACGCACGAGAAACACTTTATAAACTTGTCTTCGAATATCTCTTCACCAAAGAGCTCAACGAGCAAACGGAGGAGTTGCTTCTATTGGACGCATCTCTTTCGGATGACGACAAAGAGTACATTCGAGGATGCTACAATGGCATTGCGGAACATTTTGATCAGTTGACGAACGATATCGTCAAATACACTACCGGTTATTCTTCGGTGGATAGGCTCGTTAAGGGGGACTTGACCGCAATGTTGATCTCCGCCTACGAACTCGCTTATTGTCCTGAGATACCTGCGAGCGTGTCCATAAGCGAGGCGGTGGAGCTTGTTAAGCAATTCAGCACAAGCAAAAGCAGCGGCTTTGTGAACGGTGTGCTGGCAAGTATCAATAAGGAGGTAAGGGAACATGGGGAAAATCATTGACGGAAAGGCAATTGCGAGCGCTTGGCAAGAAAAGCTCAAAGAACAATTTGCATACTTTGCAATAACGGTCGGAAGAAAACCCAAACTTGCCGTAATTATGGTGGGGGAGGATCCGGCAAGCGCGATTTACGTGCGCAACAAGATCCGCGCCTGCGAGGCGGTTGGCGTAACGTCGGAAGCCTACAAACTTGCGGATAGCGTTGAACAATCTTATTTGGAGGATCTTGTCAAAAAGCTAAACAACGATCGCGCCGTGGACGGCATATTGGTACAACTTCCGCTTCCGCCCGCGTTTAATGCAAAAAAGATCATCACGTTGATCGATCCGAAAAAGGACGTGGACGGCTTTTCCGCAAAAAATCTCGGATCGCTTCTCTTGGACGATAAAAAAGGTTTGTATTCCTGCACGCCGCTTGGCATCATCCAACTGATTCTCAGCACCGGCACGGACCTGACGGGCAAACACGCCGTTGTCGTAGGCAGGTCCAACGAGGTAGGCAAACCCGTCGCGCTGATGCTTTTGCAGCACAACGCCACGGTTACGATCTGCCACAGCAAAACAAAGGATCTTGCCTCGTTTACGCGTGAGGCGGACGTTTTGGTGGTTGCGGTGGGACAAAAGAAACTGATCACTGCCGACATGGTCAAAGAGGGCGCGATCGTGATCGACGTGGGGATCAACCGCGATGAAAACGGCAAACTTTGCGGCGACGTGGATTTTGAGGCTGTCTTGCCAAAGGCAAGCTTCATCACACCCGTCCCCGGTGGCGTCGGACCCATGACGATCGCGATGTTGATGGCAAATACGTTAAAAGCAGCAAAAGGGAATGTTTAACAAAACACTTTCGGTAGAAGAACTAAACGGATATATCCGCTCGATTTTCGACGCGGAAGAAATGCTTCACGGTGTTTCTGTTTTCGGCGAAGTATCGGGGTTTAAAATCAGCGGGGCGCACGCTTACTTTACCGTGAAAGGGAAAGACGCGGCGATCCCGTGCAATCTTTTCAACTATCGTCGTACCTATACGCCCAAAGACGGTGAAAGCGTGATTTTGAAAGGCACGCCTGACTTTTATGTTCGCACGGGCAAACTCTCGTTAAACGTCGTATCCGTTCAGCCGGTCGGCATAGGGGACCTTCATGCGCAGTTTGAAAGATTAAAGGCGCAGCTTGAGAATGAGGGCGTTTTTTCTCCGGAACATAAAAAACCGATCCCGCCTTTTTGCAAGGACGTTTGTGTTATCACCAGCAAAACGGGCGCAGTCATTCGCGACATTTATCGGACGGTCAGAAACGTAAACGGTTGCATCAACCTTCACGTCTATAACGTACGAGTACAGGGTGAGGGGGCGGAGTATGAGCTCGCCGACGCCATACGTGCCGTTGACGGCGTTTATGATGCTATTATTGTTGCGCGCGGCGGCGGTTCTTTGGAGGATCTTGCTCCGTTTAATACGGAAGTTCTGGCTCGCGCCATCTATGCTGCCGATACGCCCATTATTTCCGGCGTAGGACACGAAACGGATTTTACGATCTGTGATTTTGCCGCAGATGCGCGTGCAGCTACGCCCACTGCCGCGGCACATATGATCGCTTTTGACGAGCAACAGACGATCGGTTCAATTTTTGAAATGCTTAGCAAGATGGGAACGACGTTGCAGGATCAGGCGAAGCAAATGAAACGTGACCTTATTGCGGAAACGAAGAATTTGACGCATGCCGCGACGTTGATTACGGAAAAGACCATCAATCGCTTCAGATTGGCGCTTGGCGCTTTGACAAACGGCTCAAAAAGCTTTGTGACGCAAAAGGAAAACACGCTTGACAAGACATTGATCTCCTACAACGCGTCCAATCCGCTAAACATTTTGGGGAAAGGCTATTTCGGAGCCGTAAAAAACGGAAAGCGCATCACGTCCGTCAACGACGTTTCCGTCGGAGATAAGGTCGATTTGATTGCGAAAGATGGGAAAATAAGTACGAACGTAAAGGAGATTATAAAATGACCTTTGAAGAAATTATAGCGCAACTTTCGGAAATTTCAGCCACGCTTGAAAACGCGTCTCTTCCTTTGGAAGAGGGGATCGAACTTTACGGCAAAGGGCTGGAGCTTGCAAAGCAGGCGATCGCCATGCTGAAAGAAGCAAAAGGCAAGATCACACTTTTGACGGACGAACTCGGGAAACTTGCCGACACGGCTTTTGAGGTAAAGGAAGATGATTGAGGACGTTCTGAAGCAATTTGCCGAAAAGTTTAACAAAGATCTTGAAAAGGAAATGAACGCGCTGCGCGGCGGGGCGCTTGTTTCCGCAATGCGCTATTCCGTTCTCGGTGGCGGCAAAAGGCTCCGTCCCTTCCTTGTGCTTATCGCGGCGGAAATGGGCGGTTTGACCTATGACGACGTATTTCCTTTGATGTTGGGGGTGGAGCTTGTCCACTCGTATTCGCTTGTTCACGACGATTTGCCGTGTATGGACGACGATGATTTTCGTCGCGGAAGGAAGTCCACGCACGCCGTTTACGGCGAGGGAATGGGCGTTTTGACCGGCGACGCGCTTTTGAACTATGCATACGAATATATGCTTGCAAACGCCGTCAAGGCAAAAAACGTGGGCGGTTACATAACGGCGATCAGTTGCATAATGGTACGTGCCGGTTATATGGGAATGCTCGGCGGGCAAAGTTACGACATTGACGAGGAAGTCAAAAAACAATTTAAGAGGGAAGACTTTATCAACATGTATTCCGGTAAGACGGGGGCGCTGTTTCAGGCGGCGCTTGGTGCGGGCGCCTTTGCGGCGGGGCTTGACGAGAACACGATCATGGCTCTTTTGAAATGCGGCAATTATCTCGGCGTTGCGTTCCAGTTAAAGGACGATCTTGACGATCTTACGCAGGATCAAAAGGGCGTTGACAAAAAGGAGAAAAAGCCTTGTTTAACGATGCTGAACACCATTTCGCCGGAGGCGGCAAAGGAGTTTGTTGAATTGAACCGTGACGTTGCCGTCGATACCGTCAAAGATCTTAAGTCAAGCGAAAACCTCGTTGCTTTGATCAATTTCCTTTTGACGTTTAAGCAGGAAGGCGGTGCGGAGGCTCCCGCCGCTGAAAACAAAGAAAACAAGGAATAATCCTTGTAAAACGAGGCATTGAGGTCGCCGCGTTGCATTTCTCTTGTAATTCGGCGAAATATATGTTAATATAATTATACGGTGGTGCAGTATTCTAGTCAGAACACATACGTATGAGGGCGTGGTTAAAATAACGCCGTAGGGCACATCGATGAAGTTTCTTGTGTTGGCTCGTTTTGCCCAAATTCGGGTCGATGCTGGGAGTTAAGAATCGTGGGCGTTTCGTAACGGCATACGAAAGCCGACCCACCTTTCGTGGAGACCTACAATGGTGGTCGGGAACCGGGCACTGTGTGGGATTAAACCTGCAATGCGGTAATAAGCTGTGTGCAGAGTAGCCTGCCTTGAGTGAAATAGGCGGATTGGGAACCACACCGTATATGTCGGCAGACATATACCGGTGATTGCCCATGAAACTTAAATTGCAAAAGAGGATAAGTCGTGTGTGGTCTGTTAAGGAAATCTTCTAGACTGTATTCGGTAATGTAAGGATTATAGTGCGACCTTAGTGGTGATTCAGTTGCGTGAGGGGTGACCCCCGCCTTGCGGATCAAAAGGAAACTGCGCGTTCGGCGACGGCGCGTTTCGCATGGGGAAATCCTACTGGACCTATGGCGCAAGGTTTACTTGCATTACTACCACCGATTTTTAAAGGAGTCAGCTCTTGAAAGAAGACGCGGAAAATAAAGTTTCTTTACAAGAAGAGAGCTCAACGAAAGAGCGACAAAAAAGAAAGGGTGAAAAAAAGAATCTTTGGCCCTTAAAAGTTACGATCATCACTCTTGTGTTGTCGGCATTTTTTAGTTTTTCTACAGAAATTCTCACCAATAAAAGTAATTTGATCGTGGCATTTTTGATCTGCGTCCTTTTGATTTTGATCAGTATCATCTTTGATGGGATTGGCGTTGCCGTAACCAATTGCGATATTAAACCTCTTACGTCCATGGCGTCAAGACGAGTGCCGGGCAGTAAGCGTGCGATACGTTTGGTGCAAAACTCGGAAAAAGTAAGTAGTATTTGTTGTGACGTGATCGGTGATATATGCGGTGTTATATCGGGCGCTTGTTCGGCTGCTATCGTTATTCAGATCATTGCGTTATCCGGTTCTACCCATCAACTCATCATATCCATTGCCATGAGCGCAACGATCGCGGCATTGACCGTTGGCGGAAAGGCGATCGGAAAGACCATTGCCATTCGCAATTCAAAAGAGCTGGTTATGCTTACCGCTCGCATCCTCGGACTGTTTAGTCGGGAAGGCAGAAAGGAGAAAAAACATGCTTCTGAAAAGAAAAAATCTTCCCGCTGATATCAAAACGCTTACTTTGGACGAACTGAGCGTTCTTTCCAATGAGGTCAGGCAAAGGATCATAGAAGTAACTCTTCAAAACGGAGGGCATATCGGGGCCTCTCTCGGGGCGGTGGAGCTTATCGTATCACTTTTGCACGTTTTTGATGCGGATAACGATAAAATAGTGTTTGACGTTGGCCATCAAGCCTATGCTTATAAAATACTTACCGGCAGGAATGATGCCTTTGATTCTTTGCGTACCTTTGGGGGGATCAGCGGTTTCCCAAAACCTTCCGAAAGCAAGTACGATCATTTTGTTGGCGGACACGCAGGAAATGCTGTTTCCGCGGCTTGCGGTTATGCAATGGCTCGCAAACTATCGGGGAAAGATTATCAAGTGATATCCGTACTTGGCGATGGGGTGCTTGTGAACGGAGAAACCGCAGAAGGCCTTAATCTTGCATCTTCTTCCGGTAAACAGATCATTGTAATAAACGATAACACTTTTTCCATATCTGCCGGCGTGGGCAGTATCCCGGACTATTTGAAAGACTTGCGTGAAAAACGTTACGATGGGAGGGTTTTAACGGGAGAAAAGAGTCCTTTTGCCATGTACGCTTTGGATTATTTAGGGCCAATAGACGGGCACGATGTAAAAACCCTCGTTAAGGCCTTTGAAATTGCAAAAGAGAATAAAACCTCTATCGTTTTACATATTGTCACCAGCAAAGGAAAAGGGTTTGCAATAGCGGAACAAAACCCCTTAAAATTGCACGGTATCTCCCCAAAAGGTGAAGTTTCAAAAGAGGGCTTTGGTAAAGTGTTTGGGGATACCCTCATAAAATTGCGCGAAAAAGATGATAAAGTTGTTGCCGTTGCGGCAGCAATGGCTATCGGGACCGGTTTAACGAGTTTTATCAATCGATTCCCGAACAGTTTTATTGACGTGGGTATTGCGGAAAGTACGGCCGTAAGCGTTGCCGCGGCACTCGCTCGTGCAGGATATAAGCCTTACGTTGCCATTTATTCCACCTTTTTACAACGTGCCTATGATCAGCTTTTATATGACGTTGCGCTTGACAACTTAAACGTTACGTTCCTGCTTGATCGCTCCGGTATCGTTGGGGAAGATGGAGAATCCCATCAAGGTATTTATGATCTTTCTTTGTTGTCATCCGTGCCCAAGTGTAAAGTTGCTTCTCCCGCTACCTATCAAGAACTGGAACTATTGCTTGATTGGTCGCAAAAAACGGATGGCGTGAAGGTGATACGTTATCCTAAGGGCGGTACCGAATTGTCTAATGCTTGTGACGGGGCATTCCCTTTCTGGCAGATGCTTTCTTATGGAAAAGACGGTTATTTGATCGCACATGGCGCGGCAATGTTGCAGGTGGCAAAGGATGCGATCGGCATGTTGAAAGAAAAAGGGAGGGAAATAGGGCTCGTAAACGCGCGCTTCATTTCACCGATAGACTGTGCTTGTTTGGATCAAATTAAACATTTACCTTTGTTTACGGCTGAGGACGTGGTGTATGCGGGATCTCTTTCCGAACATCTTTCCGCCATGGGGTATTCCATTCATAAAGCATTCACGCTTCCCAATACGTACGTGACTTTCGGTAAGCCTGCCGAATTGCGTTCTCTTTATCGGATCGATGCCGCATCTATTGCAGAGGAGATCCTCAATGAGGCTTGATCTCTATTTGTCTGAAAGAGAGGGTATCTCTCGCACGCGCGCGCAAAACCTCATTAAAACAGGTGGCGTAAAGGTGGATGGTGTGCTCGTGGACAAACCTTCCATTGAGGTAAACACTTTATCCGATATCATCGTAACGGATACAGTAAAATACGCGTCACTTGGCGGTATTAAACTGGAGAACGCTTTAAACACCTTTGGGATAAACGTAAATGGATTGCATTGTTTGGATGTAGGCGCGGCAAACGGCGGTTTTACCGATTGTTTGCTGAAACAGGGTGCCGCTTCTGTTTGCGCAGTGGATCTTACCATAGCGTTTCCGTCAGATCTTATAAACGATAAGCGGGTGACAATTTTGGATCATACCAACGTGAAGGATCTAAAAACCGCGATCGGAGATCAGACTTTTGATTTTCTTTGTGCCGACCTTAGCTTTATTTCTCTTACGGGAATGTTTGAACTGTTTTCGTCATTTCTTAAAGCGGAAGGAAAGGCGGTACTTCTTTTCAAACCACAATTTGAAGTAGGGCGTAAATTTTTACCAAAGAGCGGTGTGGTTCGAGATAAAAAAGCCATAGAAAAAACGTTTTCTGCTTTTTTAAGCGCAGCACGTGTTGCCGGATTTAAGCCGGTTGGACATTGCGCGGTGCCGGATGTTTTCCCCGATAAAAATGAGGAACGTACCGTATATTTTACAAAATTGTAATAATTTTCACAAATAATTCATTTTTCAGTCGCATTTTTGCATAAAACTGTTGTCTTTAATGAATATTCGTATTATAATAACGGTATGAAATACTGTTTAGTCATAAATCATTCCAAACCTCTTGCAGAGGCTTTTGCAAAAGAGTTTTCCGCCGAAATTCAGGCGCGAGGCTCTTCTTTTTATGCTTTTGACGGCGCCATCCTTGACGGTACGGACTATGCAGTGGTCTTTGGTGGGGACGGCACTATCTTAAAGTTCATTCGTTCCACACATCCTCAGGTTCCCGTCCTGGGCATTAATTGTGGTAAAATGGGCTTTTTGGCGGAATCCGGAAAGACTGCCTCGGAGTATTTGGATGATCTTGCAAACAAAAATTACGAGCTTGATAGGCGTTATTTTTTGAAGATCCGTATTGGCTCCGAAGTTCATTATGCTCTTAACGAAGCCGTTATCGGCAGGGGTGATACGATCAATTTGATGGACGTGCAGGTATTTACCCAGGGTGGGTCATTGGATCGTTATCGTGCCGATGGGGTGATCCTTGCAACTCCTACGGGCTCCACAGCATATTCTTTATCTGCCGGTGGTCCTGTGCTCAGCCCCAAGGTGCCGGCGTTTGTTGTGACGCCTATTTGTCCGCATAGTTTACAATCGCGGCCCATCGTTTTGCCAAATGAAGAAACGGTAACGATTAAAGCCGCAACCGCAGGGAAATGTGTGATCGTGGTGGATGGTATTACCGTATATTCGCAAGAAAAAGAGGTGGAAGTTTCCGTCACGGGCGGAACGGATTCCGTATCTTTCGTTAGGATTGATAAACGCAGTTTTTACAGCATTATGCTGAGTAAATTTACCAAAGGAAAATAAGATTATGGCTTGTGATAATAGAAGGCTTAGGATCCTTGAATTGATCAAAAAATACAATATTGCCAGACAAGAACAACTTGTTGATTTATTGAATGCGGAAGGTTATAACGTAACGCAAGCAACGGTTTCTCGTGATATCAATGAACTGAAATTGAAAAAGATTAAAGAGGATGGTGTGTTTCGTTATGTGCAAAGTGCCCGTGATTACACAAATGGGGATGACAAAACTTCCGCTATCTTCAAGCAAACCGTTCATTCCGTCAATATTTGCGGAAACTTGATCGTCATTAAGACCTTGGCGGGTAGTGCAAACGCCGTTTGTGCTATTATCGATAGTTTTAATCTTACCGGTGTGTATGGAACGATCGCAGGTGACGATTGTATTTTCGTTGCGACGGATCCCGATCATGCAGAGAACATTGTGAACCGTTTTAAAGCGTTTCTTTCCGCGGAAAAAGAATGATTTTACAGCTTCATATCAAAAATATTGCCTTAATTGAAGAGTGCACCCTATCTTTTGGAGATAAATTGACCGTATTAAGTGGTGAAACGGGCGCGGGAAAGTCTATTATCATAGATTCTCTTGGCTTTGTTTTGGGTGCGCGAGCAGATAAGGGGTTGATCCGCCACGGCGCTTCTCAGGCTCAGGTAGAAGCGGTTTTTGACGTGTCCGACAGCGTAGGTGTGAAGCAAAAAATGGTAGAACTTGGCTTGGAAGAAGAGGATACTTTGATTTTAAGCCGTACGATGAGCGAGAATAAGTCGGAAGTAAGGTTGAATGGCAAGATTGCCTCGCTATCCATGTTAAAAGAATTGGGCTCGCGCTTGGTAGATATTCTCGGTCAGCATGAAAATCAATCACTGCTGAGCGTATCCACCCATATTGATCTTTTGGATAAATACGGGGAAAAGGAGATATTTGCCTTAAAAACCGAGATCGCCACCCTTTATGATCGTTACCGTGAAATAGAAAAAAAACTTTCTGATTACGGGGATGAGCAAGCCCGCGCCCGTAAAATCGATTTATTAAAGTATCAAATAGATGAAATTGCGCAAGCGGAATTAAAAGAGGGCGAAGAAGAATCGCTTTTGGCAGATAGAGAACGCTTTCGCAATTCCGAAAAGATACTAAACGCGGTAGGTGCTTCTGCATCCTGTTTGGAAGGGGATGAGGCATATAGTGCGCCTTCTGCCGTTTCCATGGCAATGAATTCCTTAAAACAGGCAATTTCATACGATCCTGCAATCGAAAGCCTTTATAACAGGCTGGATTCGGCGTATGTGGAGCTGAAAGATATCCTTGATGAATTAACGGGATATATCGATTCCTTTGATTTTGACGATGCTAAAGCCGATTTTGTTGAGAAGAGGGTAGATCTTATTCGTTCCATGAAACGCAAATATGGCGCTACGGTTGAAGAGATCCTTTCTCGCTATGATGTTTTCCAAAAGGAATATGAAACGCTTTTGGACGCAGATGCAGAGATCGAGCAATTACAAAAGAATCGTAATGAGATCTATTCGGATCTTATCATGAAATCGGATCGCTTAACCGAAACTCGCAAACATGCCGCCAAGGAATTGAAAAGCGAAATTGAAAGAGAACTTTCCGAACTTGGTATGAAGGGTAGTATATTTGAAGTTTCGATCGGTTCGGCGGAGGAATATTTAAGTGAAACGGGTTGTGATAGGGTGGAATTTTTAATTTCTCCCAACCCGGGTGAGCCTGTAAGGAGTTTGTCAAAAATTATTTCCGGCGGTGAAATGTCCAGGTTCATGCTTGCACTGAAAGTGATCACATCTCGTTTGGACGGTATTCAAACTTTGGTGTTCGACGAGGTTGATGCGGGCATCAGCGGTAAGATAGGGGAA
Source organism: Christensenella sp. UBA3770 (assembly GCA_002371075.1). GTDB lineage: Bacteria > Bacillota > Clostridia > Christensenellales > CAG-1252 > CAG-1252. Next base: position 23,517 of record DFFS01000033.1, read on the forward strand.
GTTGTTGCTGAAAAACTTGCATTGGTTTCTGCAACTCGTCAAGTGATAGCCATTACCCATTTGCCACAAGTTGCAGCTATGAGCGACAGCCATTATTTGATCGAAAAAACCACAGATGGCAGTGCAACGCATACCTCTTTGATTGCACTTACCGAAGAGGGGATCGTTAAAGAAGTTGAGCGCTTGTCAGCGGGGGCGGGCACTTATGGTAGCTTACATGCGCAAGAGCTTAGGTCTATTGCTTTGCGCAAGAAAGATGCTATAAGATCGTCAAACAATTCTAAATTAGTCCGTTTTTAATAATATTGCTATACATTTTTCCGTAAATTAGAACACCTTTCTACATTTTTCCAAATAAAGATGTGGCCTAAACTGAGTAAATCACTTCACTTTGCAAATGATAAAAGCGAGGTGACGAAATGAAGTGTAGGATCATACAGGTGCTTCTTTTTACTTTTCTAATAGTATCATTTACCTTTTATCCAACCACAATCACCTATGCCGAAGGTGAAAAGGTTTATCTCGGTGGAATCCCCATCGGGATCGGGCTTGCCGAAAAAGGGTTGATCGTTACGGGCATGGTTGATGTGATCACCGATGAGGGGAGCTTTTGTCCCGCTCGCGGCAGCGAAATTTTGACCGATGACGTGATTGTTAAAGTAAATGGAACAGAAGTTAGCGGCGTAAGCGAATTTGCAAGCGAACTACAAAAATCGGGAAATCATGTTGATCTTACTTTAAAAAGAGGGGATCGTGAGTATAACGTCTCACTTTCTCCCGTCACCGATGCTTTGACAGGGCTCAAAAAGGTCGGATTGGTTTTGAAAAACGGGATAAACGGCATTGGCACCCTAACTTTTATTACAAAAGAGGATAAATTCGGTGCTTTGGGACATGGGATTGTTGATGTGGATACCGGAAAACCCTTTATTACCGATGAAGGATCTATATATTCCTGTTTGATAAACGGATACCGAAGACCTGAGGCGGGAAAAGCGGGAGAGTTATCGGGTAAATTCATGAATCGCGATGAACCTATCGGAAAGATAACAAAATGCAATGAATTTGGTGTATACGGAACTGTTTTACCTGTGGTAAAAGATGATTTGAAAGAAATAACGCTCGGGAATAAGAGTGATATTCGAACAGGTCCGGCCCTAATATATTCAACTATTTCCGGGAATGTTCCGAAAGCATACAAAATCGATATAATCAAATTGTCGAATCAACAGAAACCTACAGAAAAAAGCATGCTGATCCGCGTGACCGATAAGGAGCTTTTAGCGGAAACAGGTGGCATTTTACAAGGAATGAGTGGTAGTCCGATCGTGCAAAACGGTAAACTGATAGGGGCGGTGACTCACGTTCTCGTAAACGACAGCACCTTAGGATATGGTTTATATATCGATTGGATGATCGAAAACGCCGCATAACGCGGTTTTTACATATTTTAGAGCTTACACTCATATCTTTATGATATGAAGTATGGCTTGAGATCGCGTTTTTACTATTTGAAACTTGATTTGAAAGAAAGTATAAAACATAATAAAAGACGATTGATTGCGCTTTATGGGTGGCTGTTGGCGGGAATGGCTATTGGTATTTATATCGGAGTTAAGATCGGTGAAAAAAACGCGCCATTCGGAATGTTTTCGGAACTGTTTCATCTGAAATATGAACCTTTTTCTCACGTTTGGCCTGATTTTTTACGCTTTTTCCTCTTTGCTTTCTTGTGTGCTCTATGTTATTTTTTGCCATTTCCAACCATATACCCGGCACTTGCCGCGTTGTTCTTCGGAAAATACTTCGGTCAGCTCGCCTGCGTTGTTTTCTTAACAGATTCTTTGATCGCTTCTTTACTTTCGTGTGTTCTTTTATACATACCTCTGTTGATCGTAGGCGGTTGGCTTTTATTTAGGATATCCTTAAAATGCGGTGAATTTAGGCTTTGCAATGGAACGGACCCTTGTAAAAACAGCTTAAAACGTGCCGGAGCAACGTTGCTATTAAGCCTAATTATGTACCTTTTGCTCCTTTTTTTACTTTACGTTATGCTTTGCGGTCTTATTTATTTGATCGTCATAGCACTTTAAGCCTTTTCGAATAGCGGTTTTTGTTTTTTCCATACTATTCGTGAGGTGAACTATGAAAAAAATCTTTATATTTCTTGTTTTAATGTTGATGCTCGTAGGATTGGTTGCTCCCATAGGATCCATTGCCCAAGCGGAAAACCTTCCCGCCGTTCAGGCAAAAAGCGCCTATTTGATGGATAAACGAACGGGGCAAATGCTTTATGGTCAAAGGGAAAACGATCATTTTCCGATTGCCAGCATGGTTAAGATCATGACGGCGCTTTTGACCTTTGAGGAGATTGAAAAGGGCTCGCTCACTTTCGACGAAAAGATACTGATCAGTGACGAAGCCTCCGGAATGGGCGGAAGTCAAATGTTTTTGGAGAGCGGTGACGAATATCCCGTCACAGATCTCTTGAAAGGTGTGATCGTGGTATCCGCAAACGATGCTTGCGTTGCTCTTGCCGAACGCATAGCCGGTTCGGAGGCTGCTTTTGTGGAACGCATGAATGAAAGGGCAAAATCCCTCGGCATGAAGAACACGATGTTTGTAAATGCCACCGGCCTTCCTAAAGAAGGCGGTTACAGCTCCGCTCACGACGTTGCGCTCATGCTATCGGAGCTTACCAATCACGAAAGATATTACGATTACAGCAAGATTTGGTTGGAAGATTATACCCATCCCGATGGCAGGATCACCACCCTTACCAATACAAACAAATTCGTTCGCTTTTATGACGAATGCGACGGGGGAAAGACGGGATATACTTCCGAAGCAAAGTTTTGTCTTTCCGCTTGTGCTACTCGAGGGGATACCAAATTGATCTCTGTTGTGATCGGAGCAGATGACAGCAAAACGCGTTTTGCAGAAAGTAAACGACTTTTGTTGTACGGGTTTGCAAACTACAAAACGGAAATATTGGTAAAAAAGGGAGAATCGGCTTTCCTTTGCCCGGTAACGAGAGGAAAAGAAAAAGAGGTGCCGGCTTATGCCGAGCAAGACATTTCGGTGCTCTATAAAACCGGTTCGGAGCAGGGAGAATATGACGTTCAAACCAGCTATTATCATGTGAAAGCGCCTGTAAAAAAGGGTGATAAAGTAGGCGAAGTTAAATTGATGAATAACGGAGAGGAAAAGGTGGTTTATTTGATCGCAGCAAAAGACATTTATAAGGCCGGGATATCGGATATTTATAAACGAATAGCGGAAAAAATGGCATAAAACGTGGGGCGCGGATAAACCGCGCCTCTTTTTGTGCATTATTTTGAAATCGGTTGACGAAACTATTTTAATAAAATATAATATTTTTTGACTATGATATACACCATCTTGTATGAGAGATTTGATGCGATCATAAAGATCATTATGATTTTGGCGTTTTTGACAAGCGCCGTTTTTGCTATCTCTCTGCACGAATATGCCCATGGTTTTGCGGCTTATAAAATGGGTGATATGACGGCAAAAGCCAACGGACGGTTGACCATTAACCCTGCGGCGCACTTTGAACCCATTGGGTTTTTGATGTTCCTTTTGGTGGGTTTTGGGTTTGCTCGTCCGGTGCCCATCAATCCTTACAACTTTAAGGATATCAGAAAAGGGCTCTTGATCACCTCCTTGGCGGGAGTAACAGCCAACTTGATCCAGGCCATAGTCGCTTTTGGATTATGGGTGGGGATAGGGTATCTTCTCCCGGTCGTAGTATCGATAAAAGCGCTGTATTACTTCTTGCTTTACTTGTTTTATGTGGCGTTTTTCTCCACGCTCTTGAACGTGGCGCTTATTGCCTTCAATATCCTTCCCATTTATCCTTTGGACGGATATAACGTGGTTGCATCGCTTTCACGCACGAATAACGCGTATTTGCGTTTTATGCGCCAATATGGCTCTTATATCTTGCTGGGGATCTTACTGCTCGGTTATTTCTTTGATGCGATCGGGTTGCCGCAAGCAAACTTGTTCCGGCTATATATCACCGGCATACAAAAAGGTGTATACAAACTCTATTATTTGATCGTGGGAGGTTGAGATGGAAGATTTTTTTGTAGAAAGCAAAGAAACGTTCAGCTTCAAACTCGATGACTTCGAGGGTCCTCTTGACTTGCTCTTACATATGCTCAAAGAAGCGAAGATCGAGATCAAAAACATCTTCGTCTCAAACATAACGGGGCAATACTTAAAGTACATAGAAGATATGAGCGGCTTGGACCTTGAAAAGGCAAGCAACTTTGCCGGCATGGCCGCAACTCTTTTGGATATTAAACTCAGAAGTGTGCTTCCGCGTACGGAAGAAGAGGACGTTATCCTTGAAGAGGATAAGAACTCCATTATCTTCTTGCTTGAAGAATATGATCTTATCAAAGATTCCGCGCTGAAATTGAAGATCACGGAAACCACCAACCGCTTTTTCCGCGAACCTGAATTTGATGAAAAAGATTGCCGCATTTTGCTTAAAAACTTTAATTTGGACAACCTTTTGGATGCTTTTGCCAAAATCATGTACAAGGCGGAAACCAAAACGGTGGACGCCATTCCCAAAGTCATTGTTAAAGACCGTTTTACTGTGGGGCAAAAAACGAGATCTCTTGTGGCAACGTTGCTTGAAAAAAAGGAGCTTACCTTCTTCTCGCTGTTTGATGAAGATTATACGGAGAGCGAAAAGATCAATACCTTCCTTGCTTTGCTGGAACTATTGAAAAAACAATTTGCTGAAGCAGTGCAGGAAAAACCTTTTGAAGATATCAAGATCACCCTAAAAGAGGGAGCGGAAAACCTGTCGTACGAAGGAGGATTCGATGAACAATCAGATGAGTATAATTGAGGCGATCGTCTTTGCCTCCGGAAAGGGGATAACCAAGACCGAGATCTTGGAAAAGATGGATATTACAAAGAAGAGATTAGATGCCATCGTGGAAGATCTTAAAGAAAAATACGACCCCGCAAACGGCGGCATCGTTTTTGTGGAAACCAATGGGACGTTGCGTTTTGTTACCGCTCCCGACGTGGGAGAACCCGTTGCGGAAGTATTGAAGCCATTGAAAGAACGCGAACTCAGCCGTTCTTTGCTTGAAGTAATGGCTATCGTGGCATATAAACAACCCGTTACTCGCTTGGAGATAGATGACATTCGTTCCTCTTCGTCCGATTACGCCATTTCTATGCTTCTTAAAAACAATTTGATCACCGTAGTTGGCAGAAAAGATGCACTCGGCAGGCCTCTTCTTTATGGAACAACGGATGATTTCTTGGTAAAATTCCAACTGAGCGATTTATCTGAGCTGCCCTCGGTAAAAGAGGTGCAGGAACGCATAAAGGTTTTGGAAGAAGGCATGCAAAAGAGCATTGAACTCTTCCCCGAAAAGGAAGTGAACGAAGTGGATGCGCCCATGCTTGCTGCCGGCGAGGAGATCCGTGTGGAAAAACCTTCCGACGAAGATTATGAAGTTGACCTTTCCGCTATCGTACGAGAAGTTGCGGCAGATGCGGCCGATAGAGAAGAATAATCTATAATATTTGAAAGATCCGCCATACTAACATGGTGGATCTCTTTTTTTATTTACTTTTCATTTTACTGTTCTTACTTTTACCTATTTTTATCAAGGCGGAAGGCACTTTTCGCCCCGATAAGCGAGTGCTTTATATATCGATCAAATGGTTGGGGATCAAATTGTTATCCATACGCCTTTTTTTATCCGATGACATTTACATTTCCATCAATAAGAATAAGGCAAAAATGCTGTCAAAAAAGAAAAAACACGGTAAAAACAGCGCAATATTGCCATTTTTGTTTACCGCGATCCATATAAGCGACTTAAACGTATCGGTATATACGAGCGGCGATCCCTCATCTCTCTCTATTGCCATTTCAACCGGTTTACAGATCATAAATAGTTTTATCGGTTACTTGAAAAATCTTAATCGCTTGGATAAAAGCAAGGTGTTGATCCTTCCGTGCTATTTGAACGAACAGGCAACGGTAAATTTTTCCATTTGCGTATATTCCTGCATCGCGTTAGTTATTTTCTCATTTGCGCATACTATTTTGGGAGAAAAATATGCAAAGCGAAGCGATAGGAAACATCATGGACAAGACCTTAGAAAACCTGAAACAAATGGCTGACGGAGAAACGGTTGTTGGGCGAGAGATCATCGCACCCGATGGGACTATGGTGATCCCCATCTCCAAATTGAGTGTGGGAATGGTGTCCGGTGGGGGAGAATACGGTCTGCAAAGAATAAACGGAGAATTCACGGGAGCCGGAGCAGGCGGGGCGGGAGCCACCGTCACACCGCTTGGATTTCTTTTACTCGGAAAATTCAGTCACTCTTTTATAAGGGTGGACGGTAAAGAGGAGGACGACAAATGGATGAACGTATTACAAACCGTAGCAAAAGTTTTCGCAAAGAAAAAATCTTGATCGCATTGCTGTTTTTTTTACTTTTTTTCTTTTTTGCCGCACCCGCTGCCACTGCTAATGCATATAACCGCACTTCGGCTGTGGTTTTGATGAATGCGGAAACCGGTGAGATCCTATACGAAGAGAATGCAAACGTTAAGATGGAGATCGCCTCTACTACTAAAATACTCACCGCTATTACCGTTATAGAAAACTCCGATCTTTTCCAATGGGTAACTGTTCCAAAGCAGGCGGTGGGGGTGGAAGGCTCGTCCATCTATTTAAGAAAGGGCGAAAACTGGCGCGTATTGGACTTGCTTTACGGTTTAATGTTGCGAAGCGGAAATGATGCCGCGACCGCTCTTGCCATCATAACGGCAGGATCGGTTGAAGGTTTTTGTGCAATGATGAATGAAACGGCCATAAAAGCAGGTGCTGAAAACAGCCACTTTACCAATCCGCACGGTTTGCACGATGCGGATCATTATGCAACCGCAAAAGACCTTGCGTTGATCACAAAATACGCCTTTGATTGCCCGATCTTTCAAACGATATGTAAAACCAAAGTGTATAACGCAACAAAAAAGGTGGGTGGTTTTGACGTAAAAGTGACTTTTTATAATAAAAATAAACTTCTCTATTCTTATCCTTATGCAACAGGTGTAAAAACCGGTTATACAACGCACTCGGGAAGGTGCTTGGTTTCCTCTGCGCAAAAAGACGGCGTGCACCTTATATGCGTGACCTTGAACGTTTATGATACCTATGGCGTCAGCAAAGGATTGTTTGAAAGATATTTTCAAGAAGTTTAGCCGATGTCGAAAGAGTAAAACACTTGATTCTCAAAAAAAAATAAGTTATTATAACTTATAGGAGAAACTTATGAGAATCAATAAATATATTGCGGAAGCGGGAGTGGCGTCCAGAAGAAACGCCGA
>DFFS01000081.1:0-341 GCA_002371075.1 Christensenella sp. UBA3770
ATCGGCATCATCGACATCGTGGAGAACCGTCTTGTGGGCATGAAGTGTCGCGGCGTGTATGAGACGCCGGGCGGCGCCATCCTTTACAAGGCGCATTCCGTTTTGGAGAGCATCACGCTTGACAAACTGACGATGCACGAGAAGCAAAAGCTTGCCATCACGTTTGGCGAGTTGGTTTACAACGGACAGTGGTTCAGCCCGCTGCGCGAGGCGCTTTCCGCCTTTGTCACCAAAACGCAGGAGTGCGTTACGGGCAAGGTGCGCTTGAAGCTCTACAAGGGCAACATCATCAACGCCGGCGTGTGGAGCGACTACTCCCTGTACAGCGAGGAGATCGCCAC
>DFFS01000081.1:408-18509 GCA_002371075.1 Christensenella sp. UBA3770
GAAAGCGATTACGATCAAACCGATTCCAAGGGCTTTATCACCCTGTACGGGTTGCCAACCAAGGTGCAAGCCATCGTCAGCGCAAAGGTGAAGAAATGAGCAAACTTTGGGCGGGGCGCGCGTGCGGCGACATCAACGAGGCGGCGGAAAGCTTTAACGCTTCGATCAAGTTTGACAAACGTCTGATCAAAGAGGACGTTTGCGGCTCTGTCGTGCACGCGATGATGCTTGCAAAGCAGGGCATCATTTCCGAGGAGGAAGGGAAGACGATCGTCGACGCCTTGGGCGGCATTTTGGACGACGTTGCCTGCGGCAAGCTTGCCGTGGACGAAACGGCGGAGGACGTGCATACGTTTGTGGAGCAGACGTTGATCGCCCGCATCGGTGACGTGGGCAAAAAGCTGCACACCGCGCGCAGCAGAAACGATCAAGTCGCGTTGGATATGAAGCTTTTCGCACGGAAAGCCGCGGAGGACGTCACGCAAAAACTGTTGTCCCTCGTTGCTACGCTTGCGGACAAAGCGGAAGAGTACAAGGGCGCGGTCATGAGCGGTTACACGCACCTGCAACGCGCGCAGCCCGTTACGTTTGGGCATCATCTTGCGGCGTATTGCTATATGTTCCTGCGCGACGCGGATCGTCTAAAGGACGCAAAAGCCCGCTTGAACCTTTCGCCGATCGGATGTGCGGCGCTTGCGGGGACGACGTTCCCCACCGATCGCGCGTACGAAGCCGCCCAACTTGGGTTTGACGGCGTGGTGGAAAACAGCATGGACGGCGTCTCCGACCGCGACTACGTCGTGGAGCTTTCTGCCGATCTTGCCCTGATCATGACGCATTTGTCCCGCCTTTCGGAGGAGATCGTGCTGTGGTCAAGTTGGGAGTTTAAGTACATTGTCCTCTCCGACGACTTTACGACGGGGTCCTCGATCATGCCGCAAAAGAAAAACCCCGACATTGCGGAGTTGGCGCGCGGCAAGACGGGCAGGGTGTACGGCGATCTGTTTTCCATTTTGACGGTACTTAAATCGTTGCCGCTTGCGTACAACAAGGATATGCAAGAGGACAAAGAGGGCTTTTTTGACGCGGTGGACACCGTTTCGGCGTGCTTGGACGTTTTCGTTCCGATGGTCAATGGCATCGTCGCCCTGACGGACAACATGGAAAAGGCGGCGAAACAGGGCTACATCAACGCCACCGATCTTGCGGATTATCTTGCCAAAAAGGGCGTTCCTTTCCGCGAGGCGTATAAGATGGTGGGGGAGATCGTCAAAGAGGCGGTAGAAAAGGGCGTAACCTTGGAAGAGATCCCGCTTTCGGACTATCAAAAAAAGAGCGCGGCTTTTGAGGCGGACCTTTTTGACGCCATCGATCTTGCCACCTGCGTGAACAAGCGCACCTCGGAGGGCGGCACTGCCGTCAGCTCTGTCGAAAAGCAACTTTCCTCCATCCGCGCAAAGATCAAGTCCTTTGAAAAGTAAAGGATAAAGTCCCTAAAAAGTCCCTAAAAGAAACAAAAAACCGCACGGCTCATCGCCGTGCGGTTTGTTTTTTATCCGATGAATTACATCTTGGGAAGAGCGGAAATGGACTTTGCAAGTTCCTCGTCGGAGGGAACGTAGTCCTCCATCACGCCGTTGTGGAACTTCTCGTAAGCATACATATCAAAGTACCCTGTGCCGGTGAGCCCAAACAAGATGGTCTTTTCTTCGCCGGTCTCCTTGCACTTCAGCGCCTCGTCGATCGCCGCTTTGATGGCGTGCGAGCTTTCGGGTGCGGGCAAGATGCCCTCGGTGCGGGCAAAGGTCTCCGCCGCTTTAAACACTTCGGTCTGTTTGACCGAGATCGCTTTCATGTAGCCGTCGTGATAGAGCTGCGAGAGCACGGGACTCATGCCGTGGTATCTGAGACCGCCCGCGTGGATCGCCGACGGAATGAAGCTGCTGCCGAGCGTGTACATCTTGGCGAGCGGGCAGATCTTGCCCGTGTCGCAAAAGTCGTAGGCAAAGACGCCGCGCGTAAAGCTGGGGCAACTTGCCGGCTCCACCGCAATGATCTCGTAGTCCTTTTCGCCACGGAGCTTTTCGCCCATAAACGGAGCGATCAAGCCGCCGAGGTTGCTGCCGCCGCCGGCGCAGCCGATGACCACGTCGGGGGTGACGCCGTATTTGTCAAGAGCGGCTTTCGCCTCCAAGCCGATGACGGATTGATGCAACAGCACTTGGTTCAAAACGCTGCCGAGCACGTAGCGATAACCGGGGGTGGTGACCGCCTTTTCCACCGCTTCGGAAATGGCGCAGCCGAGGCTGCCCGTCGTGCCGGGGAACTCCGCAAGCATCTTTTTGCCCACCTCGGTCTCCATAGAGGGGGAGGGGGTGACGGAAGCGCCGTAGGTGCGCATCACTTCACGACGGAAGGGTTTTTGCTCATACGAGCACTTGACCATATACACTTTGCAGTCGATGCCGAGGTAAGCGCAAGCCATGCTGAGTGCGGTGCCCCATTGTCCGGCGCCCGTTTCGGTGGTGACGCCCGTCAAACCTTGGTTTTTGGCGTAATATGCCTGCGCGATCGCGGAGTTCAATTTGTGGCTGCCGCTTGTGTTGTTGCCCTCAAACTTGTAGTAGATCTTTGCCGGCGTGCCAAGCTTCTTTTCCAGGCAGTAGGCGCGAATGAGGGGAGAGGGACGGTACATCTTGTAAAACTCGCGGATCTCCTGCGGGATCTCGATATACGGCGTGTCGTTGTCTAGTTCTTGCTTGACAAGCTCGTCGCAGAACACGTGCGCCAAGTCTGCCGCGGTCGCCGCCTTGCCCGTGGCCGGGTTGACAAGGGGAGCGGGCTTGACTTTCATATCGGCGCGGAGGTTATACCACGCCTTAGGCATCTCGGACTCTTCGAGATAGATCTTGTAAGGGATAGCTTTTTCTTCTTTACTCATGGTATTTTCCTCCTTTTCCCGCTTTTTGCGGTTACTTACCGGTTTTGCTTTTATCGGGGGAAACAAAAATGCCCCGACAAAAGATCTTCTTTTGCCGGGACAGGTATTCCTGCGGTGCCACCCTGCTTGGCGCTTTTGCGCCCACTCTTAACGCACTGACATGCGCTCGTTTTGTTGACGGAGATCGCACTCCGGCTGGCATACTTGGGTCACCCCGTTCCGCCTCGCCCTCGGAAGCCCATTCGCCGTGCTTTCTCTGCCGCGATCTCACCGCCCGCGCGCTCTCTTTGAGGGAACCTTACACGACTACTCTTCTTCCTCAACGGTTTTCTTCATTGTAACACCGAGCAGGGCGGGTGTCAAACGTTTTTTACGGTTTTTTCAGAGCGAAACGCGGGAGGGCGGGGGTATAAATGAAAGTGCGCGCGCATAGGTTATTTACACGTATAAAGGGAGGGAAAAGTATGGAAAACGTCGTTCAAAAAAAGACGCATTCGCTTTGTATCAAGGCAGAAACCACCGTCACGGGGCTCACGCAAGTGGTCTCTTTGGAAGAAAAGGAGGTCAAGCTGATCGTGGGGGAGCGGACGCTCGTTTTGTCGGGGAAGGACTTTTTTGCCGAGAAGCTTTCCGTCGAGGACGGCGTTCTTGTTCTCAAAGGAGAGGTGGAGGCGGTCAAATACGGCAGTAAGAGCGAGCCGAAAAGCCTGTTGAAGCGCTTGTTCAAATGATCTGGACGGAATGCGTCGTCTTTGCGGCGATGTTTGGCTGGGGGATGCTTGCGGCAGCCGTGGCAACGCTGTTTCTGACCCTCGGCGGCGCGTCAAAGGCATGGCGGGCGGTGTTTGACGTCCTGACGCCCCTTGCCGTCGGGGCGGCGTTTTTCTTTGGGTCTTATCTTTCGTCGGGCGGCGTGTTTCGCCTATATGCCGCGGCGGCTTTTTTTCTCGGCGCGGTTTTGTTTCGTCGTCTGTATAAACTTTGCCTGCCCGCTATAAAAAGGGTTTTGAAAAAGCTTCTTGTCCCTATAAAGTCCCTAGAAACGCGGGTGGAAAAGCTGTTTGCGCCCGTTGCGGAGAGGCTGAAGCTGCGAAAGACCCTTTTGGCGGAAAAGCGCAAAAAGGCAAAAGAGAAGCGGCTGGAACAAAGGACAAAAAGGCGGGAAGCCGCGGAGCTTCTTAAAAAGGTAAAAAGGCAAAAACGCGACGAGAATAGAAGAAAGCGCCTTGCGGAAAGGACGCAGAAAAGGCAAAAACGCAAAATTGCCAAGGGCGGCGGCGCGGGTGCTCCAATTCGGCAAATTCATTGACAACGCGCGCGTTTCGCGCTACAATATGCGTAAGAATAATAAACGGAGATGCTTATCGTGGCTATCAAGTTTCTTACGCCGGTGCAGCTTTGGCAGGATTACGATCCCGCTTCCGCGCCGCTCGACATATCCATCGAATACACAAGCGAAACCGACGGCTTGTTCGTCAAAGGCGCCTTTTTTACCGCATTTGCCGAAGAGGGCGAGTCTGTGCGCGCTTTTTCGGAGATCAAGTCCGCCGTCCCTTCCCCCAAGAAAGCCCTTCTTTGCGTGATGAACTCCGCCGACCAAGCGGCGTACACAGAGGGTTTTGACGATCTTTTGAAAAGGGGCTTTGCCGTCGCCACCATCGATGTCAGCGGCATTCCCGACGAGGAAGGGCGCTGCGCGCGCTACTCCGACGGGCTGACGTACGCGTCTTTTGCCGCCGGTACGCCCGATCGCTTTCTTTCTTCGCCCTCGGCGAAAAATTCTCCCGTTTTCCTTTGGACCAAGATCGCAAGGAGGGCAATTTCCCTGCTTGAGTATTTCTATCCCAAGGCAAAAATTGCCGTTATGGGTGCAAAGACCGCCGCGGACATTGCTTGGCAGGTTGCTGCCACGGACACCCGCGTAGGGGGGCTCGTGGCGCTTCTCGGCGACTATTCCGATCCGCCCGTTTTGGAGGATACCTCCAATGCGGACAGCTATATGATGACCATCAGCGCAAAGAGCGCCGCTCGTCAGCTGAAGTGCCCTTGTTTGATCGCAACCGCGGCAAACGCGCACGGCGGCGACGTGGAAAAGGTCAACGAGATCGTTTGTCAGCTTCGCGACGACGTCCCGTACACCCTTGTGGTCACGCCGCGTCTCAACGCGCAGATCAACGTGGGGGATCTTCTTTTGTCCTACAAGTGGTTGGATCGCACCCTCAAAGGGGAATCCTTGCCCGAGGTCAAGTTGACATCGCAGCTTGAGGAGAACTTTTTGAGTTTCGGCGTCTCCTGCGGGGGACAAAAGGCGCAAAGCGCCACGCTTTACTATGCTTACAACGACGCGTTGCCCACTTGTCGCCACTGGCACGAAGCTTTGATGAAAAAGAAAGAGGACGGCACTTTTGCGGCGGAGGTCCCCGTGTGGGAGGGCGACCACGAGGTTTACGCCTATGCTACCGTCGTGCTTGTCGGCGGGCTTTGCATCGCCAGCAAGGGCTTTGCCACCCTTGTCACGTCGGACGTGCCGTATCACACAAGCCAGTTCCTTCTCGACAGTGAGTCGGATCACGGCTTTTATTCGGATAATTCCGCACAAACCTTCTTGGCGTTTAAGGAGGATTTCCGCATTGAGGACGCCCCCGACGGCGTGCCCGGTTTTTGCGGCAAAGGGGTGCTTCGCACCAACATTCTTTCCGAAAGCGGCAGGTATGAACCGGCAACCGCCCTGCACATCAGCGTGTATTCCAAAGAGGATGGGGAGATCCGCGTCATTCTGTTAAAGGGCGAGGAGGGTGAGATCACGGAGTACGTCGCCACCGGCTTTGCAGAAGCCGGCGAGTGGACGCGTCTTTCTCTTGAGGTGGGTGACTTCAAAACCAAGGATCTGATCCCGATGCGTGATTGGGAGGGGTTGTACAGCATAATCCTGCCCGATACGGACGATAAATACTATAACAATTTTCTTTGGATGTAATTATGGCTAAGGACAAAGAGACCAACGTATTCAAAGTTATCATTGAGATCGTGCTCTGTTTGATGATCGCGATCGTGCTGGTGGGCATCGTCCAGCAGTTTTTCCTCGCGCCCGTCGCGGTGACCGGCGTTTCGATGATGCCAACCATCAACTCGGAGGGAGACAAGGTCTTTGTTCAGAAAAAGTTTTTTAAGATCGAGCGCGATTGCGTGGTGGTGTTCTACCGCCCCAACAGCGAAGACGTCACGACGGAAAACCCCGCAAACTCCATCTCGGTGTCGGACTTTTTCAACTCGCTCCCCTTTGTCAACAAAATTCCCAATTTGACGGAAGAATCCGACGTTTCCAACGATTATACCTGTGTGATAAAGCGCGTGATCGGCATCCCCGGTGATAAGATAGAGATCCGCTTTATTTCCCCGTCGCAGGCGCAGCTGATCCGCAACAATGAGCCGCTTAACGACTTTTTGATGACGCCCAAGGGCATTTATCCCGGCGGCGTATCCGAGGGCGTTTGGACGGTTGGCGAGGGTGAGCTTTTTGTGCTTGGCGACAACCGCAACAACAGCTATGACAGCGAAGATTACGGTTGCATTCAGTCCTCTTGGCTGATGGGCAGGGTGCTTCTTGCCAAGATCGGCGGCAAGTATAAGCGCAACATTTAGTATGAAACGCGTCGTCGTCCTTCTCCTTTTATTCGTCCTGACGTTCGGGCTTTTCTCCTGCAAAAAAGCAAAGCCTGCGGAGGACGTTTTTTATACGGTGGAGTTCAACACCCTCTCGTTGCCCGTTGAGAGCACGGCTCCCGCTGCCCTTTCCGTTAAAGAGGGGGAGGTGGTTACCAAGCCGGAGTTTTCCGCCCCGGCGACGGCGGGCTACGTTGTCGTTTGGACCAAGGATCCTTTGACAAAAGTCGTCTACGACTTTTCTTCTCCCGTGACGGAGAGTTTTGTGCTCTATGCGGTGGAGATCCCCAAAAACTACAGCATCATTTATTTGACGGAGCGCGGCGCCAACGACAGCCGCAATCCCACGACGTATTCCAAGGCGACGGAGACCTTTTCTCTGTACGAGCCGGTCATGCCGTTTGGCTATCGCTTTATCAAATGGGCGTACTTTGACGACCCCGAAAGCGCGGTGGTGTGCGTTGAAAAAGGCACCGAGGGCGACATCGTTTTGCGCGCCGTGATGAAAGCGGTGACGTATGACGTAAAGTACGTTGACGGCGGGGACGTAAACCCCAACCCGACAACCTACCTTTTTGGGACGGAGTTGTCCCTTGAGAGCCCCTCAAAAGAGGGCTATCGCTTTTTGGGCTATACGATTACGGACGACAGAAACAACACGCCCGTCACGGCGCTTGATCCGACCTTTGTGGAAGCAAACCGCGTGACGCTTTTTTATGAGAACGGCGTGACCATTTCGCTAAAGGCAAATTGGGAGAAGATAGCATGAAATCGGTGATCACGGGTGCAAGCGGAGAGATCGGCGGCGCCATCGCAAAGGCGTTTGCAAAAAGAGGGGACAACCTTGCCCTCCTTTATCGTTCCGATGAAAAGGCGGCGCGCGCTCTTGCCGATCAGGTAGCATCGTACGGCGCGATGGTCGTTTTGAAAAAGGTGGATTTTGAGGACGTTGCCGCCACGGAAAAGGCGCTTGACGAGCTTTCAAAGGAGTTTGGCGCGCCCGACGTTCTCGTCAACGCCGCGGGGGTCAGTTTTGTCGCCCCGGTGTTTGACACCTCTCCGGAGGATTGGGACAGGGTGTTTGCGGTCAACGCACGTTCGGTCTTTTTGGCATCCAAGTGGGCGGCGCGCAACATGATCTACGGCGGAAAGATCGTCAGCATATCTTCGATATGGGGTTCGCATCCCGCCTCCTGCGAAGCGGCGTATGCCGCCTCCAAAGCCGCGGTGGAGAGCTTTACCAAATCCTTTGCCAAAGAGGTCGGTTCGCTTGGCATCACAGTCAACGCCATTGCCGCCGGCATGATCGACACCAAAATGAACGCCCGCTTTACGGCGGAGGAAAAGGCGGCGTTTGTCGAAACGCTTGCTTTGAAGCGCATCGGCACGGTGGAAGACGTGGCGAACGCCGCGCTGTATTTGACGGGAGAGGGCGCGTCCTATGTGACGGGCGCCGTGCTTGCCGTCGACGGCGGTTTGTGATGGGCAGCGGATAAAGCACATCAACTTTGTTTTAACGAAGATCCCGCAGCTATTGTACAAAGAGTACACGGCTGCGGTTTTTTGTTTGAAAGGATCAAAGCTTGTGCGTCGTTGCAAAAGGAAAAAAGACCCAACTGCACTAAAAGTGCAATATTGATTGACAATCCTTTCCTTCGGGACTAAACTAAGAGCGGAAATTTTTTAAAAGGAGGACAGTATGACGATAGACTTTTTGACAAGCCTTGCTTTGATACTCCTTTCTTCCGTCGTGCTGGGCTCTGTTTTCCGCGCGATCAAGCTGCCGCCCCTCCTCGGAATGCTCCTCGTGGGCATCATTTTGGGGCCGCACCTGTTAAACCTGATCGCAGGGCCCATCTTGGAGGTCAGCGCTTCGCTGCGCGAGATCGCTTTGATCGTAATTTTGACCCGCGCGGGGCTTTCCCTCAACCTCAAGGACCTCAAGATCGTCGGCAGACCCGCCGTGATGCTTTGCATGATCCCGGCATTGACGGAGATTGTCGGGTATATGCTGTTCGCCACGCTTTTTGTGGGCACAAGCCTCTTGGAAAGCGCCATCATCGGCACGGTCATCGCGGCGGTGTCGCCCGCGGTGGTGGTCCCTCGCATGATCGCGCTGCAGGAGGAGGGGTACGGCACGCTCCATTCCGTGCCGCAAATGGTCAACGCCGGTAGCTCGATGGACGACATCTTTGTGATCGTGGCTTTTACCGCCCTCGTAGGGATGGCTAAGGGAGGCAACTTTGACTTTGGCATCTTTTGGGAGGTCCCCGTTTCCATCGTTCTTGGCATCGCGGTGGGGGCAGGCGTCGGCTACGGCATGGTGCTGTTTTTCCGTCACGTTCACACCCGCGACACGATCAAGATCATCGTGATGATCTCCTTTGCGTTTTTGTTTGTCACGTTGGAAAACCTGCTTGCAAAATACGTTCCGTTCTCGGCAATGCTTGCCGTGGTTACGGTGGGCGTGGTGTACAACGCGCTGGATCCCATTCGTTCAGCGCGCCTTTCCAAAAAATATGAGAAGATCTGGGTGCTTGCCGAGATCATTCTGTTTGTTCTCGTGGGGGCGGAAGTGGACCTCACGTACGTTGCCAAGAGCGGCGGCATCGTGGTGGGCGTCATTCTCTTGGCGCTGTTGTTCCGGATGGGCGGCGTGTTCCTCTGCTTGATCAAAACGCCGCTGTCATTTAAGGAACGGCTCTTTTGCGCGATCGCCTATATCCCCAAGGCAACGGTGCAAGCGGCGCTTGGCGCCATACCGCTTGCAATGGGGCTGGGTTGCGGCCCTGTCGTTCTGACGGCAGCCGTGCTTTCCATCATCATCACCGCGCCGCTTGGCGCATTTACGATCGATCTTACAAGTCACCGCTTGCTTGAGAAAGCGCCCGAAGCAGAGGAGAGCGGGGAAGTTTTGGTTGAAAATCAACCAAAGTGAAGGTGATCACTTTGTTCGCAATGAATTGACCTACGGTCATGAATTGAAGCTACGCTGCAACACCCCTAAAAATCTTTTGGATTTTTGGGGACCCCAACGCAGCTATCCGCAACACCCCAAATAACCTTTTTGGGTTATTCGGGGACCCCAACGCGGCTCTTCGCCATGAATTGAGCCTATGGCTCATGAATTGACGGCGTTGCCGTCGGAGGGTTTTGTTTTTATATTTCCTGAACGATTTATCTCTTTATTTTGCACCCTTTCCGGGATCCCTGCGAAACGCTTGCGTTTTGTGGGGTGGGCTTAAAGGGGGATCGTCTGCCGACAAAGTCGGAAGAGGGGGGTCCATCTTTTATTCATCCTTCACGCTTGCAAAGCAAGCCGTTGCCGCAGTCCAAATAACTTTTGTTTGCAAAAAACTTTCGTTTTTGTTTTTCGCGTTGTATAATATATCACGTAAGAAAGTTAAGGGAGGGAGTCTTTATGGATAAAAAGAAGTTTTACATCACCACCCCCATCTATTATCCGAGCGGCACTTGGCACCTCGGAACTTGTTATACCACCGTCATTTGCGACGCCATCGCCCGTTTCAAAAGAAAGCAGGGCTACGACGTCTTTTATTTGACCGGCACCGACGAGCACGGTTTGAAAATAGAGCAAAAGGCAAAGGAAGCGGGCGTTACCCCCAAGCAGTTTGTGGACAAAAAGGTTGCCAACCTCAAGTCGCTGTGGGATCGTTTGAAGATCAGCTACGACAAGTTCATCCGTACAACGGATGACTATCACGAGAAAGCCGTGCAAAAGATCTTTGACAAGCTTTACGAGCAGGGCGACATTTATAAAGGGGAATACGAGGGATATTACTGCGTTCCGTGCGAGACCTATTGGACCAAGACGCAGCTCTTGGACGGCAAATGCCCCGATTGCGGCAGGGAGGTAAGCCTTGCAAAAGAGTCCTGCTACTTCTTCCGTCTGAGCAAATATCAGGACAAGCTGATCAATCTTTTGGAAACCAACGAGGAGTTTTTGCTCCCCAAGACCCGCCGCAACGAGATGATCAACAACTTCCTGCGCCCGGGTCTCAACGACCTTGCGGTCACCCGCTCCAGCTTCTCCTGGGGCGTGCCCGTCAGTTTTGATCCCAAGCACGTGATCTACGTTTGGATCGACGCTTTGATGAACTACGTCACCGCGCTTGGCTATGCCGGCGAGGACGACACGCTTTACAAAAAGTTTTGGCCCGCCGATATCCACATGATGGGCAAGGAGATCGTCCGTTTCCACAGCATCATTTGGCCCGCGCTTTTGATGGCGCTGGACATCCCCCTCCCCAAAAAGGTGTACGGCCACGGCTGGCTTTTGATGGGGCAGGATAAGATCAGCAAGAGCAAGGGCAACATAGTGGATCCGGTGGAACTTTCCGACCGCTATTCGGTGGACGCCGTGCGCTACTACCTGCTTAGGGAGATCCCGTTTGGTCAAGACGGCGCCTACACGACGCGCGCGTTCCTTTCCCGCCTGAATGCCGACCTTGCAAACGACCTTGGCAACTTGGTCAAACGCACCGTCGCCATGGTGGCAAAGTACAACGGCGGCGTCATTCCCGCTTGGTCGGGGAACAAAGTCAACACGGATCAGGAGATCATCTCTCTTGCGGAGGGGACCCTTGCCGAAGTTAGCAAAAATATGGACGAATTGCACATTCCGGAGGCGCTTGAGGCGATCTTCCGCCTGGTGCAACGCGCCAACAAATACATTGATGAAAACTGCCCGTGGGTGCTTGCCAAAGAGGAGGCGAACAAGCCGCGTTTGAACGACGTTTTGTACGTTCTTTTGGAGTGCATCCGGGTCGCCGGCGTTTTGATCGAGCCCTTTTTGCCGGATACGGCGGAAAAGATCTTCTCGTCGTTTGACGGTTTGACAAACGAGGAGAGGGCGTTTGACAGCGTCAAGAGCTTTGGCGCCCTCAAGGCGTGCGGCGTCATTGAGCGCGATCCGATCTTTATGAGAGTGGACGTCGACAAGGAGATCAAGGAAATGGAAAGCAAGATCGAAGTGCAAGAGCAAAAGCCCGAAACCCCCGCCATGGCGCCCCTCCCGCCCGAGATCACGATTGACGACTTTGCAAAAGTCGGCTTGCGCGTGGGCAAGGTCATTGCGGCGGAAAAAATGGAAAAGACCGAAAAATTGCTTGTGATGAAAGTGCAGGTCGGCGAGGAAGTTCGCACGATCGTCAGCGGCATCGCAAAGTTCTACACGCCGGAAGAGATGGTCGGAAAGCAGGTCGTCGTCGTGGCAAACCTTGCGCCGCACGCCTTCCGCGGCGTGGTCAGCCAAGGCATGCTCCTTTGCGCGGACGACGGCAAGGGCGGCGTGGTTTTGGTCAGCCCCGAAAAGATCGTTGCCTCGGGCAGCGAAGTCAGATAATGTTCGTCGACGCGCACGCACATTTGGATGACCCCATTCTTGCCCCGCGGGAAGAGGAGGTCGTTGCGGCGGCTATGGACGCCGGCGTGGGCGTCATAGTAAACGCCTCGTCCGATCTCCCCTCTTCCGAAGCCTCGGTGGCGCTTGCCTCGCGGCACGACAGGGTCTATGCGGTCATCGGCGTGCACCCGCACGAAGCCAAGACCTACACGGAGCAGGTGGAAAAACGGCTTGTCGCCCTCTCTGCCGAAAAAAAGGTGGTCGCCTTTGGCGAGATCGGGCTTGACTACCATTACGACCTTTCCCCGCGTGAGGATCAAAAGTCGGTTTTGGAGCGCGAGATCGCCGTCGCCGACGAGTTGAAGCTCCCCGTGGTTTTTCACGTCAGGGAAGCCTACGAAGATTTTAACGCCATCATCGAACGGAACAAAGCCAAGCTGACCCGCGGCGTTTTGCTGCATTGTTACGGTGGCAGTGCCGAGCTTGCCAAATACTATTCGGACAAGTTTGACGCCTATTTTTCTTTTGGCGGGGTGCTGACCTTTGCCAAACACAAGGACTTGGTTTTGAACGCAATTTCAAACGATCGGCTTTTGCTTGAAACCGATTGTCCGTATATGACGCCCGTGCCGTTTCGCGGCACGCCCAACGAGCCCAAGCACATCCCCCTCGTCGCGGCAAAAATGGCGGAGCTTAAGGGACTCTCAAGGGACAAGATCGAGGAGATCACCACCGAAAACGCCTTGCGCTTTTATTCCATAAAACTATGATCATCAACGGAGAATTTTTTCAAATCGATTTTCAAAAAAAGTTCGGGCAAAACTTTATTTTCGACCGCAACCTTTTGGATGCCATCGCTTTAGACGCGGGGGTGACAAAGGAGGACGTCGTCGTGGAGATCGGCGCCGGCGCGGGCACGCTTACCGCCGCGCTTGCGGACAAGGCAAAGCAGGTTATCTCTTACGAGATAGACGAGGCGCTTCGCTCGGTTTTGGACAGAACGCTTGCCCAAAAGACAAACGTCACCGTGATCTACGAGGACTTTTTGAAAAAGAGCGCGCCGCTGCCCACACCGTTTAAGGTTGTGGCAAACCTTCCGTATTACGTGACCACGCCCATCGTGATGCGCCTTTTGGAAGGGGAAGAGCGCCCCGAAAGCATCACCGTCATGGTGCAAAAGGAGGTTGCGGAGCGGCTCACCGCCCAGCCGGGCACCACTGAGTACGGCGCGATCACGGCGTCGCTTGACCTTGTGGCGGACGCAAGTTTGATGCGCGTGGTTGGGAGAAAGTGCTTCCTGCCGCCTCCCAACGTGGACAGCGCCGTGGTCAGGATCGACCTTGCGGACAAGGGCTACACGAAAGAGGAGATCGACTTTGCGCGCAAGATCATCCGCGCCGCGTTCAATATGCGCAGAAAGACCCTCGGCAACGCGCTTGCCGCGCTGTTTGGCGGCAAGGAAAGGGCAAACGAGGTCATAGAAAAGGCGGGGTTCCCCCCCTCTGTCAGAGGGGAAACGCTCTCGGCGGCGGACTTTGTGTCACTCGCTCGCGCCGCCCTTTAAAAGCGCATTTCGCAAAGAGGAGCTTTGCGCCGCAACGAGGGAAGAGATCGTTTGCAAAAAAAACTGCAACCGCAAAAGTTCCCGTTGCGTTTTTCCTTGGGTCAAAACCTCGGCAATCATATAGGCAAGCCTTACGTCAGCATCCATATCTCACAGTAAAATATGGAAAATTAAGAAAATTTGCTAATTTTAAGGCTCGTTTAATGTTAAAATAATACTATGGCTACAGAAAGCTCGGCGCATCGTCGCCGAAAAGGAAGTGGAACATGAAGAAAAAACTTTTAGTATTGGTAGCGCTTCTTTCGGTCCTCGTCTTGGTCAGTCTGGCGGGGTGCTCTTTGTTTTCGGGCAGTTCAACGGATAATCTCGCAAATTCCGGCACCAGTACCACAAACGTAACGACCTATACCGACGTTTCCAAAACGGAGCTGGAGGACGCCCTGACCAAATATCGTGAGATCGCGGAGACGCTTTCCACGCGTGTGACCAACCTTGAAGAGGTCGTTCGCCAAACCATCTCCTCCGCAAAGACCAACATCGGCGCTTATGCCGTGACGTACGTGGACAGCGTGATGAACATCTCCTGCTTGGAGTCACAATACAACCTTGGTTGTCAGGGAACCGGATTTGTGATCACCGAGGACGGCTATGTGATCACCAACAATCACGTGATCTATTATGAGGAGACCGTCTACGACACCGAGAATATTCAGCGCGGTTGGTTTGGTTACTCGTACGGCACCAAGCAGGTTTCCGGCGTGTATTCCTCCATTCAAGGTGTGTTTGACATCACCAGCAAGTATTACAACGATCAAAAGGCGTACTCGCTGCAGTTTGTTTACCGTGATCCCGCCTATGACCTTGCGCTTTGCAAGATCGTGGAAACGCCGCCTGTCGGCGACGCCTGGAAATCGATCCCCTTCTACGAGGGAGACATCGCCCGCGGCGACGAACTGCTGGTGCTCGGCAACGCACAGGGCTACGGGCTTTCCGCTACTGCGGGCATCGTGTCCGCAACCGGCAAGACCTTCTCGGATTATCCGCAACTGACCTTTATCCAAACGGATGCTGCGATCAACGGCGGCAACTCGGGCGGCCCCGCCATCAACATCTACGGCGGTTTGATCGGCGTGGTCAACAGCAAGTTTGTCAGCACCAACATCGAGAACATGGGCTTTGCCATCGAGCTTGTAAAACTCAAAGAGTTTTTGGCGGCGGCGCAAACAAACGCGTCCGTTACGGTTTCGTATAAGACCGTTTCGGCGCCGACGGACCAAGTCGCTGCGGCGTAACGATCACAATCAAAAACGTCCCGATCGCTTTGCGGTCGGGATTTTTTTGTATATCAAACGGGGCGCTTTCATAACTATTTTTATGAACGTTGTCTTTTTTCTGCTATTTTTTACGAGTCTTGCGTATATGCTTTTCGTTAATCCCGCGGGCGCAGTCTCCGCGGCGCTTGCCGGCGCGGAAAACGCGGTGACGCTGTCGATCAAAATGCTTTCGGTGTACGCTTTGTGGCTGGGCGTCCTTGGCGTGATGCGAAAAAACGGCGTGGCGGCGTTTTTGTCAAAGGCGTTTCGCCCGCTGACAAAGCGGCTGTTTAAGGGGGAAACGGAAGAGACCCACTCCCTGATCTCGCAAAACCTTGCGGCAAACTTTTTGGGCATCGGCAGCGCGGCCACGCCCCTTGGCATCGAGGCGGTCAAAGCCATGCAAGGAGGGGAGGGCGTCGCCAAGGACAACACCGTGCTCTTCGTTGTGGTCAACGCTTGCGGCGTGCAGCTGTTGCCCGCCACGATCATTGCGCTCCGCGCGCAGGCAGGCAGCGCCTCGCCCGCGGATATCCTGCTGCCAACCGTCCTTTCCACCCTCGTCACCGCCGTGATCGGCGTAGTGTTGTGTTTTTTGACAAGAAAGAGGGCAAAAGCGTGAGCGCCGTCATTCTCCCCGCGTTTATCGCGCTGAACTTTTTGATCGGAGCGATCCGCCGCGTCCCCGTCTTTGACGCCTTTATCGAGGGGGCAAAAGGGGCAATCCGCCTTATGGCGGATATCTTTCCGTATCTTGCCGCCGTCCTGATCGCCGTTTCGCTGTTCCGTGAGAGCGGGCTCTCCGCGTATCTTGCAAAGGTGGCGTCCCCGCTGTTTGGCTTCCTTGGCATTCCGCCCGAACTGACCGAACTCATCGTGGTCAGACCCATGAGCGGCAGCGGCAGCATCGGGCTTTTGACGGAAGTGTACAGGTTGTACGGCGCGGATAGCTTCCCCGCCCGCGCGGCAAGCGTGATTGTCGGGTCAAGCGAAACGGTGTTTTACGTTGCGGCGCTGTACGGCGGCGGCGTAGTGAAAAAATACAGGGGCGCCGTTGCCATCGCGCTGGTCGCCACGTTTGCGGGCACCGTGATCTCCTGTTTGCTGTGCAGGCTGATGTGAATATCCTTTGCGGTTTTTGTCAAAAATACGCACATCAAATAAAAGGAGGATAATATATGAAATATTATCACACCGGAGAGAAGCCGGGCGACGGCACCTACAGCTGCACCAACTGCGGCACCAACGTGACTCTTGGCAAAAACGACAAGGTTCCGCCTTGCCCCAAGTGCACCAACACTTCTTTCACAAAGGAGTAAACGACGCCGCGCCTCGGCGCGGTACATACGGCGACGGATAGCGGCGCAGATACTGCGCTAACTTCCTAAGCAATCGGAGCATCACGTACAAAAAGTACGCTCAGCCCCGATTCTTCGGAGAGCGCTTGTCTCTGCAGCACTCTCCATCGCCGTATTTATTAAAAAAAGCTTTTCATTTTGTGTGAGCCTATAAAACGTTGGACAAATATTGTTTGAAATGATATCATAATACCGTTCCCGATTTGCGGGAGTTAGAGATGTTCCTTGCTTAACCATCTCAAATAAAAAACAAGGAGGTCACGCTTGTGACTGCGATCAAAAACTTTTTTTCGGAACTCAAAGTGTTATTCAGAAGCATTCCGTCCCTGATCACCGCTCTTTTTGTGACGTCGGTGGTGTCCATGAACCTTTTGGCAAACAAAAGCATCGACACGGGGACCACGTGGCTGGCGCTGGACTGCGGCATCATCTTCTCCTGGCTGGTGTTTTTGCTGATGGACGTGGTGACCAAGCGCTTTGGCGTGCGCGCGGCAAACCTGCTTTCGGTGGCGGCGCTTGTGGTCAACTTGTTCTTCGCCGCTTTTTATATTGCGGCGTCGTATATCCCCGGGCTGTGGTCGCAAAGCTTCGTCGCGGGGTCGGAAAGTGTCATCAACACCGCCTTGGACGGCACGTTTCGCTCGTCTTGGTTTGTGATTCTCGGCAGCTCGGCGGCGTTTGTCGCCTCGGCGTTTTTGAACAACTTTTTGAACGTGTTGTTTGAAAAAATGTTTAAGAACAAGGGCTTTTTGGCGTTTTCCGTCAGTTGCTACGCCTCCACCGTGATCGCGCAATTTTTGGACAATCTTTTGTTTGCCTTTATCGTCAGTTACCACTTTTTCGGGTGGACGAGCTTGCAGTGCGTCACTTGCGCCGCAACGGGGGCGGTGGCGGAACTTGTGTTTGAAGTGGTTTTCTCACCCATCGGCTATCGCGTGGTGAAAAAGATGGAAAGGGAGGGCGTCGGGCAGGCGTATCTTGACTTGCTTGCCGCCAAAAAGGAGGGAAACGTATGAAAGCCTTGGTCACGGGAGCCTCGGGCGGCATCGGTGCCGCCATCGTAAAAAAATTTCTTTCCTGCGGCGTTGAGGTCTGGGGGATCGACGTCCTGCCGCCCGTTGTGACGGACAACAATTACACGCACGTTGTCGCGGACGTCACAAAGGAGCTGCCCGACGTTGACGGCGTCAACTTTCTCGTTACGGCGGCGGGGGTGCAATCGCAGGAGATGGACGTCATAGACGTCAACTTAAAGGGTGTGATCCGCACGGTGGAAAAATACGCCTTTACAAAAAGCATTTGCGCGGTGGTCAACGTTGCCTCCGCAAGTGCAAGGACGGGGTCGGAATTTGCCGCCTACGCGGCAAGCAAAGGGGGCGTCGTCACGTACACCAAAAACGTCGCGTTGCGGTTGGCGGCATACGGCGCCACGGCAAACAGCCTTTCTCCCGGCGGCGTGATGACAGCGTCCAACGGCCCTGTGATCCGCGATGAAAAACTCTTCCGCGAAGCGCTTGGGGAAAGTTTGCTTGGCAGGTGGGCTGCGCCGGAGGAGATCGCGGAGTGGGCGTACTTTTTGGCGGCGGTAAACAAGAGCATGACGGGCGAGGACGTTTTGGTGGACAATGGGGAACAGTTAAAATCCAATTTCGTTTGGCCGAGCGCATAGTGCAGTTTCTCGCTATGCGAGAAGTTGTGGATAAATTAAAAAACGCAAAAAAAAACAGCTTTTCCGCTATCCTTAAAGAACGCGCATCACATTTCCCTCTCATGGCTTTCGACCCGCGGAGCCAAGCTCCTCGCTGCACTTTTCTTAGTGGTTATTGTCACGATGCACTTTTCTTGATGTCTTTTTATTTCTCGCGAAGCGATAACCTTTTAAAAAGCGTTTAGGGGT
>DFFS01000082.1:0-423 GCA_002371075.1 Christensenella sp. UBA3770
TCTGCGATCGCGGGTCTGGGCGGTTTGTTTACGATCATGGATTATATGGGCGGCAACTGGGAGTACATCCTGGAGGGCTTCGGCTGGCTCAGCATCGCGCTGGTTATCTTTACGCTGTGGCGTCCCGCGCTGGCGATCCCCGGGTCCATCATCTTCGGCGGGCTCTATATCGCGTCAAGCTACATCGGCGGCATCACGTTTGCGCAGATCGAGCTTATAAAGATGCTTCCGTACGCCATGACCATCCTGGTTTTGATCGCAACGAGCATTTTGGGAAGCAAGAAGTCGCAACCGCCTGCATCGTTGGGGCTGAACTATTTCCGCGAAGAAAGATAGGCGAGCGCGGATAGCGGCACACTAACTTTGTTCCAACTCAAAATCCCGCAGTTACGTACAAGGAGTACGCGCCTGCGGGATTTTTTC
>DFFS01000082.1:462-25671 GCA_002371075.1 Christensenella sp. UBA3770
GCGGGATTTTTTCGTTGCGCCTCGTTATTGCACCACTCTCCGCGCTCGCGAAAGCTGCAACACCAAAAAACCCTCATCGCGCAAAGATAAATCTTCGCGCAATCGCGCCGCAATACCCCAAAGAATTATCTGAATTCTTCGGGGACCCCAACGCGGCTTTCACGCCACAATACCCCAAATAATCTTTAGGATTATTCGGGGACCCCGATGTGGCTTTTCACGCTCCCTTTACAAAAGGGCGACAAGGGGTGAAAATCCAACATTCCTTCCGACGGCATCGCCGTCAATTCATGAGCCGCAGGCTCAATTCATGAAGCATAGCTTCAATTCATGACCATAGGTCAATTCATTCTTTCATCCTTAACTTCTCGCAAAGCGAGAAACTTCACTGTGCGCGAACGTGTACAACTTCACAGACATAGTCAACTTCACTTTGATTGCTTTGCGATCAAAACTTCACCATAATGCAATCTCCGATTGCAATTCATGAAGCATAGCTTCAATTCATGGCGAAGAGCTGCATCGGGGTCCCCGAGAAATCCAATAGATTTCTTGGGGTATCGCAGCGTAGAGCTGCGTTGGGGTCCCCGAAAAATCCAATAGATTTTTAGGGGTGTTGCGGCAAGGTCAATTCATGAGCCTTAGGCTCAATTCATTCCTCCCCGTGCGCTATGGGTTTATTATAATTTGTTAGTTTTCTTCCCAATTCCCTTAAAAAAGTTGTATAATTGTTGTATGGTGCAAAAAGCTTTGAAAAATACGGCGCTTTTGGCGCTTGTCATAGCCCTCTGTCTCTGTTGCGTTTTTTTTGCGTGCGCGTGTGAAGATGCGTCTGTCACGGTGGATTTTTCCCTTACGGGGGAGATCGTCGGAGGCGCCTCTTTGCCCCTTGAGGTGACCTTTGCCGGCGACAAGGAAAAGGTTGCCGCGTGCGAAAATGCGGAATGCGTCTTTGAGGTGGTTTTGGGCACGGCGTTTGCGGAGGTCAAGGACGGCAAGATCCTGATCTCGGACGACGTAAAAAAAGGGGATGCGTTTTCCGTCCGTTTGACGGTCAACGGTTTGTCCGTAACGAAGGATTTTGTCGTTGCGGGCGCCAAGCCCCTTTCTTTAGAGAGCGTGGAGCTCGTTTGCCCCGAGAGCGCGGCGGCGGGGGAAACGGTGGAACTGCGTTCCGTCGTCAAACCTGCGGGTATAAACGCGCTTACGGTCTATACGGTCGTTTCGGGCGACGCCACCGTCAGCGGCAATCTTTTGACGGTTTCATCTTCGGCGGACGGCGGCGAAGTGGTCGTCAGGGCAACCGTCGGCGAAAAGGTTGATCAAAAAACCATCAAGATCTCCACCGTGCAAACGCAGGAGTTGTACGTTTCCCTCTCCGGCGATAGGGCTCTTCCCGGTGCGGAAGTTCCCTTTGTCGTCACAAAAGTCCCTGCGGAAAGCACTTTCCCGGTCACGTACACCGTTCAAGGCGGTCATGCGGCGGTGGACGCGGCGCGGTCGATGATCCTGCTTGACGCGGATGCTCCGATGGGCTCCGAGGTGGTCGTGGTCGCGCGCTCCGGCAATGTGGAGGCAACGGCGCGGATCACGTTGGGCTATCCCGTTGCGGAGGATATTTCCGCACGCGGCGGCATTGTGATCCCGGGGGCGGAGCGGACCATTGAATTTTCGCTTTATCCCGCAACGGCGGATGCTTCCGCCGTGGTGGTCTCCCTCTTGGAGGGCGGTGAAAACGTGGAGTGGCAGGGAGGCACCTCCTTCCGCGTGACGGATGACGCCCCGCAAGACGCCGAGATCACCTTTTTACTTACCGCAAACGACGAGGTCTTTACCGCGGTCACCTATACGGTGGGGAAAAAGGCAATGACCTCTCTTTCCATTTTCACGTCAAGTCCCACGTCCTATCTTGCAAGCGGCGCGTCCGTGACTTTCAGTTACGTCACCGAGCCTGCGGACATAGAGCAAGCCGTTCACTATCGCGCGACGGCGGGCGCCGATCTCGTTGTGATCAACGGCAACGTCGTGACCGTCAAGGACGGCGCGGATATCGGCGAAGTGACCGTCGTGGCTGAAAGCGAGGACGGCACCGTCAGCAACGAGGTCAACCTGACCGTCAGCGGCAGGTATTCCCGCAGGGTGTATTCCTCTTGGGCAAACGTGACCTTCTCGTCGGGCGGGGAAAACAGCTGTGTGTGGATGGTTTTGCCGTCAACGTTAAACGCCGGCGCGCTGACCGTCCTTGTCCCCTACGAGATCACCGACCTCGTCATTCAGGGGTGTTACGACGGCACGGACGCAACGGCGTATAAGGACCTGTACTTCTATTTCAGAAACACGTCGGAACGCAGCGTGACGCTATGGGATTTTGCCTCGATCGCCACGCTGGGCTTGGGCGGCACGGTCTTTGACCTTGGCTCCTCCGGCGAAACGGAGATCATTCTCAAGGGGCAAAACCTGATCCGCGCGGACAGCCCGTTCTTTATCGACAACAGCGGCGAAGAGGTGGATGGCGTTTGGGACGCCAAGAAAGACTACAATTCGGCGCAACAGGCGGCGCGTCGCTCAGGCAAGCCCGGTTACCGCGGTACGGCGGGCGGCACAGCCGTCAGCGGGTACGCGCTTACCTTCCGTGGGGATGGCACCTTGACGGCAGAGGCGGGCAGCGGCGTCAACGGCACGGCGGGCGGCAAGGGCGCAAACGCGGTGTATGACGGCAGTTTGGCTTATCTTTCCGGCTCGGGCGGCGCGGGCGGCAACGGCGGCGACAGCGGCGCGGCGATCTATGCTTACAGGGCAAGCTTCCTTTCCGGCTTCGTTACGGCGATCCCCGGCAACGCGGGTCTTGGCGGCTCGGGCGGCGCGGCAGGCTCCATCGAGGCGCTTGCGGGATACAGCGTCACAAAGGCGGCGGGCTCGGCGGGCGCAAACGGTGAAAACGGGGCGGCTTACGGCGCCGTTAAGGCAAAGACCATCGTTGGCGATCACTACCTTTCTTCGGTGGGCACGGTAAAAAGCTCAAACGCGATCTACGTCGGCACGCTTGCCGATCTTACGGACCGGCTCTCGCGCTTCTACGGCGTTTCCGTGTTGTACGGCAACAAACTTTATAATCCCTACAAAAACAAATCCAAGAGCAACCGCTATTTGATGGAAGAGCAAACCGGCGCGGCGGCATTGATGCTTCAAACCAACTTTTTGATGTACACGATGTCCGTGATGCCCAAAAACTGTTGGAACGAGGTCAGATACCGCACCGGCACCAAGGTAACGATCTACCTTTGCAAATCCATCACGTCGGGGATGGGCAGCACCATTTTGGGCTTGACCAGCGACAAAAACAACGTGTGGTTCGCCACGTTTGGGACGGACCTACGCGGTGTGTTCTACAGCGGCTACTTCAACATTATGCTGCACGAATTTACGCACGTTTTCCATTACCAATTCTCCGCAAGCGGGCGCTCGGCGTTTGAAGCGGGACTCAAAAGCTACAATTACGGTTTGGATTACAAGAGCAGCTACGGATCCAACGACAGGGTGTACGGTATGAACGCAAGCAACACCGAAGCCAACAGCTGTTTCTTTACGGCGTATTCGCGCAAGTCGGTCATGGAGGATGCGTCGGAGACGGTTTCGATCGCCTGCACCTTCCGGTCGTCCGTCACGCCCCTTGTCAAGGGCACCAATCTTTACAACAAATTTATGTACTTGGCGGAAAGCTTCTCGCGCGATTACGAAACCCTCTCGCCCTTTATTACGGGCAAGGTGCTGTTTGGCGATCGCCGTCTTGCGGAATAAAGTGAGAGTCGGCGGCTTGACTTTGCCGCCTGCAATATACTATAGTATTAAAACTGAAATCGATCGTCTTTGCGCGATCAAGGAGGAAAAATGAAAGCACTTGTCACAGGAGGAGCGGGATACATCGGCAGCCACACCGTCGTGGAACTTTTGAACGAGGGCATCGACGTCGTCGTGGCGGATAACCTCAGCAACAGCAGCGAGGAAGCCATTCGTCGCGTGGAAAGGATCACGGGGAAACGGGTCAAGTTTTACAAAGCGGATGTCTGCGACAAATCGGCGGTGGAGGCGATCTTTGACGCCGACAAGCCGGATTTCGTCATTCATTTCGCAGGGCTCAAAGCCGTGGGCGAAAGCGTGGAAAAGCCGGTGGAGTACTACCGCAACAACATCGACTGCACGTTGACTCTTTTGGAGGTCATGAAGGAAAAGGGCGTCAAAAAGTTTATCTTTTCCTCTTCCGCAACGGTGTACGGCGACCCCGCAAAGTTGCCCGTGACGGAGGATTTTCCGCTGTCCACGACCAACCCGTACGGCACGACGAAGCTGTTTATCGAACGCATCTTGCAGGACGCGGCGTTTGCGGACAAGGAGCTTAGCGTGGTGCTTTTGCGTTATTTCAACCCCATCGGCGCACACGAGAGCGGCTTGATCGGCGAAGATCCCAAGGGGATCCCCAACAATCTGGCGCCGTATATTGCCAAGGTTGCGATCGGCGAGCTTCCCACCATTCACGTTTTCGGAACCGATTACCCCACCAAGGACGGCACCGGCGTCAGGGACTATATCCACGTCGTTGACCTTGCCAAAGGGCACGTTGCCGCCATTCCCAAGCTAAACGAGGCGGGCGTGCATATCTACAACCTCGGCACGGGCGTCGGTTACAGCGTCTTGGAGGTCATCGCCGCGTTTGAAAAGGCGGTGGGCAAGCCGCTTGACAAGGTGATGGCGCCCCGTCGCGGCGGCGACATCGCGGCGTGCTATGCCAGCGCGGAAAAGGCAAAGAGGGAGCTTGGTTGGGAGGCAAAACTGACGCTTGACGATATGTGCGAGAGCTTGTGGAACTTCCGTAAAAACAATCCGCACGGATACGAGGCGTAACCCATGGCTGAAAAGCGCGACAGCAAAAAGAAGTCCGCAAACAAGGCGGAGAAAGCGGTTGTCAAAGCCGCAAAGCGGACGGCAAAAAAGCACCCCGGAGTGGTTGTCGCCATCATCGTGATCGTGCTTGTGCTCATTGCGGTAGGCGTGGTGCTTTACCTAAAAGTGGACAAAGTCCACGACGCCGTCAATTCGCTGTTTGCTCAAAACAAGGCGGAAGTGCAAAACACCGTATCCGCCCCGCCCAAAGCCAACACGTACGGAGACAAGGATCTTTCCTTTCACTTTTTGGAACTCGGCAACAATTACACGGGGGACAGCACGTATATCAAAGCGGGTGACGTTGACATTTTGATCGACGCCGGCTCCCGGCAAGACAGCGCAGACGCCATCGGCAACTACATTGACACCTATTGCACCGACGGCAAGCTTGAATACGTGATCGCAACGCACGCGCATCAGGATCACATTGCCGGTTTTACCAACACAAAAAGCAGGGCGGGCGTGTTTAAACGGTACGAATGCGGCGTCATCATCGATTTTGCTTTGACCAACGCGACGAGCGCCGTTTACACCAATTACGTTGCGGCGCGCGACGAAGAAGTCGCGGCGGGCGCCAAGCACTATACCGCAATGGATTGCGCTGCGGAGCGGAATGGGGCGCAAAAGACGTACGTTCTCGGCGAAGGGATGTCGATGACCATTCTCTATCAGCGTTTTTACGAGGAAACTTCGGGGGACGAAAACAACTATTCCGTCTGTGTACTGTTCAATCACGGGGACAACTACTATTTGTTGACGGGCGACCTTGAAAAGGAGGGCGAAGCCTCCCTTGTGGAGAACAACGCCTTGCCGGAGGTAAAGCTGTTTAAGGCAGGACATCACGGGTCCTATACCGCGTCAACGGACGCGCTGCTTTCCGTCATCAAACCGCAAATCGTTTGCGTTTGTTGCTGCGCCGGCGCGGTGGAATACACGCAAAATGCGGAAAACACCTTCCCCTCTCAGGCGTTTATCGACCGCGTGGCTCCCTACACGACGCAGGTGTACGTGACGACCGTCGGCAGCGTGGAGTACAGCACGGAAAAAGGCAAATACGTGGACGTGGGTTTTGCCTCGATGAACGGCAACATCACCGTACTCAGCAGCAACGGGGCGGTCACCGTGACCTGCTCAAATGGCAACACGCTTTTGAAGGATACCGAATGGTTTCAAAACAACCGAACGCGCCCGCCTGCGTGGGCGTCATAAAACGCTTGCGCGAAAGGCGTTTGCGGTGATATAATACAATTATTCCAAAAAAAGGAGATTTTTATTATGGCAAAGAAAAAAGGCGGCGCATACGGCTTTGGTTGGCTGATCAACGTGATCCTCGCCATCTTCCCCCTCACCAGCTTGATCCTCGGTATCGTTACGCGTGTGTCCCGCGGCAAGGTTCTCGGCGCGGTGCTGAACTTCTTCCTGTTCCCGCTTTTCTGGATCGTGGATATCATCACGGTCGTTTTGGACAACAAACTTGCCTTCCTTGCGTAGAACAATGAAAGCAAACGGGTTTTTTTATTACGCATATTATTCGATTGCGGATCTTCAATAGTATCGGCTGTTTTTGCGTTATAGAAAAGGGACAAAGAAGCGGTCGATCGTCGGCCGCTTTTATTTATAAATAACTGCGCTTCGGGCGCTGTAAAGGAGCAAACAATGATCATCGTTATCAAAAAGGATCACGACGAAAAACAATACAAACACTTGACGGAGTGGATCAAATCCCTCGGGCTCAAGACAGACATCAGCGAGGGCGAAAACAGCCTTGTGATGGGGCTCGTGGGCGACACCAGCAGGGTGGACATCGACCTTGTTCGTTCGCTTGACATCGTGGAGGACGTCAAGCGCATTCAGGAGCCGTTCAAGCTGGCAAACCGCAAGTTCCATCCGGAAGACACCGCCGTCAAAGTGGGCGGCGTCACGATCGGCGCCGGCAACTTTACGTACATTGCGGGGCCCTGCTCGGTGGAAAACGAGAAGCAGATCATCGGCGTCGCTCAGGCTGTCAAGGAGGCAGGCGCAACGGTGCTTCGCGGCGGCGCGTTCAAGCCGCGCACCTCTCCCTACGCGTTCCAAGGGCTTAGGGACGAGGGCATTCGTTTGCTTTTGAAGGCAAAGGAGGAGACGGGGCTTCCGATCGTGACCGAGATCATGAGCGAGATCCACATCGACCTTTTCCGCGACGTGGACATCGTGCAGATCGGCGCGCGCGATATGCAAAACTTTGAGCTTTTGAAAGCGGTGGGCAGGATGCACAAGCCCGTCGTTTTAAAGCGCGGCATCGCCGCCACCGTGCAGGAGTGGCTGATGAGCGCAGAGTATTTGATGAGCGAGGGCTGCCACGACATCGTGCTTTGCGAGCGCGGCATTCGCACGTACGAAACCACCACGAGAAACACGCTGGATATCAGCGCGGTCCCCGTTTTAAAGGAGCTGACGCATCTTCCCGTCATCGTCGATCCCTCGCACGCTTCCGGCGTGGCAAGGTTTGTCAAACCGCTGTCCAAGGCGGCTGCTGCGGCGGGCGCGGACGGCGTGATGATCGAGGTGCACAACGATCCTCCGCACGCGCTTTGCGACGGCGCGCAGAGCCTCAGACCCGAGCAGTTTAAGGAAGTGGTCAAGGAAGTCAACCAAGTGGCGCGCGCAGTGGGGAAAAGGGTATGATCAAAAAGATCGGCATCGTCGGGCTTGGGCTGATGGGCGCAAGCTTCGGCAGGGTGCT
This sequence comes from Christensenella sp. UBA3770, assembly GCA_002371075.1. Lineage (GTDB taxonomy): Bacteria > Bacillota > Clostridia > Christensenellales > CAG-1252 > CAG-1252. Next base: position 8,129 of record DFFS01000082.1, read on the forward strand.
TGTGAAAAACGGATATCAAGTGTACGGTGCGGACAACAGCGACGCCGTCATGCAAAAGGCGCTGCTTGCAAAGGCATACACCGAGGTTTTGACGGAGCAAAACGCCGCGGAGGTCGACCTGTTGGTCTTTGCCATCTTTCCGCGTGCGTTTGAGGCGGCGGCAAAACGCTTTTTGCCCCATTTGAAAACCGGCGCGATCGTATCGGATTTTTGCGGCAACAAACGCATCGTGACGCAAGCGATGGCGCGGCTTGAAAAAGAACGCGAAGACGTTGTCTTCGTGGGCGGTCACCCGATGGCGGGCAGGGAATTTTCCGGCGTGGAGCACTCCTCCGTGCGTCTGTTTGACGGGGCGTCCATGATCCTCGTCCCGGTGACGGAAAACCTGTTTGTTCTGTCGGAGCTCAAGGCATTTTACCTTTCTTTGGGCTTTGACGAAGTGGTGGTCACCACGCCCGAAAAGCACGACAAGATGATCTCGTACACGTCGCAACTTTGCCACGTGGTTTCCAACGCGTTTATCAAAAGCGACAGCGCCAAGGCGCACGACGGCTACTCTGCGGGCAGTTACCGCGATCTGACGAGGGTCGCGCGGCTAAACCCCGATATGTGGGCGCAGCTGATGACGGATAACCGCGACTATTTGAAAGAGGAGCTGGACAAGCTGATCGCCTCGTTACAGCAGTATTCCGACGCGCTTGGCAGCGGGGAGGAGGATGCGCTTCGCGCCCTGCTGGCGGAGGGCGATCGCATCAAACGGGAGATCGACAAACGATGAAACTGTTTCCGCATTCGTTAAAAGGCGCCGTACGGGCGGTGCCCTCCAAGTCGTACGCCCATCGCATGTTGATTTGGGCGGCTCTTTCGGGAGGCTCCGTTTCTTATGGAAAAAGCGACGACGCGCATCTTACGGCACAGGGGCTCGCCGCGCTTGGCTTTGAAGCGGATTTTGCGGATAATTCCGTCAATTACAAAGGTTTTTCTCGCCCACGTGGCACGCAAAAAGTGTTTGTCGGCGAGAGTGGGAGCACGTTGCGATTCTTGCTTCCCTTAGCGGCGGCGCTTGGCGTGGACGCCACGTTTGAGACGGCGGGGCGGCTGGGGGAGCGTCCGATGGACGCGTTGACCGCCGCATTGTGCCCGCACGGTGTTACGGCAACGGCGCACGGCGTTTGCGGCGCGCTCAAAAGCGGCAAATTCGAGGTGGACGCAACGGTCAGCTCGCAGTTTGTAACGGGGCTGTTGATGGCGCTCCCCATCCTAAAAGGGGACAGCGAGATCATGCTCCTCGGTAGGACGGTCTCCGCCCCGTACATCGACGTCACGCTTGACGTGCTTTCTCGCGCAGGCATTCGGGTGGACAGAACGCAGAACGGCTTTTTCGTTCCCGGCGGGCAAAAATACGCAAAGGAACAAGCCGTCGTCCCCGGAGATTTTTCCGGCGCGGCGTTCCCTCTTGTGGCGGGTGCGCTCGGCGGCAAGGTGACGGTGAAGGGGCTCGACCTTTCCTCCAAGCAGGGGGATAAGGCGATATTGGACGCGCTTGCTCTTTTCGGCGCGGAAGTTGCGGTCAACAACGACGTGGTCGAAGTCGCAAAAAAGGATGCCAACGCTTTTTGCGTTGACGTCGGCGAAACGCCCGATCTTGCCCCCATTCTTTCGGTGCTCGCCGCTTTCGCAAAGGGGGAGAGCGTCCTAAAAAACGTTTCTCGCTTGCGCGATAAGGAGAGCGACAGGCTTTTTGCCATCGAGGAAATGCTTGGCAAAGCGGGCATTGAAGCCAAAGAGGACGGCGACCGCTTGCTGATCGTCGGCGGCAAGCCGCAGGGCGCGGCGTTCCGCTCTTTCTCCGACCACAGAATGGCAATGTCGGAGGCGATCCTTGCCGCTTATGCGGCGGGACAAAGCGAAGTGGACGATTTCTTGTGCGTCAAAAAGTCCTATCCCGAGTTTTGGCGGGACTATCAAGCGCTGGGAGGAGTGTATGAAGTGGAGAGGGGATAACATTGCGTTTGAAGTGTACGGCACGTCGCACGCACCCGAGATCGGCGTGACGGCGACGGGGCTACCCGCGCTGACTTTGGACAAGGCGGCGCTTTCTGCGTTTATGGACAGACGGCGCGCCAAAAAGGAGGCGTATTCTACCGAGCGGCTGGAGGCGGACGCACCCGAGATCACCTTTGAAAAAGGCGTCTTCCGCGCGGTCATCAAAAACACCAACGTCAGAAGCAAGGATTACGACGATCTGTACGGCATCCCCCGCCCGTCGCACGCGGACTATGCGGCGCACCTTATGGACGGACGTCTTGATTTTTCGGGTGGCGGCGAGTTCAGCGGCAGGTTGACGGCGCCCCTTTGCGTTTTGGGGTTTGCGGCAAAGAGCTTTTTGAAACAGCGCGGGGTGGCGGTCTCCGCTTGGGTCGCGCAGATCGGCTCCGTCGCGGGCGCAACGTACAAAACGGGGCTTACCGACGAGATGCTCTCCTGTGGCGAAAAAGGGGAGTGGAGTCCCTTGCGCAAGGGAGAAATGCTGAAAGAGATCGAGAACGCGGCGGCAAACAAGGATTCGGTCGGCGGCAGGATAGAATGCGCCGTAACGGGGCTTCCCGGCGGCGTGGGCGGCGGCATTTTCGGCTCGATGGAGGGCAAGATCGCGTCGATTTTGTACCTGATCCCCGCCGTCAAAGGCGTGGAATTCGGCGCGGGGTTTGCGCTTGCCGCAATGAACGGCTCGGAGGCAAACGACCCCCTTGTCATAAAGGACGGCAAGATCGACTTTTTGAAAAATGACGCCGGAGGCGTCAACGGCGGGCTTACCAACGGCAACGCGTTAACGCTTTCCGTGGCGGTCAGACCCACGCCGTCTATCGGCAAAAAACAACGTTCCGTCGATCTCAAAACGATGCGGGAAGTGGAGATCGAGATCAAGGGCAGGCATGACGCCTGCATCGTGCCGCGCGCCGTGCCCGTTGTAGAAGCGGCGGTTGCCATCGCGCTTGCGGACGCGCTTTCGGAGGAGAGAAAATGAGCGAATTGGACGTACTCAGAAAGGACATTGACGTGATCGACGAGAGGATAGCGGACCTTTTGGTTTCCCGCTTTGCCGTGGTCAAAGAGATCGGCGAAGTGAAAAAACGCGACGGCATCCCCGTCACCAACGAAGGCAGGGAACAAGAGGTCATCAAAAACGCCCGCGCCCTTGCGCTTGACGCGGCGGAAAAGGATGCGGTGGAGAGGGTTTTTCGCGCGATAATCGAGGCGTCCAAGACGCTTGAATAGCGCTTTATGCGGAATTTGGTTATGCCCCCCCCGCCACTCTCAACGCTTCCCCCTCATTTTTAATTATCTCCATCCACAATGCAATCTTTGATTGCAATTCATGACCGCAGGTCAATTCATGGCGAGAGCCGCGTTGGGGTCCCCGAATAACCCAAAAAGGTTATTTGGGGTGTTGCGGATAGCTGCGTTGGGGTCCCCAAAAAATCCAATAGATTTTTAGGGGTGTTGCAGCGTAGCTTCAATTCATGACCGCAGGTCAATTCATGATCCCATAGGATCAATTCATTGTGGATTTAGCAGTTATAATCGGCGAACCTTCGACGGTTTTTCCGATATAATCACCCATAATGCTTGTAACCTCGCTTGCAAAGTTGTATAATTTAGGCAACTTACTTAGTAAAGGAGAGAGGTATGGCAACTGTATTGCAGTTTGGCGAAGGCAATTTTATTCGCAGTTTTATCGATTATTTGATCCAAATCAGGCAGGATAAGTACGGCGACGGTGAGAGCGTGGTTTTGGTCACGCCCATCGACAATCCGTATTGGGAAAATTTCAGAAAGGCGGATTGCAACTATCACACCTGCGTTTGCGGCAAGGTGGACGGCAAGGCGGTCAAGGAATATACCTACGTGACCGTCGTAAAGGATTGCGTCAACCCCTTCCGCGAGTATGATCGCTACGAGGCGGCGTGCCTTGACCCCGATCTGAAGGTCATCATCAGCAACACCACCGAGGCGGGCATCGCGTTTAACGCGGCGGATAAGTTTGAAGACATGGGCACCTTCCCCGCAAAGATCACCAAGATCCTGTACGCCCGTTTTAAAAAGTACGGCGAGAAGGGCAGGGTGGAACTGCTCCCCTTGGAGCTCATTGAGAAAAACGGCGAGACGCTCAAGTCCTACGTTTTGAAATATGCGGAGCTGTGGGGCTTGGAGGCGGAGTTTGTTGACTTTGTCAACAAGATAAAGGTTTACAACAGCTTGGTGGACAAGATCGTCCCCGGCTTCCCCCGCGGTCACGAAAAGGAGCACTTTGACGCGATCGGCGCCGAGGATAACCTGTTGACCGTCGGCGAGGCTTTCCTTTCCTTGGTCATCGAGGGAGACGCCGCGCTCAAAGAGAAGCTGCCTTTCCTCAAGGATCCCCGCGTCAAGTTTACCGACGACGTCAAGCCTTATCGTGAAAGAAAGGTCAAAATTTTGAACGGATTGCACACCGCTCTTGCGCCGATCTCCATGCTGTGCGGCGTGGGCATCGTCAGGGACGCCATCAACGACAAGGACCTGTTTGCCTATGCAAATGGCTTGGCGGATGACGAGATCATCCCCACCATCAAGATGGACAAGGCGCTGTTAAATCAGTTTAAAAACGACGTGTTGGAGCGTTTCTCCAATCCGTACATCGACCACCTGTTCTCTTCGATCATCTTAAACAGCGTTTCCAAGTGGAAGACTCGCTTGCTCCCGTCTTTCCTTGCCTGTGACAAAAACAACCGCAAGCACATGCTGTTTGCGCTCGCGGCGCTGTTCTGTCTGTACGACGACAAGAACTTTGCCATCAACGACGGCGACGACGTCAAGGCGTTCTTTGCCGCCGATCTTCCCACCGATAAAAAGTTTGAGGCGTTTGTGCGTAACAACAGTTTTTGGGGGATGGACCTTGAAGAAGCGGAGGGCGTTTACACCGCCGCCGTCGATTACGTCCATGCCATCAAGGCGGGCAAAGTCCGCGAGACCGTGAAGGCGTTATGACAGACCTCATCGTCTTAAACGAAAGGGACAACGTAGGGGTCTTAAAGGCGCCGCAAGGGGACGTCCCCGCCGGGCACAAGATCGCGCTTGCCGACATCAAAAAGGGCGAGGCGGTCATTAAATACGGCTACCCCATCGGCGTTGCCACCCAAGACATCAAAAAAGGAGACTTTGTGCACACGCACAATCTCCAAAGCGCGCTGACCGCCGAGGCGCTCAGTTACGTTTATGAGAAAAACCTGCTTCCCCTCCCCCAAAAGCCCGCACGCGATGCGGTTTGGGCGTATCAGCGGGCGGTGGGCGCCGGCGCAAGAAACGAGCTTTACATCGTTCCCACGGTCGGTTGCATCGCCGCAAGCGCGGAGAACGTGGCGCGCCGTTTTAAGGAGATCCACAAAAACGATTTGCAGGTGGACGACGTAGTCGTCCTGACCCATCGCGTCGGTTGCTCCGAACTCGGAGACGACCTTACCCGCACCAAAAATATCTTGGTCAACCTATCAAAAAATCCCAACGTCGGCGGCGTGTTGTTCCTTGGCTTGGGCTGTGAGGAAAACAGAATGGACGGCGTCAGGGAGCTTGTTCCGGACGGCGAAAGAGTGCGCTTCCTCGTTGCGCAGGAAGTGGAGGACGACGAGGCGGAAGCCCTGCGTCTTTTGGAAGAACTGTATGCCGTGGCGTCAAAGGACAAGCGAACGCTCGTGCCCCTTTCCGAAGTGACCGTCGGCGTCAAGTGCGGCGGCAGCGACGGCTTCTCGGGCATTACGGCAAACTATTTGATCGGACGCGTGGCGGACCTTTTGGAGGCGTGCGGCGCGACGGTCGTTTTGGCGGAAACGCCGGAGGTATTTGGCGCGGAGCAGACCTTAATGCAGCGCGCAAAGGACCGCAAAGTCTTTGAAGACATCGCCGCGCTTGTCAACAAATGGAAGACCTTTTACGGCTCCCACGGCGTAAACGTTTACGAAAACCCCTCCCCGGGCAACAAAGCGGGCGGCATCACCACCTTGGAGGAAAAGTCCCTCGGTTGCGTGCAGAAATCCGGCAGGGGCGAAGTTAAGGAAGTTTTAAACGAACTGGAGCGGGCGACCGAGCGCGGTTTGAACGTGATCGAAAGCCCCGGTAACGACATCATTGCCTGCACCACTTTGGCGGCGACGGGGGCAAGCGTCATTATGTTCTCTACGGGGCGCGGCACGCCGCTCGGCAGCGTGGTGCCCACCTTAAAGATCGCGTCAAACACCCCGCTTGCCAAGAAAAAGAGCGGGTGGATCGATTTTGACGCGGGGAGGATGCTGACCTCCGACGTGGACCAAATGGCAATGGAGCTTTACGATCTGTTGCTTGACGTCTTTGAGGGCAAAAAGACAGGCAACGAAGAGCGCGGCGACAAGCAGATCGCCATACTGAAAACGGGCGTAACGCTGTAAGGCGTTCCGCTCTTTTTTATGCGGAGGAAAGCATGCAGGGAATGCACGGCGGACACAGGGAGCGCTTGAGAAACCGCATTCGCAAATACGGTTTTGAAAGTTTGGAGGAGCACGAGAAGTTGGAGTACCTTTTGTACGCCTTTGTTCCCCGTCGCGATACCAATCCCATCGCGCACGAGCTCCTTGCCGCATTCGGCTCGTTCAAAGCCGTTTTGGATGCCGAGCCGGAGCAGCTTGCGTCCGTGAAGGGAATGACGGAAAACGCCGCGTTGTTTCTCCACACGCTGCCCGCTGCCATCTCCTCCTATTTTATCGCAGACAAGAAAAAGCGTTTGGACAGCCCGCTTTCTTCCGCCGAATACGTGATCGCGCTGATCGGCGGCAAAGCGGAAGAGCATTGCTTGATTTTGTACCTTGACGACGGCTGTCACGTGATCAAAAAAGAGGACGTCACGTCCAAAAAGAACAGGGCGGTCGACGTGGATCGCGACGTTATCGTTGCGGAAGCGGTCAAATGCAACGCAAAGTTTGTGATCCTTGGGCACAACCACCCCAACGGCAGCCTCAAACCCTCCTATTTTGACATTCAGGCGACCAATCGCATCGTGCAGGCGCTTGGCGTGGTCAACATCGTGCTTGCCGATCATCTGATCGTTTCCGGCACGGAGTATTACAGCATGAAGATCAACGGCGACTTGGTCAGCCCCGTCGATCTTAACGGCTCCATTTATCAATTTGCGGAGGGGCTTGTCCGTCGTGAAAACGACCTCAACCGTTTACAGCAGGTAAAGTCGGCGTCGGAGGACAAGTAGGAGGACGTATGGTAACCGTGGATTTCGTTTTTATTGCGGGCATCGCACTATTTGCCTTTCTCGGACTGGGGCTGGGTTTCGGCAAACAACTTTCCTTTTTTACAAAAGGAATTTTCGGTTTTTTGATCTCGGTTTTCGTTTGCTATTTGCTCTTTGGCTTCGTTTACAACGTTCCTTTTGTGCAAACGTTGCTGGAAAAGTTCAAAGAGTCGCTTTCCTCCTCCGATAAGACGGCGGTCAAGATCCTTTTGAAGATCCGCATCGATATCGTGGTGTACGCCGTGGCGCTTTTTGCGGTGGTCACCGTCGTGCGCATTATCGTCGTTGCCATCATCAAAAACGCTTTGGAAGCGGATACCCTCGTAATGAAGATCATCAACAAAACGGCGGGGCTTCTCCTTTCCCTCGTGATGTTTGCCGCGCTGTGGCTCATTGTGTTCCAGATCCTCTTTTTGACAAAGGGCGGGGCGGACGGCGCCTTGGCGCAAAAGTTGCAAGGGAGCTTTTTCCGACTGGATCACCTGTATACGCACAACCCGTTGACGGCGATCGAAAAATTGTGGAAATAAAAATGCAGGCTACCGTTTGGTAGCCTTCTTTTATAAAAATTTCTTCAGCGCTTCCACGCTCCCCGAGAAAAAGGCGAGGATGTCTCCGGCAAGCCTTGCCGTTTCGTCGCTGACCGAGATCGCGTTGTCGTTTAAACAGCGGGTCAGGTCGGTGATGCCCATATTTGTGCCCTTGATCAGTTTTTCCGCAATGTTGCTGTTGCTCTTGTCGCCGAAGATGGAGAGCTTTACCATTTTCTTTTGCCACTTTTGTTTGAAAGAGCCGTAGATCTCAGGGTCAATGTCCAGTTTTTTCATTTGGTCGCTGACGCGCTCCGTCAGCGCGGCGTATTCCCCCAGTTGTTGTTTTACGTAGGCGTTCAGCTCGCCCACCGCAACCTTTTCCACAACGTCAAGCGACTGCATGCCGAGGAGCACCGATTTCATGCATTCGTTTAACAATTCCTCCTCGTTTTCCGCAAACACACGCTTGGTTTGATTTTCCGCTATTGCGTCCATATATCCGATCCCTCCTTTTTTTAATTTAAGTATGGACAACAATCGAAGACGGTAAACGGGGGGGGGATTGCAGAGCAATCAAAGTGAAGTTGTGCGCCTTTGGCGCACAGTGAAGGAGCTGCCAAAGGCAGCCGTGAAGGAATTCGCCAAAGACGAATCGTTAAGGATAATATTACCATCCGACGGCATCGCCGTCAATTCATGAGCCGCAGGCTCAATTCATGGCGAAGAGCTGCGTTGGGGTCCCCCAAAAATCCAATAGATTTTTAGGGGTGTTGCGGATCGCCGCGTTGGGGTCCCCGAATAACCCAAATAGGTTATTTGGGGTGTTGCGGCGCCAATTCATGACCGAAGGGCAATTCATTCTTTTATTTTTCCTTTTGGGTGTTTCTTCGACAAAGGAGGTTGTTTTTCTTGCGCAAAGCGGCGATACAATGCCCGTATGAAACGGGTCTTGTCACACGTCGTTTTGCCGTCGGCGGTTTGCTTTGTTTTGACGTATTTTCTCTCCTCGGCAAGTTTTTCTTTTGGGCTTGCGCCCTTTTACGGCGGGGCGTACTTGCCCATGCTCTCCCTTTGCGGCAACTATCTTGCCTTGTCCGCGGCGTTTTTGCTTGCGCGATTTGCGTGCAGTCGCAGTTGGCGGGTTCTTGTCAGCGCGGCGCTCCTTGTCCTCGGCGCGGGATTGCCGCGTGCCGTGGGCGTCGTACGCAGACGCAAAATTCATTCGTTTTATACGGTAATATCCGCATTTTTTGCCGAGCTACCGTCCCTGTTTTTGTTTCCCGCAAGTGACTGGCTCCTGTTTCTTGCCGGCAGCGCGTTTTCCTGTTTGTTTTGCTTCCTTGTCCTGCCCGGACTTAACAAGCTCAAGCGCGGCGTAATGTTGTTTGGTGAGTGGGAGGCGGTGGTTGCCGCGCTGGCGGCTTTTGCGCTGGGGGCGGGGTCCTTTCGCGTGGCGTACTTTGGCGTTACGCCGTACTACTTGCTGCTTGCCTTTTTGCTGCCCGCCTGCTTTTCGCTGTTTTCTTTCGGCGCCGTTCCTTTGGCTTTCGCGCTTGGCGCAACTGCCGTTTCGGGGGAGATCGCACCCGTTTTGGCTGCGGCGATCGCCTGCGTTTTCAGTGAGGCGCTAAAGGGGAAGCGGGCGCTTTGCGCCTTTACCCTCCTTGCGGCGGAGGGGATCGTGTTTTTGCTTCTTCCGAAAAGTTTTTCGCCGCTCAACTTTCTTTTGCTGTTTTCCGGCGGGTTCATCGCCGCGTTTTTGCCCGACGCGTTTTACCGCAAGTGCGCGGCAATGCTCGGACGTGGGGAAAAGAACGCGCCCTACGCCTTGATCAACAAGACGAGGCTGGAGATCGTGGGGAAACTCGGCTACATCGGGGACGCTTTGCGCAAGACGTCCGAAAGCCTGTGCGAGCTTGGCGGCGGCGATGGGGAGGAAGAGGCGGCGCTTCGTCTTTCGGAAGAGTTTGCAGCCTCTCTTTGCGAGGGGTGCAAGGGATCGCGTGACTGTGTGCGGCAAGGGGGCGGCAGCACGGCACCGCTTTTCAAAAGCGCCATCGTTCGCGCGCTCAAAAACGGCAAAGCCACCATTTGCGACCTCCCGCCCTATCTAAACGGCAACTGTCACAAGGCAAAGGTTTTTTTGGAGGCGCTTGACGAGGCGGCGGAGATCTACAAGCAGGAAAAAGAGCGTTGCGCCTTTCGCAACGAGGAGCGGGAGCGTCTTGCCGGAGAGGCGCAGGGTATTGCGGGCGTTTTGGAAGTGTTGCGGCGCGACCTCAGACGGGTCGTGAGTTTTGACGGCAAAAAGCAAAAGAGGATCCTTGCGGAACTAAGGCGGGAGGGAGTTGTGTCGTATGACGCCATGGTGGCGGAGGAGGCGGGCGCCACCGAGGTCACCGTCACGTTGGAAGAGGGGCGGGCGCAGGACCCCCTCGTTTTGGAAACCATCTCCCGCGCGCTGGATCTGTCCCTGCTCCCCGAGGGGATCAGCCGCCTCGGCGCGGGCACGGTCGCCGCAAGTTTTCGTTCCGCGCCGCCCTTTGACGCGGTGGTCGGACAATCGGTGCGCATCAAGGAGGGGAGCAGCGCGTGCGGCGACACCAAAACCATCACACGATTGACGGGCGACCGCATCATGATCGCGCTGTCCGACGGCATGGGCAGCGGCGAAAAGGCAAATCACGGCAGCGCGGCGGCGATCTCGCTTGTGGAAAATTTTTATCGGACGGGCGTGGACGAAAAAACCGTTTTGCCCCTGATCAACAACCTGCTGACCATGGTAAACGACGGCTCCTTTCAAACGCTGGATATGTGCGTGGTGGATCTTCGGACGGCGGTGGCGGACTTTATAAAACTTTCCGCGCCGGAGTCGGTGGTCAAACGCCGCGAGGGCAGCGAGGTGGTGGAGGGCGGCGCGCTCCCCCTTGGCATCTTGCGCGAGGTTAAGCCCAGCGTTACGCGGCTCAAACTCAACTCGGGGGACGTGGTGGTGCTTGCCACGGACGGCGTCACGGACGCCATCGGCGCCGATGGCATGATGCGCGTGGTGGAAAGCGGCAGAACGGGCAACCCACAAACCATTGCCGACAACATCATTCGCGACGCGTCCTACGTTTCGCAAGCGGACGACCAAACCGTGGTGGCGCTGCGACTTTTCAAACGAGTGGGGTGATCGAAAAAAATGAAAAATGCAACACGAAACGAGAATGGCTTTTGTGAAGTTTCGGCATACAGCCGAAGTGAAGTTGCCTTGGAGAGTGAAGTTGTGCGCTAAAGCGCACAGTGAAGTTGACTTCGTCAGTGAAGTTGCTCACTTCGTTCGCAGTGAAGTTTCTCGCTATGCGAGAAGTTTTGGATGAATTGACCTATGGTCATGAATTGAAGCTGTGCCGCAACACCCCTAAAAATCTATTGGATTTTTTGGGGACCCCAACGCGGCTCTCGTCATGAATTGAGCCTGCGGCTCATGAATTGCAATCAGAGATTGCATTATGGATGATTTTTGTTTTTATATAATCCTTAACAATTTGCCCCTTCGTTTTGCACCCTTTCCGAGGACAAGGTTCGAGGAGAGAAAGGGCGCGACGTGTTAAGAAAACACCACAGTGCGGTGTTTTTAGCCAAAGCGCAAATCGGGGTCCCTAAAAAACACAAGTTTTTTTGGGTGAATGAGAAGCTATGCTTCAAGCGATCGCAACCCCCACCTTCTTTGGGGTACTTTTCTTCAAAAGAAAAGTGCCAACGCGCGAAGCGGCTTTCCTCGCGGTGCTTTCTCGCATGGAACGGCGGAACTTGTTGGCGACTGAAAAATTGCGTAAAACAGTTGTATTTCTTTCGCGTATATGCTAAAATGATAAAACGATTATTGATTTAGGAGTGAAATCATGTTGGATTTTGTGTTAAGTGCAATCAATGCCGACGCAAGGCGCGTCGTGTCAGAAGTTATGATCATTTTGATGACCGTGATCTCCATTGCGATCATCGTTATCGTCATGATGCAGGAAGGCGAGACGGGCGGTGTTTCCGCTATCTCCGGCGGCAGCAGCGACACTTTCTACGGCAAGAATAAGGCGCACAGCAAGGAGCAGATCCTTAAGCGTTTGACCCTTATCCTCGGCGCAGTCATGCTTGTCCTCTCTGTGATCTTCTTCATCGTCAAGCCCACTGCGGCATAAGTTGCGGCAATATTCAAAGGACAGGGGGCAGCGATTGCCCCCGTTTTTTTAGGAAGTATGGAAGGGATCAAGATCATCGCGCAAAACAAAAAGGCGTATCACGACTACTTTATAGAGGAGACCTATGAAGCGGGCGTGGTGCTCGTCGGCAGCGAGGTCAAAAGCGTGCGCGGCGGCAAGGTCAGTTTTGCGGATAGCTTCGTCAGCATCAAGGACGGCACGGCGGTCTTGGAAAACTTCTACATCGCCCCCTATGAAAAGGGCAGTTACTTCAATTTGGAAAGCAGGCGGGATCGCACGCTGCTTTTAAACAAGCGCGAGATCGACAAGCTGCGCGCCGCGGTGGAGCGAAAGGGCTTTACGATCGTCGCCACCAAAATGTACTTCAAGCATTCCCTCGTCAAGTTTGAGATCGGTCTTGCGATGGGCAAACACAACTACGACAAACGTCAATCACTGAAAGAAAAACAGCTCGCCCGCGAAGCGGAAAGAGCCCGATAAAAGGAGAAAACCATGAACAAGGAAAGCATTTGTTTGCACGGCGGTTACACCCCCAAGACGGGTGACGCAAACGTCATTCCCATCTATCAAAGCACCACGTACGCTTACGATACGCCGGAGGAGCTGGCGCACCTTTTCGACGTGCCCAAGGACGGGCACATCTACACCCGCATCTCCAACCCCACCGTTGCGGCGTTTGAAGAAAAGATCTCCCTTTTGGAGGGCGGCGTCGCGGCGATGATGACCTCTTCCGGACAGGCAGCCACCTTGGCAACCGTCCTGACCGTCGCGCAGGCGGGGGACAACATCGTGGCTTTCCCCACCGTGTACGGCGGCACGTTCAACCTTTTGAAAGTTACGCTTGCAAAGCTCGGCATCGAATGCCGCTTCGTTAAGCCGGGCATGACGGACAAGGAGATCGAGGGGCTCATCGACGACAAGACCAAGTTGATGTTCGGCGAGACCATCGCCAACCCCGCGATGGTGATCTTTGACTTCGATCGTTATGCATCGCTTTGCAAAAAGCACGGCTTGCTTCTTGCCATCGACAACACGCTTGCCACGCCGGTTTTGGTAAATCCGTTTAAGCACGGCGCCAACGTTGTGGTGCACAGCACCACCAAGTACTTGGACGGACACGCGGTGGCGGTGGGCGGCGTCGTTGTGGACGGCGGCAACTTTGACTTTCGCAACAATCCGCGTTATACCGATTTCGTCACGCCGGACGAAAGCTATCACGGCACCGTTTACGTCGAGGAGGGCGGCAGGGCTGCCTTTGCTTTGAAGGCAAGGATGCAGCTGATGCGCGACATGGGTCTCAGCCCCTCGCCGTTTAACGCCTTTTTGACCAACCTCGGCACCGAGACGTTGCACCTCCGCATGAAAAAGCATTCGGAGAACGCAATGGAGGTGGCAAAAGCCCTTAAAGCGAACCCGCACATCTCGTGGGTAAAGTATTGCGGGCTTGAGGACGACCCCAATCACGAACTTGCCGCCAAGTATTTTGAGGGCGGGTTCGGCGGCATGGTCTGCTTTGGCGTAAAGGGCGGCAGGGCAAAGGCGGCGGACTGCATTCGCAACCTTTCCTTTATCCGTCAGCTCACGCACATTGCGGATAGCCGCACCTGCGTGTTGCATCCCGCTTCCACAACGCACCGTCAGCTTTCCGACAAGGAACTTGTCGATTGCGGCATCAGCGAGGAATTTATCCGTCTTTCCGTTGGCTTGGAAGCCGCGGAGGACATCATCAAGGACATCGAGCAAGCGCTTGAAAAATAAGGAGAAACAATGCCAATCGTCATTCCCAAGGCACTACCCGCCTTCAAAGTCCTTTCGGAGGAAAACATCTTTGTGATGGGGGACGTCCGCGCGTCGACGCAGGACATCCGTCCCATTGAACTTGCCATCGTAAACCTGATGCCCACAAAGATCGAAACGGAGACCCAACTGTTGCGCCTCGTTTCCAACTCTCCTCTGCAGGTCAAAGTCACCCTGATCAAAACCGACAGCTACACCCCCACGCACGTGTCGGGCGCGCATCTTTCGCGTTTTTACAAGACCTTTGACGAGGTGCGCGACAGGCGTTTTGACGGTTTGATCATCACGGGTGCGCCGGTGGAGACCTTGGAGTTTGAGGACGTAAAGTACTGGAAGGAACTGACCGAGATCATGGATTGGGCGGATCGTTCCGTCACCTCCACGCTGTTTATCTGCTGGGGTGCGCAGGCGGGGCTTTACTACCATTACGGCATCAAAAAGTACGTCTTGCCCAAAAAGCTTTTCGGCATCTACAAAAACAGCGCGGTCAACCCGTACGATCCCCTGCTTAAAGGCATGGACGACGTGTTTAACATTCCGATGAGCCGTCATACGGAGATCGATCAGGCGGCGGTTTTAAACACTCCCGAGCTGGAGGTTTTGGCGTGCGGCAAAGAGTGCGGCATTTCCATCGTAAAAAGCCGCGACGACAAAAAGATCTTTTTGACCGGTCACTCGGAGTACGATCGCGACACGCTGCACAAGGAGTACAGGCGCGACGTTGAAAAAGGGGAACCGATCGAGCCTCCCGTCAACTATTATACCGAGCGCGGCGACGCCGTTGATTTCAGCTGGAAAAGCGCCGCCAATTTGATTTTTTACAACTGGCTCAACTACTACGTTTACCAAGTGACCCCGTATGACATCGAATCCTAAAGGAGCTGTCATAGTAAACGCCTATTGGCAAGGCGGGGACGAGGGGGCAAAGGATATTGCCGCCTCTCTTCGCGCGCTTGGCGCAAACGTCGATTTCCTGCGCGCAAACGAAGTGGATCTTGCCGTGGGAGAGGGGCTTTCGGGGCGCTTCCCGTATGATTTCGCCGTCTTTTTGGACAAGGACGACCACCTTGCTCGGCTGCTTGAAAAGGGCGGCGTTCGCCTGTTTAACAGCGCGGAGAGCATTCGCCTCGCGGACGATAAGATGCTGACGCACATCGCGCTCCTCCCGTTGCCGCAGCCGGAGACTCTCTCCTCGCCCCTGTTCTTTGCGGGGGAGGACGACGCGGCGTTTCTTGACAAAGTCCAAAGCAGGTTGGGCTATCCGATCGTCGTCAAAAAGTGTTTCGGCGCCTTTGGAAAAGGGGTGTATCTTGCCAAAAACAGGGAGGAACTGGCAGTCCTTCGCAAGGAGCTCCTCGCCGAGCCGCACCTTTATCAAAAATACGTCGAGTGCGGCGCAAGCGACTTTCGCGTGATCACCGTCGGCGGCAAAGCCGTAGCGGCAATGAAGCGTAAGGCGACAAAGCAAGGGGAGTTTCGCGCCAACGCGGCGCTTGGCGGCAGCGGGGAGGCGGCAGAGCTGACCGAGGAGATGCGTTTCCTTGCGGAAGAAGCCTCAAAGAGGCTTGGCTTGGAATACGCCGGCGTGGACCTTCTGTGGGACGGAAGCAAATATTTGATCGCGGAGGTCAATTCCAACGCGCACTTTGCCTTGATACGCAAGGTGACCGGGGTGGACGTCGCGAAAGAGTACGCAAAGTATATATTATCCGAGATAAAGGGGGAACAAGCATGAGCGAGAAAGACCTTGTCAATGCGGAAATGGACGTCACCGATTACACCGATCCGCAGTGCCCGTTTTGCACCGACGCCTACAAATCCGACGTCGTGAAACCCATCGACGTGCCGCGCGTGATCGCCAAGTTGGACGAGCACCTTGGCAGAAACGACTATGCCTCCGCAGAGCGCCATTTGAAGTACTGGGAAGCGGAAGCCAAACAGGGAAACGACCTGCGCGGCGAGTTTTCTCTTTCGGAAGAGCTGATGGGGCTTTATCGCAAACTTGGCAGAAAGGAGGAGGCGGTCTCCTATGCCGAAAAGGCAGTGCATTACATTGATCTTGCGGACCTAAAGGGCACGGTCGGCGCGGCGACGGCAATGCTCAACGCCGCCACCGTTTACAAGGCGTTCGGCACGCCGGAGAGGGGCATTCCTCTGTTTGAGGAGGCGCGCCGCATCTATGAACAAAAGCTCCCCGCGGAAGACAGTCGCCTTGCGGGGCTGTACAACAATTTTGCGCTTGCCCTCGTGGATCTCAAGCGGTTTGACGAAGCGCGCGAACTCTATCAAAAGGCGCTTGGCATCATGTTAAAAACCGAGGGCGGTGAGCCGGAGGCTGCGATCACCTTTTTGAACCTTGCTTCCCTTGCCGAGGCGCAGTACGGGTTGGAAAAGGCGGAAAAGGAGATCGAGGGGCACCTTGAGCATGCGGAATTTTTGTTAAAGAAAGAGGGACTCCGTAAGGACGGCAACTATGCGTTCGTGGCGGAAAAGTGCGCCCCCGTCTTTGGCTACTACGGTTGGTTTGGCGTGGAAGCGGAACTGAAAGCGGAGTCGGAAAGAATTTACGGAGAAAACAGATGAAAGGGTTGGAGATCGCGGAAAAATACTATCGGGAATACGGCGCGCCGATGATCCATGAGGAATTCCCCGAGTTGGAAGGGATCGTTGCGGTGGGACTTTGCGGCAGTGGGTCGGAGTGCATGGGCTACGACGACGAGCTCTCGCGCGATCATGATTTCGAGCCGAGCTTTATCATCTTTCTCCCGCCCGAAGAGGTGGTGGACCGCCGTCTTGCCTTTCGACTTGAGCGGGCGTACGACAAACTCCCCGACGAGTTTATGGGGCTCAAGCGCAACAAGGACGTTTCGTTTGACACCGGCAGGCACGGCGTCGTGCGCGCGGCGGACTTTTTCCTTTCCAAAGTGGGCGACCCCGAGGGGGACTTGACGCTTGAGCAATGGATGAGCGTTTCGGAGCATTACCTTTTGGAGGCGACCAACGGCAAGATCTTCCGTGACGACCTCGGCTTGGTGACGGACGTGCGTAAAAAACTTGCGTACTTTCCGGAGGACGTGCGCCTGAAAAAACTGGCGGGCGCCTTGATGCTTGCGGAGCAAGCCTCCGAATACAACTACGAAAGGTTGCTTTCCCGCTCCGATACGGCGGCGGCGCAACTTGCGATCTGCGAATACGTCAGGGAAGTGATCTCGGCGATCTTCCTTTTGGAAAAAAAGTACAAGCCTTTCTACAAATGGCAATTCCGCGCCCTTGTGGAGTCGCCTCGTTTTGCTCCGTTAAAGGAGGATCTGGAAAGTCTTTTGACCACCGGCAACACGGTGGGGGACGCCGTGGAGAAGCGGAGTCGCATTCGTCGCATCAACCTTGCTTTGATCGAGGAGATCCGTGCGCAAGGGCTCTCCGATTACGACGGTTTTCACTTGGATTCTCCCGCCTATTGCGTCAACGGCAAGATCGCCGATCCCTCCCTCAGAAACATGCACATCATGAGCGGGGGAGAATAAGAGCGGCGGCTTTTATTCTCAAAAAAACAATTTGTGCAAGTCCCACCATTCAATGCGAAAGAGCGCCGCGAGGAAAGACGCTTCGCGTGTTGGCGCTTTTCTTTTGAAGAAAAGTGCCCAAAAGAAGGTGGGGATTGCGATTCGCTTGAAGCGTAGCTTCTCATTCACCCCAAAAAAC
>DFFS01000018.1 GCA_002371075.1 Christensenella sp. UBA3770
CGTCTTTGATCACTTCATAAAACATTCTCCCGTCTGCGTGCGCTTAAAACGCGCTATGCGAATATAATAACATACTTTTTATATTTCCGTCAATAAGGAAAATGTAATTTCAAACCAAAAAGAAAGGAGAAAATCTCCTTTCCCGTTTGGTGACAAAAGATGGACAAATCGCTTACGAATACCGTTTGAAAAGGTCGTCCAACTCGCGCACGAACTTTTTCGTCTCGGAATTGGTCCTGCCCTTAAAGTTTTTGATCAGCTCGCCGATCCTGCCGCCCGACTCCAAAAGGTACTTGTAAACGGTGTTTGGCGTCACGCGGCTGTGCGTCTCCGGCGTGTAGCCCTCCTTGAGCCGCACATTCTTCAAAAGATCGTATGATTCGGAAAATTTCGGCGCGACGGCGTTGAACCCGAACTGGCTCCTGACGTCATCCGCCCACTTCTCCGTGTTGCCTTCGCCGCCGTGCACGACAAACACCCGGTCGGGACGGTTGTCAAAGCTGTCGAGCCAGCGCATAAGTCCGACGCGGTCCGCGTGAGAACTGGTGTTGCCAAGCACCTCAACGCGCGCGTTGACGGCGATATCCTCCCCGAAGATGCGCACCCGCTTGGCGCCGTTTTGAATGGCGTGACCGAGCGTGCCGATCGCCTGATAACCGACGAACAGAATTGTGCTTTCGTTGCGCCACAAGTTGTGTTTCAGATGGTGGCGAATGCGCCCCGCTTCACACATGCCGCTGGCGGAGATGATGACTTTGGGAGAAAGATCCTCGTTGATCATGCGGCTGTCATCCGACGAAATGGAAACGCTGAGCCCCTCAAACCCGATGGGGTTCACCCCGCGGTCGATAAGCTCTTTCGCCTCCTTGTCGTAGTACATCTCACCAACTTCGGTAAAAATGTTCGTCGCCTCTATCGCAAGGGGACTATCCACCACTACGGGGAAGCCGGCGTGTCCCTTGACCTTCCCTTGTTCCTTGATGTGGCGAATGAAATAAAGGATCTCCTGCGTGCGGCCGACGGCAAAGGACGGGATCACCAAATTGCCGCCTCTGTCCAAGGTGTTTTGGATGATGCGGGCGAGGTCGTCCTCCGCCCCGTTTGACTCCTCGTGCACGCGGTCGGCGTACGTGGATTCCATGATGATATAGTCGGCGTTTTTAAGATACTTGGGATCGTTTAAAAGCGGCTGATCCGAGTTGCCGATGTCGCCCGAAAAGACGATGGTCTTGGTTTGGTCGTCCTCGGTGGCTCTGACCGTGACGGAAGAGGAGCCCAAAAGGTGCCCCGCGTCGGTAAACTCCACGGAAAAGCCCTTAAACAGCTCGGTGGGTTGATCATACTCCAAGGCGTGGAAGTAACGGCAGACGTTTTCCGCATCCGCCGTGGTGTATAACGGTTGGATCAAAAAGTCGCCGCTGCGCTTGCCCTTCCTGTTGCGCCACTCGGCGTCGCTCTCCTGAATGTGCGCGCTGTCCAGCAGCATGATGCTACATAGTTTTTTGGTGGCGGAAGTGCAAAAGATCTTGCCGCGGAAGCCCTTTTTGTAAAGGAGCGGGAGCCTGCCGCTGTGATCGATGTGCGCGTGCGTCAAAAGGACGTAATCGATGGCGGAAGCGTCAAAGACAAAGCCTTCTTCCTCCCCGTCAAACACGTCGGTGCCTTGACGAAGACCGCAGTCGATCAAAACGTTTTTGCCGGATACTTGCAACAAAAAGCAACTGCCCGTAACCTCTCTTGCCGCACCGTAGAATGTAAGAAACATCAAACCCCTCCGATATGGGACGATCGTCCCGTTATTATTATATCATTCCGCCGATCAAAATACAAGATTCCTAAAAAAAGAATTGCACGCCCGCATGGGTGGAAAGGGCTTGCGCGATTTTTTTTACTTTTTTTCCTTCGCCGATTGACAAAACGGCACGGCAGGGTTTATTATTCAGCTATCAACCGATCAGAGGTTACCTATGAAACTTTATACCGTCAACTTTTTCTTTACGCCGCGAAGCGATGTGTAATTGAGGAAACTCAGAAATACGCACCGCTACTTTTCATTGCAAAAAAGTAGCGGTTTTTTTTATTAAAAAAAGGAGGAAACCATGAAAAGTGATACAACCACCGTTGCCTACTGCGGAACGCAAGGATCATTTGCCGAAATTGCGGCGAAAAAACTGTTTCCCAATGGGAAGCTTCTTGCCTGCCCCACTTTTAAGGACGCCTACGACTTTGCCGCAAAAAACAAAAGTGACGTTGCCCTGCTTCCCATCGAAAACAGCTATGCGGGCGAAGTTGCCGTGACAGTTGACCTTTTGTACCGCGGGAACCTTGTCGTAAACGACCTGTACGAAATGAGGATAGAGCAAAACCTCGTGGGCGTAAAGGGCGCGACGCTTGACGACGTAAAAACCGTTGTCAGCCACCCGCAGGCGCTTGCCCAATGCGCGGAATACATCGCAGCGCATCGTTTTTGCGAAGTGACCTCCGAAAACACCGCTTTTGCCGCCAAAACGGTTGCGGACAAAGGCTCAAAGGAGCTTGCCGCCATTGCCAGCCGCGCCGCCGCCGAGATGTACGGGCTGGAGGTCATTGCCGCAGACATTGCGGAAAGCCGTGAAAACACAACGCGTTTTGCTGTGCTTTCCAAATCCGAGCCACAACCGCGGACGGGCGATCACCTGATTTTGCTGTTTGCCGTGGGGGACCGCTCCGGCGCGCTGGCGGAGGCGCTGTCAATCATTGCGCAATACGGGTTTAACATGAAATCACTGCACAGCCGCCCTTTAAAAGACAGACCTTGGCAATACTACTTTTACGTGGAAGCCGAGGGAAACGGCGCGGAGGCCGCCATGCTTGCCGAACTTAGAACATGCTGCGCGGACGTAAAGATCGCGGGAAGGTTCCTTCCCGCCTTGGAAATCTGACAAAAGGAGGATCCTTATGAACAATATGACGTTTGAAAGAAAAGTTGCCCTGCCGATTGAGATCAAAGAGCTTTACCCGATGGACGCAAAGTGCACCCACGCGTTTGAAGAAAGGGACGTTGCGATCAAAAAGGTGCTTTCGGGGGAGGATGACCGCCTGCTGTTGATCATCGGCCCCTGCTCCGCCGACAACGAGGAAAGCGTGATGGACTACATCACCCGCCTTGTAAAAGTGCAGGAAAGGGTCAAGGACAGCGTGTTGATCGTGCCGCGCGTTTACACCAACAAACCGCGCACGACGGGCGACGGATACAAGGGTATGCTTCACCAACCCGACCCCAACGGTAAGCCGGATATGATGAAAGGACTGATCGCGATCCGCGAGTTGCACATACGTGCGATCCGTGAAACGGGCTTTACCTGCGCGGACGAGATGCTTTACCCGGAGAACTACCGCTATTTGGACGACGTGCTCGGCTACGTGGCGGTTGGCGCGCGTTCGGTGGAAAACCAACAGCATCGCCTTGTTTCCAGCGGCATCGGCGTGCCCGTCGGCATGAAAAACCCCACGAGCGGCGACTACTCCGTGATGCTAAACTCCATCACCGCCGCGCAACACCCGCACACCTTTCTCTACCGAGGGTGGGAGGTTTTGTCCACCGGCAACGAATACGCGCACGCTATATTACGCGGGTACGTAAACAAGCACGGGCAATCCCACCCCAATTACCACTATGAAGACATCATCATGCTCAGCGACATGTATGCGGAAAGAAAGCTCAAAAACCCCGCCGCCGTCATTGACTGTAACCACTCCAATTCCGGCAAAAACCCTTTTGAACAGGAGAGGATCGTAAAAGAGGTGCTTTCGTGCAGAAAGTACAACCCGGGCGTCCGCGCCCTTGTCAAAGGCTTTATGATCGAAAGCTACATTGAAGACGGCGCGCAAAAGATCGGCGAAGGGGTCTACGGCAAATCCATCACCGACGCCTGCCTCGGCTGGGAAAAATCCGAGCGATTGATCTACGACATCGCGGAGAACTGCCGCTGAAACAAAAGCACATATTTTTTAACGAAATGCTTGCACTTCCCAAAATTCCTTGCTATAATGGAAATACCTTGGGGGTGTAGCTCAACTGGTAGAGCGCTTGAATGGCATTCAAGAGGTAAGGGGTTCGACCCCCCTCATCTCCACCAAGAGAGGTCTAAAGCGAACCCGCTTTAGATCTTTTTCTTTACTTAGCAAGGGGAG
>DFFS01000091.1 GCA_002371075.1 Christensenella sp. UBA3770
TTCACCTTGGCAAGGTGACACTCTACCACTGAGTTAATCCCGCAATATGCCCAGGGACAGAATTGAACTGCCCACACGGGGATTTTCAGTCCCCTGCTCTACCAGCTGAGCTACCAAGGCATAAATATGGCGATCCGAATGGGGCTCGAACCCATGACCTCCAGCGTGACAGGCTGGCGTTCTAACCAACTGAACTACCGGACCGCATTATAAACGAAATTATCTTGGTGGGCCTTCACGGACTCGAACCGCGGACCAATCGGTTATGAGCCGACCGCTCTAACCAACTGAGCTAAAGGCCCAAGAAACATACTGGTCGGGGTGAAGAGACTTGAACTCCCGGCCCCATGGTCCCAAACCACGTGCGCTACCATCTGCGCTACACCCCGAAGATTTGCGACTTACTTATGATACAATAGACAGCCTTGAATGTCAAGATTTTTTCGTGATTTTTTCAAGTTTTTTTTGTATCTTGAAAAAGGTGTTTTCGATCCTTATTCTTCGCAAACTTCAATATGAAACGCCACCGCTTCGCGCGTGAAATCTTCCTCGTTTGGATAAAGGGAATACATTTTCTCCAAATAGTCCAAAATGCCCACGTCGCGGAAGCCGATCGAGGCGTGGTCCAGGGCGTCATACGCGCTTTCCAATGAGTCAAAACGGTCTATTGCCGTCACCTTTGTCTTTATGATCTGCGGGGTGTGGCTGACCCGTATAAAGTAGATATTATCGCCCACTTTTACAGCGTCACGCTTTCCGTCCGATAGACGCAATTCCACCGTTTTGGAGTGTGCTTTGACAAGATCAAAGAAACGCGGATCAAGGTGCATTGTGATCACGCCGCCCTTTCTGACTTCTTTTTGCCACTTTTTTTGAAGAGCAAAAGCCTTTTGCTTGCGTCTCATGCGCAGTTTGCCAAGTTCCGCGCAGCGCATCGGGGTAAACGACCCACCCTGCATTTTGCCCGGCGTGATGCCGTATCGTTTCAAAAGGTCCTTATACGAAAGACCCGTCTTTTCAAGGCAATGCTTTAAAAGATAAAGCGCCATCTCGGCATCGTCATCCGCTTGGTGATGCGTAAACTCGGACGTCCTGCCAAGTTGGACGGAAACTTTGTCAAGTCCGATGCCGTTCTCGACGTCGTAAACGGCGGAATAGATCATCTGCGTGCAGATGAAACGAAATTCAAAGGGTTTTACATGCGCGCGCTTGCATGCTTCGTTAAACATAAACATATCGTTGTTGGCGGAGTGCGCCATCACGACGGTATCCTTGTCCTCAAGATAAGAGGCAAGCTCATCCCTGACCTCGGCAAAGGTGGGTTTATCGTCCAAATCACCTTTTTTTACCTTAAAATCAATGGGCTTGCGAAACTTCATCGCAAAACGGCATAAGGGATTGATCCAGTAATTCCTTTTGAAAATAATATTAAAATTCTCGTCTGCCAAAACAACACCGGCGCTGAAAACGCTTCCTTTTACAAACATATTGCAGGCTTCGAGATCTACGGATAAGTATTTCATTGGTTTCACCGAAATCATTATATCATCTTTGAGCAAAATAGAAAAGCGATGCGACGTTGATTGTTGTGAAAAACCCCAAAAGGACACGTATTGACAATATCGGAAAGATACTTATAATATAAGTATATATGATCGTCGCATTACTGGCTTTAACAACCATATACACGTTTTATATGGGATATACGGATGGATCCAACGCAGTCGCCACTTGCATCACCACAAAAGCGATGCATCCGCGCTTTGCGATCTATTTGAGCGCAGCGATCCAATTTATCACAGTGATCGTCTTGTATTTTGTCGTACAAGATATGAGCGTTGCCGCAACGATCGGCAAAGGAATGATCAAAGCCTCCGCTTACGAGGGACTTAGCGCAAAGGGTGCGTTTATTTTTATGTTTTCCGCCCTGCTTTCCGCCATATTGTGGAGCTTGATCACCTTTTTCCTTAAGCAACCCAACAGCACGTCGCACACGTTGCTTGGCGGCATCATCGGCGCGGGGATAGGAAGTTTCGGTTTTGGCGCCATTCTTTGGAGCAACGTTCTCGTACGCATTGTCCTGATGATCTTCCTTGCACCGATCATTTCGGTGTTGATAGGTTTTTTGATCAACAAACTGTTGCGCCGAATTGCTCTCCGAGCAGGCGTAGGCAGCGGCAAGGTCGTAAAAGTCTTGCAATGGTTTAACGTAGTGTTTCTTTCTGCGGCGATTTCGGTCAACGACGCGCAAAAATCTTTTGGCATTTACCTTTTGCTTTTTACCGTCGGACTGACAACGATTGCCACCCCGCCCGTTTATCTTCCCTTCGTGTTTGGTGCTGCGCTTTCCTTTGGCATGATCTTCGGCGGCTACCGCATCATCGTAACGATCGGGCAAAAGCTGTTTAAGATCAAGCCCTTGATGTCGCTTTCTTCACAGATCGCAACGAATATCGTCATTTTCTCCTCTTCCGCGCTTGGTATCCCCATCAGCACGGGACAGGTGATATCTTCCACCGTCGTGGGCATCGGCATATCCGAACGAGCGCGCGGCGTAAAATGGCTTACCGTTAAACGCATCGTTTTGGGATGGATCATTACGATGCCTGCAACCGTCCTTTTCGGCGCGGTGTTTTATTTGTTCAGCAATTGGATCATCGGAGGTATTTTATGAAAAACAAAACCAACTTTTTCGACATGTTGAAAGAACAAAGTTCCTACGTTGTAAAGTCTATGACTTTATTAAACGAGTTTTGCACGACGGGAAAAGAGGAACTTGCCGATATCATCATTCTGCTTGAAGAAGAAGCGGACGAAGTAAGACGTAAGTTGATAGAAGCCTTAAACAAAACTTACATCACCCCCATCGACCGCGAAGACTTGTTTCACTTGTCCCGCCTCCTGGATGAGATCATCGATTACATCAAAACTTCCGTTGATGAGATCCACCTATTTAAGATCACCCCCAACGAAGACCTGATCAAAATCACTTCCACTCTACTGGAGATGACGGGACACCTTTACGACGCGATCGCTAATATGGCGACGGACGAGGAAGCCTCCAAAGTTTCGGCATATAAGGTAAAACACCTTGAAAACGTCATTGACAGCCTTACAAAGCACGGCTACGCCACCCTGTTTGAGAGCGATGATTTCAAGATGATCTTTAAGTACAGCGAGATCTACAAACACTTAAACCACACCGCCGACGTAGCGGACAGCGCCATGGACTTTTTATTGGACATCTTTGTAAAGATGTAATCGACAAAAAAGACATAAAAAAACCTCGCACGGATTTGTGCGAGGTTTTTTGTTGTTTTAAAATTACTTATTCTCGTCAGAGGGGGTGAAATCCTTGAGAAGGTCACCGAGGATGTTGTTGGAAACGGTCTCGGTGGCACCAAAGTTTTCAACGATCTCCTGCTCTTCTTTGGAGACTTCGTCGTTTGCAGGCTTCTTGCCACGGCGCTCTTGAGCGGGACGGGAAGTCGAACGAACTCTCTTCTCGGTGGTCTCTTGTGCCTCGCCTTCGGCGGGAGCCTGCGCATCCTTAATGGAAAGCGCCATGCGATTGTCTTCAAACCTGATGACTTTAGCTTGAACGACGTCACCCACTTTGAGCACGTCAGCCGGAGAGTTGAGCCTCTTGTCGCTGATGTTGGAAACGTGCACAAGTCCGTCAACACCTGGCTCGATGCTGATGAACGCGCCGAAGTTAACGATGGTTTGCACCGTACCGGTCACGATCGTGCCGACGGGATACTTCTCCTGAGCGATCTCATACGGACGCTTTTGCAAAAGCTTGTAAGAAAGGGAAACCTTGTAGTTTTCGGGATCGACCTTGATGATGACGAACTCGTACTCCTTGCCGATTTCCAAAACGTCTGCGGGAGCTTGCCCTTTGATCCAGCTGAGCTCGGTCTTGGGTGCCAAGCAATCAAAACCGTACACGTTGACGAACGCGCCGAATTCCGCAAACCTCTTGACGGTGCCGGGAACGACGTTGTTGACCTCAAACCTGTCGCGATTTGCCTCGAAGATGGCTTTCTTTTCCTCTTCCTCGCGGGCTTTCTTCTCCTGCCACTCTTGCTCTGCCTTTTCACGAGCAGCCTTCTTTTCGGCGATCAAAACTTCCTTGTGGGAAGCAACGATCCTGTGGCGCTTGACTTCGGTGCCTTCCTCGCCCTTCTTGTCGGGGAGCTTCTTGACAAGAAGCTTTTTGCCAACGTAGCTTTGAAGATCCTCATCCGCAACGCGGTGAAGCTCGATATGAGAAACAGGGATAAAGACGGTGTAAGAGCCCTTCTTGCCAAGCAAGCCGCCCTTGTCCACCGCTTTGTCGATCTTGAGCTCGAAAACGCTGTCGAGCAAAGCCTTGTCCATCTCTTCGACTTCATCGTACTTTCTCTTGTCAAGTGCGATGTAATCCTTGTTGCCGTTGGTGTTGGGTACCACGATCGCGGTAAACTCCATACCTGCGGGGAAATCCTCGGGCTTATACTCGCCATCTGTCAACCTGTCAGCAGCAATAAAACCGTCTTTCTTACCGAGTTTCAAGCCGGAAACGTACACGCCGGTCTCGTCACTTCTGATGACGGTGACCTTCACGCGCATTCCTTCCTTAACACCGAAACTTGTGGAAGCCATAACGTCATCCATCGTGGTGATCTTCTTGGATGTGGGTTTGGACTCCTTGGTTTCAACCGCTGCCGCTGCGACGGGAGCCGTTGCTTCCGTCATTTCATTCTCCGTATTCTGGAGAGTCACTTCGTTTTCGTTGCTCATTCCTGATAATACCTCCATGATCAACTCCTTAGGGGTTGATGCTCCTGCTGTAACGCCAATCTTTTGTATTTTGGAAAAATCGATTTCTTTTGCGTCCTCCGGCGTTTGGATCAAGTACACCTTGTCACAGTTTTCTTTGCAAATATCCACAAGTTTTGCGGTATTTGAACTGGAACGGCTCCCAATCACCAAAACGGCGTCGCACGTGCAAGAGATAGACTTTGCCTCAACTTGTCGTTCTTTGGTAGTATAACAAATTGTTTGCTTTATAGCAAGTGATTTTAGTCTCTTTTTTAAATGATTTAATATTATATTAGCGCTATTTTCCGAAAAAGTGCTTTGACAAACCGCCAAATAATTGAAATTGTCGTCAAAATCGATGGAATTTGCCTTTTCCACGCTATCCAAAACAACGCAGTTTTCGGCGTATCCTTTCGTCCCGATCACTTCGGGATGGTTGGGGTCGCCTATGATGATCACGCGATAGCCCTTTTTGTCGTATTCCGAAACGATGTCGTGAATCTTTTTCACAAATTGACACGTTGCGTCGATCACGGTAACGTTTTGCTTTTTGATCTTTTCATAAACGACGGGAGAGACGCCGTGGGCGCGGATGACAATGGTCCCGCTTGTTACGGATGGGATCTCCTCTTCCGAGATTACTTGGCACCCGGCATTTTCAAGGTCGGCGATGATCCTCTCGTTATGAACGATGTTGCCAAGCAAATAGACGGGCTTATCCTTTGCTTCAAACGCAAGAGAGAGGGCGCGTTCCACCCCTTTGCACAGCCCTGCGTTACGTGCTACGACAACCTGCCTCATTACTTTTTACCTTTGGTGAGCTCCAATACTTTGCGGTCGAGCTCCAAATGCAGTTCTTCCATCTTTTGCCGTAAGTATTCCGAAAGATCGTCCTTTACGTCGTGCATGTTTTTGCCGTAAAAAGCCGAAAGATCGATCGGGTCGCCGACAATCAAATAATTCCTTTGAAATTTTTTGCTTTGATGATGGAACATTAACGGAATGATGGGGACTTTTGCCTTGAGCGCATAGACGGCAGCGCCCGCTTTGAACTCCGCCATTTCGTGCGTGCCTTCCATGTTTCGCGTCCCCTCGGGGAAAATCAGGATCTGACTGCCGTTTTTTAGACGCTTTAAGATGTCTTTATGAACGGACACTTCGGGAGTGCCGCGATTGACTTTGATCGCCCCGATCTTTTTCAAAAACCAAGAGGAAAACCTGCCTTTGAAAAGTTCTGCTTTGGCAAGCACGTTTAACTCCTTATCAAGAAGTTTTGCGGCAACCACCAATACGTCGGAAGAGGCGTAATGATTGCAGCAAACGATCGCACTTTGATCCGAATACTTTTCTTTGTTGATCACCGTCGTCGGATAAATGAGCGAGATAAAAGGCTTTGCCAAAAACCGTAAAAAACGATACATTTTTACCCCTTGATATAACTTAAAACCTTGTTAATAACCTCGTCGATCGTCATATCGCTTGTGTCGACATAAACGCTGTCCTCCGTTTGGGTAAGGGGCGCAAAGTCACGATGGCTGTCGTTATAGTCACGCTTTTTAATATCCTCCAAAAGAACGGAAAAATCAATGGTTTCGCCTTTGGCGGCAAGCTCGTCAAAACGTCTTTTTGCTCTGACTTCGGGGCTTGCGGTAATGAAGAATTTATATTCCGCGTTCGGCAAAACGTAGGAGGTGATGTCCCTGCCGTCAAGTACGCAATCGTACTTTGCGGCAAGCTCGCGTTGCATTTCAACCAGTTTAAGTCTGACTGCGGGGATCCGTGAAATATCCGACGCCGCCTTGCTCATTCTATGCTCGCGGATCTCTTTGGATACGTCTTTGCCATCCAGATATACGTGCTGCACGCCGTCGATGTATTTGATATCAAGATCCACCGTGGGCAAAAACTCGCACACTTTGGCTTCGTCGTTTACGTCCACGCCAAGCCAAATGCTCTTTAAGGCAACGGTACGATACATTGCGCCCGTGTCCAAATAGGTGATGTTTAACCTTTTTGCAAGTTCTTTTGCGATGGTGCTTTTCCCTGCTCCGGAAGGTCCGTCAATAGCGATGTTCATACTTTCCTCCTATGTGTAAATATTATCACGACAAAACCCCTTTAATCAAGCCCCTGCCGCGCTCTTCCCCGCAAGATACCCTGTTGAAAAGGCTATTTGCAGGTTGTATCCGCCCGTCAATGCGTCAACGTCAAGCACTTCGCCCGCAAAGTACAGCCCTGGGACAATCTTACTTTGCATGTCTTTTGCGTTTACTTCGCTGACGTTTACCCCGCCCGCAGTCACGATCGCTCCGTTAAACTCTTCAAAGCCGGTCGGGGCGATAAGGATACTCTTGATCACGCGGCATAGCGCGCGCCTTTGCTCCTTTGTGAGGGAATGGCACGGCGCATCAGGCTTCAGGTCGGCTTGTGACAAGACAAGCGGAATGATGGATTTCGGCATCAGCGAAGGCATAATCGACTTGATCTCCTTATTCGGCGCTGCGCCAAGCTCACGCACCAACCTTGCGTCCAACGTTTCAAAGGAAAGCGCGGGTTTTAAATCTATTGAAATAGATATAGCTTTCATTTCCAGCCTGTTGATCCTGCCGGAAGCGCTGAGGATGATGGGGCCAGAAATACCGGTGTGCGTAAAAAGCATCTCACCGAATTCGGAAAACAACGCTTTATTCTTGTAATGAACGGTGATCTCAACGTTTTTTAAGCTCAGCCCCGCCAAACTTGCGGGAAGATCTGCCTTAATTCCCACAAGCGAGGGAACAAGCTCCGTCACCGTATGGCCGAGTTTTTGAGCAAAGCGATATCCGTCGCCGCTGCTCCCGGTTGCCTGATAGGTCATACCACCCGTGCAAACGATCACTTTGTCAAAAAAGGATGCCCCAACGGAGGTTTCAACACAAAACTCTTCCCCTTTTTTTGTCAAAGACAAAACACGCTCGTTTAAACGGACCTTCACGTGGGCTTCCGAAAGAAGCTCCACCCAAGCACGGATCACGTCGGATGACTTGTCCGAAACGGGAAAAACTCTACCGCCGCGTTCGGTTTTTAACAGAACGCCCTTCCCCTCCAAAAGAGCCATAAGGTCATTGGGCGAAAGCGCGTGATAAGCGGAAAACAAAAAGCGCGGATTACTTACGACGTTTTCCATGTGTTGTTTTGGATCGGAATCGTTTGTCAGATTGCAGCGGCCTTTTCCTGAAATGAAAAGTTTCTTTCCGAGTTTTTCATTGCGCTCGAAGATCACCGTCTCCGCGCCATAAGATGCCGCGGCATATGCGGCAGCCATTCCGGCAGCGCCACCGCCGATCACCGCTATACGCATAAATCCGCCTCCGCGTCCTTGTTAAAAAACTCTTTTGCGGTGTTCTGGATCGCAACAGGCGTGATCGTGATATACCCTTGTTTGATCAGCTCCACGTCGGAATCCGCCGAATTATCAAGGGGGATCGGTTCCCCAAGCAAAAGATAGCCGCTGCCGTCGCTGTTTTCCTGCAGTTCATATCGGTCGCTGAACTTTCTGAGTCCAAGAGAGGCAAACCGAACGCCCGCGATATCCTCTTTTTTATAGGAGGGGAAATTGATGCTGTAACAGACGGTGTCGTTGCGTTTTAAGGAAAGGAGGGTATTCAGGTTATTCTTAACGAAATCTGCCGGATAAGAGAAATCAACGGCGTTTTCCCTGCCAATGGACACGGCGATGGACGGGAAGCCCAAAAGCGCCCCTTCCAGCGCAGCGTTGACCGTTGCGGAATACACGACGTCGGTACCCAAATTGTAGTCGTCGTTGATGCCGCACAGGATCAGATCGGGCAATTCGTCTTTCATCAAAACGTCGATGGCGAATTTTACGCAATCGCAAGGCGTACCGGTCAAAGAATAAGACTTGATTGGTAAGCCGAGGTTAAACGGTGCGTACGTGATGGTTTTATGAAAGGAAAGAGAATGACTGAAGCCGGATTTTTGGGTATGCGGCGCAACGACGGTCACGGTGTGATCCTTGCAAAGGACCTCCGCGAGTTTATGTATCCCTTTTGCTTGTATGCCGTCGTCGTTTACGATCAGAATTCTCATGAATGACCTCTATTTTTGAAAAGATTTCAAGTAAGCAACTTCTTTGTCCGTCAAATAACGCGCCGTCCCACGAGATAAGCCGCCAAGGGACAGATCGCCTATCTTTTTCCTGCACAGGAACACCACGTTTTTGCCAACCGCTTCGAAAATCTTTCTGACTTCACGGTTTTTACCTTCGGTAACGGTGATGTCAAGCTTGGTAAATTTCTCGTTTTTCTCTTTCAAATAGACCTTTGCGGGAGCGTAACGAACACCGTCGAACTTCACGCCGTTGCGGATCTTTTTGAGATCGTCGTCGGAGATATCCCCTTCTATTTTGACAAGATAGGTTTTGGGAACTTCATAACTGGGATGCGTAAGGACCTGCGCAAGTGCACCGTCGTTGGTCAAAATGAGGAGCCCTTCGCTGTCATAATCCAACCTGCCGACGGGGAAGAGCCCTTTGCCGGAAAACTGCTCAAGGTAATCATACACCGTCTTGCGCCCGAACTCATCTTGCGCCGTTGTGATGCAGCCCTTTGGTTTGTTAAACATGATGTACGTATATCTGCGAATGGGAGTGATGCGTACGCCGTCCACGTAGACAACGTCGTTTTCAACGTTGATGTCAACGCCGCATTCCGTCGTCTTCTTGCCGTTGACGGAAACCCTGCCGTCTTTGATCATTTGGTCGGCGTTTCTTCTGGACGCCACTC
>DFFS01000012.1 GCA_002371075.1 Christensenella sp. UBA3770
AAGGGACGCCCAAATGCTGTTTTTGGAAGGATCGTTAAGAACGATTGCCGGAAAAGCGTTTGCCGGAGCATCCTCGTAGATCTTTTCGATCGGATCGGAACGATTGGGCACGTAAACGTATGCGTCGGGATTGTTGGAGATGGACTTGGACGAAGTGCCGACGTACAGCACGTTCATCTTGTAATTGCCCTCCAAATAAACGCTTTTGATCTTCCCTTCCTTGAGTTTAACGAAAAACTCGTCGTAGGAAAGCTCCTCGGGGTGCTGCATAAACACCTCGACAAGCACGACCGCAACGATGATGCAAACCAAGATCGCCACGATGATGCCGATGGTCCTTGAAGCCTTGCTCTTGAACATTTTAAGTCCTCCGCTCGGGCGCAAAAAGCCCGCTGTTCTTTTTCGTTAGTATATTATAGCATAGGGCGAAATATATAATCAACAAAAGATTTGTTAAACTTATCCTATGGGGGGAAACCGCCGCGCCCCGTCAAACGCAGGGCGAAAGCACCTCGGAGATCATCTTTGCAATGCGATGGGCAAGCTCTTCCACAAAGGAGAGCGGAACGGCAAGCAGGGCGGCGTAGACGTCCTTGGGCTCACTTTCCCGCGCAACCACGCCCACAATGCCGATGTCGCCGATCTTCGCGCCCTCGCGCTCCATCGCGCCGCCCGCTTTTATGCCACCTTTTTTTAAGCGGATGCACCCCACGTCCTCACTCTTTCCGAGCGCGGCGTCCACGGCGATCACGCGGCTTTTTCCGTGCCGCCTCCCGATCATTGAGAGATACTCGTCCAAGTTGAGCCCGTTGACGCTTTCGCCCACCGCGCCGTACACGGGACAGGGCAAACGATATTTCTCCCTAAGAGCGCTGCCGACCAAGGGACCCAGCATATCGCCGGACACTTTGTCGCTTCCGATACATACGACGATGGTTTCACTGTTTTTCATACGCCTATTATTGACGGCTTTTTTGAAAAAACTCAGCGGCGGCAATATTCGACGGAAAAAGCATTTTCCCTTTATAATGTTGCATTCGGCGCGCGGAATAGTATATAATGACAGCATGGGAATTATGGATTTTGTGATTATCGGCGCAGCGGTCTTGTTTGCGCTCATAGGCCTCATCAAAGGCGGCGCGAAGATGTTCTTCGGGCTGTTTATGCTTTTGATCATTATGATCGGATCCGCCTTTATCTCAGCAGCCGTCTGCCCGCTGTTTTTGCGTAGCGAAAAGGACGGCGCCGTTTCCTACACTGGTGCGGCAACGGTTTTGATGGATCCGCTTGGCGGCGCCCTCCCTTCGGATGGAGATATTGGCGTTTTCCTTGATACCGAAGTCACCCGAAAGGCGGATGGCGAGCTGTACGTCGGCGAGGTCAAACTCAAAGACGCCGTCACCGAAAAAGTCCCTTACGTGGGCAGCTTTGTCGCATCTTTCGTTGAAAGCGCAGCCTATCCCGGCGAGACGCTTCGCACGACCTTTGCGTATAAGATCACGGAGTATATTTACGAAACCGTCCTTTGGCTGATCCTTGTGATCGGACTGGCGATCGTCCGCAACATTTACCGCAAAAAGCTGTTTGTCTATTTGGATAAGCACCCCGGCCCCAGCAAGGTGGACCGCGCGATCGGCTTGGTGATCAACCTTGTGTTGCTGCTTGTGATCCTGTGGGGCGTCGGCGCCCTGATCGCGCACTATGACGACGGCACCAACTGGGCAAACTCGGCGGACGCATTTTTGATCAACGGCGTGATCGCAAAGCCCTTGATGGCAAACAACCCGCTGTTGAAGCTGATGAACGTCACGCTCCCCGTCGCTTGATTTGATCCTTGGAATGAAAAGTTACCCCCTTGATCTGTCCGCTCTTGCATACCCGATGATGCGGACGAGAAAGACGCAAAGCAACTTTCACTTTTCGGCAGAGCTTGCCGATACGGTCGATCCCGACATTTTAAAACAAAGTTTGGTTGAAACGCTGGCGCGCTATCCCGTTTTTAAAACGCGGGTCGCGCCCTCTTTCTTTTGGCATGTGTTTAAAGAGAACGACGCGCCTCTCCTTGTAAAGGAGAATGAGCTGCCGCCGCTGCTCCCTTTTAAAAAAGCGGATACCAACCGCTATCCTTTCCGACTGGCTTATAAGGGGCGAGAGATCGTTTTGGAGGTGTTTCACGCCGTCACGGACGGCAACGTCGGCGCCTTGTTTATGACGGATCTGCTGACCCGCTACGCCGAGATCAAAAAGGGAATGCAAACAAGCCTTCTACCCGAGCGAAATTTGGTTTGGGAAGACGCGTTTTTGCGCTACGGAAAAAAGAAAAAGCTCCGCGACGTCTCCTTAAAAAGATACAACGGCGAAAGCGTTTACGCACTTGGAAAACAAGGAAAATACCGCCCCTATCCCGAGTTGCTTTGCCAAGAGATCCCCTTGCATGAACTCAAAGCGGCGGCAAAAAGGTTTGACGTCACCGTCACCGAATTCGTTGCCGCATGCTATGTCCTTGCCGCTTTGGAAAAGGAGCCGTTGCCTCTGAAAAAACCGCTTTGTTTGTTTATCCCCGTTGACCTACGCCGTTTCTTCCCCACAGACACCATGCAAAACTTTGTGTGTTTTGAAAGGATCTATTTGAAAAAAGGAGAAAGCGACCTGAGTTTTTCGCACGTCCTCGGCGTAGTAAAGGGGCAATTTGCCGCTAAGATCACAAAGGAAAACATGCAAGAGCACCTGGACGACGTGGTGCGTTGTTTTACGCTGCCCGTTTTAAAATACCTGCCGCTTTTTGTCAAGCAACCCTGTTTCAAACTGGCAAAAGCCCTGATGAACAAAGTGCGCCAAACCGCCATTTTGTCCAACGTCGGCGCCTTTTGTCTGCCCGAAATCGCAACGAGCGTGGTGAAAAACGTAAGATTCTTTTTAAACGTCGGCAAAAACGCCCCGATCAACCTTGCGATCTCAACCTACAACGACATTTGCAACGTCACGGTGACCAACGGGCTTGAAGGGGACGAGATCCCCGCGCGTTTCTTCAAACTCTTGAAGACCCTCACACAAAATAACTGAGCACGCCGAGAAGAAAGGTGTACGGCACAAAGGGCATCAGCCCTTTTTTTGTTTTTCCGAGCATAAATTTAACGGCAAAAACGCCGCTTACAAACGCCGCAAGCGCCGCCACGATGATCTCGCCCGTTTCCGCACCCGCCGCGGAGAACCCGCTCTCTATGCCCTCCAGCAAGAACCCGCCTATGATGACGGGGATGGAAAGCAAAAAGGAAAAGCGCGCCGCGCGCTCCGTGGACACGCCGAAACATCGCGCCGCCCAGATCGTGGAGCCGCTGCGCGACACGCCGGGAAGCACGGCGATCCCCTGCACGAAACCCGTAAACAAGGCGATCCTTAGGCTTACGGTTGTCCCTACGCGCTCCCTACAAAGCCTTTCGGAAGCGAACAAAAGCGCGGACGTCAAAAGAAATCCGAAGCCAAGCAGCCGTCCCATCAAAAGCTCCGGAAAAAGCTTCTTGAAAACAAAGGCGACGACGACGGTCGGCAGCGACGCCGCAAGGATGTATTTGCCATCCCCCTTAATGGGGTGAGCCAAAAGATCCCAAACCTCCCGCCGCATCACGACAAGCAAAGCGCAAAGGGTGGCGACGTGCAGCGCCAGGTTGTAAAACACCGAGGCGGGCGCGACGGAAAGCTTTGCCAAAAGCGCCAAATGCCCGCTGCTGGACACAGGCAAAAACTCGGTGACCCCCTGCGTAACGCCGACGAGCAGCGCTTTCCAATACTTCATTTAAGCCCCCTTTCTTCGCCTTTTATCGTAATCCGGTTGATTTCCGCGCGCGAAGATTGTATAATAGCCTTATATTTTATTGAAATTCAACGGCAGTTATGCCAAAGGACTGAAAAATGAAACTCGGTATCGTAGGTCTCCCCAACGTGGGCAAATCCACCCTTTTCAACGCGATCACTTCCGCAGGAGCGGAGTGTCAAAACTATCCTTTCTGCACGATCGAGCCCAACGTCGGCATCGTTCCCGTTCCCGACAAGCGCGTGGACGATCTTGCCGCCCTTTACAACTCGCAAAAAGTGACGCCCGCCGTCCTGGAGTTCGTGGACATCGCCGGGCTGGTCAAAGGCGCGTCCAAAGGCGAGGGGCTGGGCAACAAGTTCCTTTCGCACATTCGTGAGGTGGACGCGATCACGCACGTCGTCAGGTGCTACGAAGACCCCAACATCACGCACGTTGAGGGGCGCATCTCCCCCAAGGACGACATTGAGATCATCGACACGGAACTGGTTCTTGCCGATCTGGAAAGCGTGGAAAAGCGCCTTGCCAAAGTGCGCACTTCCGCAAAGAGCGGCGACAAAAAGTATCTGCCGGAGATCGAGATGCTTGAAAAGATGTACAACCACCTTTCGGAAGGAAAGTCGGGCCGCAGCATCGACGCCACCGACGAGGAAAGGGAGTATTACGATTCATTGTTCCTCCTGACCACCAAAAAGGTCATTTACGTCGCAAACATCGCGGAGGGAGACATCGGCAAACCCGACAACAAGTTTGTTGCCGAAGTCAAAGAGATCGCCGAAAAGGAGAACGCAAAAGTCATCGTTCTCTCCGCAAAGGTGGAAGCGGAGCTTTCCGCTTTGGACAAGGAAGACCGCGAGCTTTTCCGTGAAGAGCTTGGCATCAAAGAAAGCGGACTTTCCCTGTTGATCACCGCAGGGTACGAGCTGCTCGGCTTGATCTCCTACCTGACCGCAGGGGAAAAGGAGACCCGCGCCTGGACCATCAAAAAGGGCACCAAAGCGCCGCAAGCCGCCGGCAAGATCCACACGGATTTTGAAAAGGGATTCATCCGTGCGGAAGTGATCTCGTACGAAGACCTGATGGAATGCGGCTCGCTGACCGTCGCCAAGGAACACGGCAAGGTACGCAGCGAAGGCAAGGATTACGTGATGAAGGACGGAGACGTCGTCCTCTTCCGCTTTAACGTATAATTATGAACGACAACCGCTTGATCGCATCTTTGATTCACATCGACGGCATCTCCGAGGAGGAGATCCTTTCCCTGTTGACGCAGCCCAAGGACCTTGGCTACGCCGACGTTGCGCTCCCCTGTTTCCGCTTTGCCAAAGCGCTTAGGAGATCCCCCGTGGACATCGCAAATGCCCTTGCCGAAGAGATCTCAAAGGACCTTCCGCCCTTTCTGCTCTCCTGCACCGCACTCAACGGGTACTTAAACTTCAAATTCTCGCGCGAGGATATGGCGAAACAGACCCTTTTGACCGTCCTCAAACAAGGGGACGACTACGGCGCATCGGAAATTGGCAAAGGCAAGACCATCTGCATCGATTACTCCTCCGTCAACATCGCAAAGCCCTTTCATATCGGACACCTTTCCTCCACCGTGATCGGCGGCGCGCTGTCCCGCATTTTCAAAAAGCTCGGCTACAACGTCGTCGGAATCAATCACCTTGGCGATTGGGGCACCCAGTTTGGCAAGATGATCGTCGCCTACAAAAAGTGGGGCGACAACGCGGACGTGGAAAAGGGAGGCGTCAAGGCGCTGCACAAGCTTTACGTCAAGTTCCACCAAGAGGCGGAAAAGGACGAGAGTTTAAACGACCTTGGCAGGGAGTATTTTAAGCGCATCGAGGACGGCGACCCCGAGTCGCTTGCCCTGTTTGAACGGTTTAAGGAGGTTTCCCTCAAGGAAGCCAACCGCGTTTACGACCGTTTGGGCATCACGTTTGAAAGCTACAACGGCGAGAGTTTCTACAACGACAAGATGCAACCCGTCTTGGATCTTTTGAAAGAGCGTGGTCTTTTGGTGGATTCGGAGGGCGCGAAAGTGGTCAACGTCGGCGACGATATGCCGCCCTGCCTGCTTGTCCGCTCCGACGGCGCCACGCTGTACGCCACGCGCGATCTTGCTGCGGCGTATTACCGCAAAAATACCTACGACTTTGACAAATGCCTGTACGTCGTAGCGTATCAGCAAAACCTGCATTTCCGTCAGGTGTTTAAGGTCATCGAGCTTCTTGGAGAGCCTTGGGCGAAGGATCTGGAACACATCGCATTCGGCATGGTGTCGCTTGCGGACGGCACGATGAGCAGCCGCCAAGGAAAGGTGGTGTATCTGGAGGACGTTTTGAACTCCGCCGTGCAAAAGGCAAAGGAGATCATTTACCAAAAGAGCCCCGACCTTGAAAACAAAGACGAGATCGCCGAACAGGTGGGCGTCGGCGCGGTGATCTTCGGCGCGCTGCAAAACAACCGCATCAAGGACATCACCTTCAGCTACGATAAGGTGCTGAACTTTGACGGTGAGACCTGCCCCTACGTGCAATACACGCACGCACGCGCAAACAGCCTTTTGGAAAAGGCGGGCGAGTTTGACGGCGCAAAGGCGGATTTCTCCGCGCTGGAAAACGCACACGAACTGGTAAGCGCCATCGCCTCCTTTGGCGACGCCATCAAGGCGGCGGCGGATAAAAGGGAGCCCAGCATCGTCACGCGTCTTGCCGTGGACGTTGCGGAGATGTTTAACAAATACTACATCGACAACCGCATTTTGAATGCGGAGCAAGGGGTAAAAGAGGCGCGCCTGCTTTTGACCTTTGCCGTCAAACAAGTGCTTAAAAACGCCTTATCCCTGTTGGGCATCGCCGCCCCCAACAAG
The DNA here is from genome assembly GCA_002371075.1 of Christensenella sp. UBA3770. GTDB lineage: Bacteria > Bacillota > Clostridia > Christensenellales > CAG-1252 > CAG-1252. The sequence goes on from DFFS01000012.1 coordinate 6,687, forward strand.
ATGTGACGACGGGCTGTTTTTGATCTCTTCCACGTACTCCGGCACTCTTTCTTCCTTGATGGGCATCGGCTTATGCCCGTCAAAGATCAAAAGAAAGGTCGGAGTTTTTTGTTTTCCCAAAACCACCTTTTCAAAGGCGACGAGACGACCTTCTCTGATCAATCTTTTGGCAACGGCGTGATAATTGTAATACATAGTTGCAGTATGTGTAAAAGAGCAGAAAACCCTCATTTCATTTAATTTTTTCGGAAATTTCCGAAATTTTTTGCGTCTCGATTCCTTTTGCTCCGCGCGCTTTGCCGCATTCCTCTCATTATGTGAAAAAAAATATTATATATTTGGCAAAAAACTGTTTACAATTATATAAATTATCCATATAATAATGAAACAAAGAACAACGCCCCAAAAGGAGGTGTCTTATGCCCCAATACAAATTGTGTCCCCGTTGTCTTCTTAACTACATTTTGGAGGACGAGGAATACTGCGCCGTCTGCAAAGAAGAGTTGCGCGGCGTCCGCTTTGAAGAAGAGGACGAGGAGGATCTTTACACAAAAACCTGCCCCCGTTGCGGCGCTTTGATCCCCGACGACGCGGATTATTGCGAGAACTGCCGTCAAGACCTTGAGGACAAACTTGACGACGACGAGGAGAACTGGGACGGCGAGGAAAACTCCGAGAGCGAAGAAGAACCCGCCGACGAGGAAGAAACGATGGACGAACTCCCCGACGGAGAGGATTTCGGCGACGAAGAGGAAGAGGAGGAAGAAGAGACCCCCGATGAAGACTTCCCCGACGAAGACGCGATCTTCGGCTTTGACAACGACGTGGACGAAGACGACTACGAAGAGGACGACGAAGACGAGGACGAGGAGTAATTGATTTAAAATGCATAAAAAAAGCGTGACCGAAGTCACGCTTTTTTTGTTTTGTTTAACGCTTATTTGTCAGAGCTGTCGTCCTTCTTCTCCGCCTCTTCCATCTTGGTCTCGTCAGCAGCGGTCACGATCGCCACGCGGGTGACGGTGGCATCCTTGCCGGAATAGATGTCGATCTCGGAGAGCTTGATGCGCGACATATAGTCGTAATCGTCGTCCTGAATGAAGTAGAAATAGCCGTCAAAGAACTCGGCGCCGGTGAAGGAAGTCATAAACTTCTCGTCGGTGGTGTAGGCGTAATGCGCGTTGCCATCCTTTGTGAGAGGATAGTAGAGCAACTTGCCGTCGCTGTTGAGGTAATAGAAGTTGCCGTTCTTAACGCAAAGCAACGTGTCAAGGCTCAGCTCGCCAAAGCTGGTGACCTCCCTGCCGTCGGTGTAGTAGATGGCGGCGTTGGAGCCCGTTTTGACAACGCCCTCGCTGTAGCTCAGCGGGAACAGAGAGGAAAGCTCCTTGGGGGAGAGGCAAACTTCCTTGGCTGCGCTAAAGGCAAAAGTCTTGTCTTGGAACTCGTACGCATAGGTGCCTTGCACCGTGCCCGAAGTGGACGTGCCGATATAGGACGTCTTGGTGTAGTAAATGGCAAGCTTGCCGTTTGTGACGGAAGAGGCAACCACGCTGACGTTGTACTTAGCGTCCGCATAGCTATCCGCACCGATCAAGGTCTTCTTGCTGTCCTTGGAGCCGCGCGCATCGGAAATGTAAAGCGTGTTGGTGCTCTCGTAAGAATCCTTGGAATTTTTGGTGTAGAGAACGTAATCCGCAACGGAGGACTCCGCCTTGGGATCGTACGTTTCGTTCTTGATGAAGTGCACCGAGGCAACGTCCTCGTCGATGAGGTCGCCGGGCTTGTTTTTCTTAAACTTCTTGACGGAGAGATCCTTGCTGTACAGCTTGCTGTTTGCGCTGTCGTAAAAGACCAAGGCGTTTGCGGTGTACTTGTATTTGACCGAGGTGTTGTCCCAGTTCAAAATGACCTGCGTGCCCGTGCCGTCGATCTTGGTGCGCATAAACTGCAACGTGTCGGTTTGCACCGCGCCGGAGCGGTCTTCTTCCGCGCTGGGGCTGACGTAATAGATCCATTCGCCAAAGATGGAGAAGCCCACGTTCTCGGAGCTTGCCATAATGCTCTTGGGGACCACTACGGTGAAGTCGTCGCCGATCGTGCCGTCCTCGTTGTAGGTCACGCGGACGATGGCACCCTTGGTGACTTTGCCAAACCAGTTCTGCTTGCCCTTTTCGGTCAAGTAGTCGGTGTAACCGTTGATAAAGTAAAGGTAGCCGCCCTGTTTGACAACAAGACCGCCGTTGCTCTCCACCACGGCGTTTTTGTCGCCGACTTTGGAAAGAGCGGACGCTTTGTAGCTTTCGCAAGCAACCGCCGTCACCAGCAAGCAAACGAGAAGCGCCAGAGCAATGATCGATATTATAACTTTCTTACGCATCATACAATCTCCCGATTCTGTCTATAAAGAGGAATATATCTTCCCTCTGATAAATAATTATAGTATATAAAATCAAATATTGCAATTATTTTACCAAACAAATTATCCGTCCGCGCTTTTGGAGCGCCCCTCTTTTGAGAGTATGGACAGAGAGGAGAGGTTTCTATGACTTATCGTAAAATTTTGTTGAAATCGGACGAGGACGGGATCGTATACGCCGCGACGATGCGCGGCGACCCGCCCGTCCTCCTGTTGCCGAAAGGCGTAACGGCAAAAGCACTCCTTGCCGATGGGATGATTTCCCGGGCGGAAGGAGGCGCCGTGCCCCTCCCGAAAGGAGGGGGTGACTTTTCCCTCGTCGCCACGATGGGGGAAACGCTTCTGTTTGCAAGCACCCTTCCGGAACAGGAAAAGCAGATGGCAAAGTGGCATCTTTTAAACGACCTACGAAAGGAGAACTTGCCGAAAAAAGTCCCTACCGCCCCCTTGGAAGCAGCAGAGGGGTCAACCGAATCGTTCCCCGAAAAGCAGCCCTCCGAGCCGACCCTTGCAAGTGATACGCCGCAGGAGGAAGAGCTAACAAACTCTACCGCATCTTTTGAACAAAAAAGGGAAGAGTCTTTGCTTGAACGGGCGCGAAGGTTGATTGAAACCGGCACCCCCTTCCCGCTGTTTGAGAGCTTGATGCCGGGCTCCAAATGGGCGCTTGTCCCGGAGGAGGAAGCCCCTTACCTTGTGGGGATCAAAGAGGAAGACGGAGAGGAACACGTGCTGTACGGCGTGCCGGGCGCAAGGGACTTCCCGCCCGACGACGACTTGCTGTGGTCCTATTTCCCCGTGGGCGAAGAGGGGGACGGCTACTTTTTGACGGAAGCCAACCGATCCTTTCCTACGGAAACGTAATCCTCGACGGCACCTATCGCGCCCCCCGCTGGAGTATATCGCGCCAAAAGAAAAGGCAAGCATTTCTGCTTGCCTTTTTGGTTACTTAAGTCCTTTTGGGAAATTAAGCCATGAAGCCTGCCAAGATCGTCAAGATCGCGCTTGTGACCTTCTCGTTGTTCAAGATGGAAAGGAGACCCTTGGCGATCTGCGTGCCCACGCTGGGGATATCCTCAGCCGGGAAGATCGGAGATGCCGCAGCCTTTGCCGCCTCGCTCGGGAGAAGCGCCTTGATCGCCTCGCTGTTGTCCTGACCCCACTTGCCATGGAAGTCGGAGAGGGTGACCTGCGTGTGGTTCTCAATGACATCGACGTTATCCTTGACCGCTTTGATGTCAAAGACGACGGTTGCGGTCCACTTGGTTGCGCTCTCAGTCTCAACGCCCTTCACGGCAGTGAAGTTGAAGGAGTACACGCGACCGGAGGTCTTGGTCATCTTGAAGTCGATGATAAAGGTCTTCGGCGTGCTGTCGTCGATCGTGAGCTCGTAGGTGTTGTCACCGTACTCGACCATCACGTACAACTTATCTTTGTAATCGGTGCCCCAGTTATAGTAAACGTTGACGTTCTTGGGATCAACGATCGGGTCAAGCTCTGCGTCAAAGGTCTCGTTGATGGCGTCGATCACATCGTTGATCATCTCTGCGGAGACCTCCGCCTTAAAGCCGAACTTACCGTCGAGGTTGTACTCGATCTTCTTGGCGTCAAGGAACTCGTTGTAAAGATCCTTAAAGGCGCTGAAGTAGTCACCGACTCTGGCGATCTCAAAGCTTGCTTCCGCAGTGGAGCCGCCATTATCATTGTTGCCTTGCTGCGTATTCTCGCCGCTTCCAAGGATGATGGAGAGGATAGACTTGACCAGCGCATTGCCAAAGACGACCTTTGCGCTCTCGTACGTATCGGGGACGACGTAATAGGTGTTTTCGGGCACGTCTGCGCCGACCTCAACGTCGGCCTCAACGTACTCGCCCTTGTCGTTCTTGATGTAGTAGGTCTTGTTTGCCTCAAAAGTCTTGTTGCTGGTAAGCACGTAATCGAGGAGCTCAAACTTGGAACTGACGCCGTGCCAGTTTTTGTTTGCGGTGTCGAGACCGAGCCACAACATGATCTCGTTCTTGATGTCGGTCTTAAAGCTCTTGTCCTTCATGCTGAAGGTGTAGAGGGTGTTGCCGCCATCCTCAAGCTTGAACGCCGTGCCGCTTGCGCAGAGGATCCTGTCAGCCTGCTCGTAGGTCAAGGTAAGGAAGTTGGTTGCGGTTTCCGGATCATAGGTGTTGCCCTTGGATTGCTTGATCACAAGAGCCGCTTTTGCGGTGCTGTTCCTGCCGTTCTCGATGATCTCAAGCGGGTTGATATCCGTCATGAAGTCATAGTGGAACGTGGAATCCAAAACCTTGGTGCGCGCGCCGTTCTCATCAAGCTCGTAGTGATTGATGTACAAGTCGCCGCTGAGGTCAACGTTGGTCGGGCTGAAGTAGACGGCTTTGGTCGCAGCCTCGGTGGGAACAACGTTCTCAACCTTCTTGTCGGTCAAGAAAGTGAAGTTCTCAAGATAGATGGCAAAGCTGATCGCCGGCACGTCAAACTTGAGTTCCTTGTCGTTCTTTTGGGTCTCGGTGCTTCTCTCACCGTTGAGGTAGAAGGTGCACTTCGGAATGTTGACCGCGAGCTCGAAATCCGTCAAACGCTCAACGATCTCGTCGCCGACTTCGACCTCTTCCACCTTGCCGCTGAGGGTGATGTGACCGAGCAAGCCGCTGAGGTTTGCAAGATCGATATTGAGGTCCTTAAGGAATTCAAGGTCAAGGGTGAGCGTGCTCATAAGGTCACTGACCTGAGAGAGCACGTAGCCGAGGTTGACATCCAAATAATATCTGCCGTCATGCTCGTAAGCGTTGGAGAGCATGTTGATGCCCGCCTTGACGCCGCTGGCTGCGCCGCCCGCGTTGAGCGCGCTGAGCAAGCTGCCCAAACCATCGATGATGATGGGCTCGTTGTCCTCATCCTTAAAGACCAAAGCGCCGTCGTTTGCCGGCTTAAACTCTTCGGGCAAGAAGCCGGAGATCAAACCGTAGATGTCGGCGTAATCGATGTACTTGTAGTTGTAAACGATCTTGCCGTTTTCACGGATCAACTTGCCGTCGTCACCGGTGGAGGAATATTGCAAGTAGAGCTTGCTGTCCTTTGCGGTGGCTGCCGCCTTGTAATACAAGCCGCCGAGCTCGTTGAGATCACCGTCAACGATCACAAGACCGATCTCGTTGTTCTCTTTGGTGGTGCCGTCCACGTTGCCCTTGATGCGCAGACCGTAGTCCTTGCCGGCAACGTTGATGCCGATCACGCCGTCCGCGCCGAACTTGCCGGTCACGGCGTTACCGGTGACGTAATTGATCGTGTTCACGCCCGCGGCAACAAGGGTGTCAACGATGGTGGAAGCCTTTTTGCTGCTCAGCCAATCGTCCTCCGGCTTGCTGTATTTGCCCGCCCAGTTAACGTACTCAACGGTCTTTGCCTGTTTGGTGTAGGTCTTTTTGACATCCTTGGACCAAACCACCTCGATCGTGTAAACGCCGTTTTTGTAAGTGATGTTAAAGGTCGGAGCGGCGGGAGTTTTGTCACTCTTGGTGTAGCTGAACGTAGCAAGTTGCGTTTGAAGCGCTTTGTTCAACAAACCTTTTTGGTTGGTGACCGCGTCTTCTTCCTGCGCGTTTGCCAAGAGCCAAGTCTCCAAATAACTGTCGATCCTTGCCTCCATCGCTGCCTGCTCTTCAGCCGTTACGACGATGGTTGCCTCATCTTCCGTCGTTGTGGTCTTCTTTTTCTTACACGCAACGAAGGTGAAGATCAGCACAACACAAAGCAGGATAGCAATGATAATGCCTATCTTTTTTTTCATAAAATACCTCCCGAAAAAAGATTTTCGTACAACTATAATAACATACGTGCGCGCGCTTGTCAAGGCGTAATCCTCACGGAGAAATGGGAATTGTTGCCTGTTTTTGCGGCGGTTTCGACGCTTTTATGCATTTATGCATTGTGGCAAAACGAATTATACAAAGCCGTCTGATAATTTCCCACGGTTTCTTCATACTACCCGCAATGAACAAATCGATAGAGAAACTGAAAAAGGACTTTGGAGAAAGCGCGGATCTACTGATCCGCCCCGCCGTCATCGGCGGCCGCGAAGCTTGCTTTTTTGCGATAGAAGGGCTTGTTGACAAGGAGCTTTTGGAAGAACACGTGATCAAGCCCTTGACGACAAGCAAACCTTTTGATCTTGATAAGCTGGAGCAAACGGTGTTTCTCTCTTCCCCCGTAAAACGGGTAAAGAAAAGAGAGGAGGCGGAGACCGAGATCGCGGCGGGCGCGACCGCCCTTGTCGTAGAGGGCGCAAAGGAGATCTTTCTGTTTGGCGCAAAAAAGTGGGAACGCCGCTCGGTGGAGGAGCCGCCGACCAGCAGCGTGATCAAGGGACCGCGCGAGGGATTTACCGAGGACGTTCAGGTAAACGCCGCCCTGCTTCGCCGCCGCATCAAAAACAAGACGCTGGTGATCCGCGAGGTTACGCTTGGGAAATATACATCGTCCAAGGTACTTGTGTGTTACCTTTCCGACGTCGCCGCCAAAAAGACGGTGGACCTTGTGACGGAGCGACTTGCGCACATTGACATCGACGGCGTCATCGACAGCTCTTATCTGACCAAATTTTTGGAGGATGACCCCTCCTCTTTGTTTCCGCAGGTGGGGTCCTACGAAAAGCCGGACGTCGTGGCGGCAAAACTGCTTGAAGGGCGAGTTGCTCTTCTTTCGGACGGCAGCCCGATCGCGCTGACCGTGCCGCACGTTTTGCTGGAAAGCTTTCAGGACAGTCAGGACTATTTTAAGCGCAATACGCGCGTGACGGTCACCCGCCTTTTGCGTCTGTTCGGCGCCGTGATCGCGCTGTTTTTGCCGGCGGCGTTTGTGGCGGTGCAGGAATTTCAGTATCAGGTGTTGCCGCTGAAGTTTTTGATCACGATCATCAACAGCACGAACGGCACGCCCCTTTCCCCCACGTTGGAAATGGTGCTGGTCCTGTTGATCTTTGACATTTTGAACGAAGCGAGCGTGCGCATGCCGCGTTACGTGGGCATGGCGCTTTCGATCGTGGGCGCCATCGTACTTGGCGAAACGGCGGTCAGCGCGGGTCTGTTGAGTTCCCCTGCCGTACTGGTGACGGCGCTCTCTTCCATCGGGCTTTATTTGGTGCCGGACGACGTGGGGACCTACAGCCTGTTGCGACTGGCCTTTGTTGCCGCCGCCGCGCTGATCGGACTGATCGGCATCATATTTGCGGTGATGATCCTCGTATCGCACCTCGTAACGTTGCAAAGCTTCGGAGCAAACTACGCAAGTCCCTACGCCCCCTTGACAAACAAGGACCTCAAGGACGGCTTTTTCAAAAAAGAACTGCCCTATATGGTCAGCCGTCCCGAGAGCATTGCCAACCAAAACCCCACGCGCCTCAAAAAAGACGACTTCTTGCTCGCGCGGCTCGACGAGGAGGAAAGGGATGAAAAGTGACGTTTCCGCCGTACAACTTAGAAACCAAAGAAAGGTTTCCTTTTCGGAATGCGCGTTGCTTGCCATGATCCTTGTTGTCGCCACCAAATTCTGCACGCTTCCCTCCATGCTTGCCGGCGTTGCGGGGAGCAAGGCGGTGTGGGCGGCGGCGATCCTGACCGCGATCGAGGGTACGACGGTTTTCTTTTGTTTTAAGACGGCAAAACAAGGCGGGATCACCGCGCTGCCTTTGCCGACTGCCGTAAAGAGAGGCGCCTATGCCCTTTTCGCCGTGTTTTTTGCGCTCAAACTTGCCGTTTATCTGCGGGAAACCGCCACCTATTACGCCCTTTCGCTGTTTGAAAACGCGCCCGTCTTGCCGATCACGGTCCTCTTGGCGATCGCGTGCATTCTGCTTGCCCGAAAGGGATTTATGGCGGTGGGGCGTATGATGGAGATCTTTATGTGGCTCGTGGTCTTTGTGTTTTTGTTCGTTGTGATCTTCACCCGCACGCAAGGAGACCTTTTCAACGCGCTCGCGATGTTTAACCCCGACGTAAAGGGGCTCGGAAAGGGGGTTTTTCAGGGCTTCGCCTGGTTTGGGGACGGCACGGTGATCGCCTTCGTTGACCTCAGCGGGCAGGACGACGCCCCCATGGGCGATCTCCCTGCGATCAAAGATCGCAAAAAAGCCAAACGACGCATCGCCTTTGCCGCCGCCCTGTTTTGTTTTGCAACCGTCGTCGTGTTTTACGCGGTATTCACGGCGGTGTACGGCGACGCCGCCAAGATGACGGACTACGCTTTTATCAAACTCAGCGCCTTTAAGGCAAACACCGACGAGCTGGGCTCTGCGGATTGGCCTGTCATCATTTTGTGGTCCATTCTGACGACGCTGCATCTTACTTTGCTTTTTATCGCGGGGCGGGAGAGCCTGTACGGCGTGACGAACAAACAAACGACGGAAAATCCCTCCTCCCTCCCCTTTGTGTTTCTCGGCGCGGCGGCGGCCATATTTTCCGCGCTTCTTCTTGACGAAGAGGGGGATTATCAGAGCTTTATGACAAAGGTGACAAGCATCCTTTCCCTCGTTGCGACGGTGGTGGCGATGGGGTTGGGCGTATATGCCCTTGTAAAAGACAAGGAGGCGCAAAGTGAAAAACAGAACTAAACGGATCTTTGTCGTCGCCCTTGTGATCGTCGCCTGCGCGCTTGTGTCGGAACTGATCGTTTCGGAGCCCGTTTTGAACAAGGGCGTCGTCGTCGGCATGGGGGTGGACCAAACGGAGACGGGCAGCATCGAAGTGACGATCCAAATTGCCGTCGCGGGGGAAAGCTCCGCGCCCGGCGCCCCCAACCGTTACGCCGTGGTCAGCGGCGAGGCGTCCACCTTGATCGGCGCGATGGAAAAGATCTCACGCATCACCGCCTACAAGCCCGCTTACTTTCACTGTCATATCCTCGTACTGGGCGAACGACTGGTCACGGAGGGGGTAAAAGACGTGGTGACGCAACTGTTTGCGGAGGACTCCGTGATGGACGACGTGGCGATCCTTGCCGCCAAAGGAAGCGCCAAAGAGACGTTGGAGCGCAGCGTGTCCGTGCAAGGAGCGGCGTCCATCTACCTGCAACAACTCAACAAGATCAACAGCACGACGGGCGGGCACCCCACCACCACCCTAAAGAGTTTTGCCACCGAATTTGAAACGGAGGGATACACTCCCTTTTTGCCCTGGGTGGAAGCCGTCCCCGTGCCGCAAGCGGTGGGTGGCGCGGACACGGGCGGCGACGAGCAAAACTACGCTTTCGACTGTTCCAAGACCGTGCTGTTTGACGAAGAGGGACACGGCACCTTGGTGGGCGAAGAAGTCACCGCTGCGATCGGACTGACGGGGCAAGCGGACGGCATCCTCCTGCCCATCAAAACGGAGGACGGCTTTATGGACGTGTTTGTCAAAAAAAGCTTGGAATGGTGGCACATCGAAAAGAGCGGAAAGGTCACGTTGTATCCCCTGTATTTTGTCAAAGTCATTGCGACGGATCTTGCGGAAAGTCCGATGGATCTCCCGGACGAATTTGTGGAAAAACACGTTGAGACCTACGTGCAAAACACCGTAAAGGAAAGCTATGCCCTCGGAGAGAGCCTTGGCTTGGACCCCTTTTCCGTAAAGGGGAAATACTACAAGAAATACGGCGTAAAAAACAAGATCGAAAAATGCGAATTTGATCTAAAGGTCAAAGTGAAAATCGGGGACGCCTGATCACTCCAGATCCAACTTTTGCAAAAACTTGGGTTTGCCACGCTTGGCAAGCACCCTTTCCAACAAGATAAACAGCACGAAGATCACGGCGCCCGCCATGCTGAGACCCAAAAGAATGTAGATCATCTTCATCGTCATGTCGGTGATCTTCATCATGTTGAAGACCCACGGGAAAAACAGCCAACCGACAAAATACAAGGCGACCATCGGGAAGAAGATCAGCGCATGTTTGACGTCGAGCGGCAGGCACGCGCGGAAGAGCACCATAAAGGTGGCGATGGCGATCATCAGGACCGAGAGCATATCCGCCTCTTCCACGGTCAGGGAAAGGGGATGCATCATGATCTGTATGGCAACGATGCCCACCACGACGGTGAGCGCCCCCGGCACGGCGCGCCGCAACGCGTTGTATAAGAAGCTGCCGCCCGCCCGCTCGTGATTGGGTTCCAGCGCAAGCAGGAAGGAAGGAATGCCCGTCGCCGCCACGCCCACGAGCGTCAAATGCGATGGCTCAAACGGATAGCTGCCCATAAACAGGAAGATGATGGCAAGCAACATGGCGTAAATGGTTTTGACAAGATACAGCGACGAGGAGCGCTGCAGGTTGTTGATGGAGCGCCGTCCCTCCGCCACCACAAAGGGCATCGAGGCAAAATTCGAGTCCAACAAGACGAGAGAAGCGACGCTCTTTGCCACGTCGCTGCCCGAAGCCATCGCAACGCTGCAATCCGCTTCCTTGAGGGCAAGGATGTCGTTGACGCCATCCCCCGTCATCGCAACGGTGTGCCCCTCGCGCTTGAGGGCTTTGATCAACTCCAACTTTTGTTCCGGCGTGACCCTGCCGAAGATCTTGTATTCCTTGACGAGGGCGGCGTAATCGGGCGAGTCGCCCCACGTGGAAGCGTCGGTGTATTTATCCGCATTTTCCAGCCCCACTTTGGCGGCGATGCAAGACACCGTGATCGGGTTGTCGCCCGAGATCACGCGGAGGTCCACCCCCTCCTTTTTGAAAAAGGCAAGCGTCTCCGCCGCGTTGTCGCGGATCTTATCCTCGATCAGCAAAAAGCCCAGAACGGTTTGCCCGCTGAGCGGCGCGTCCCGCTTGATGGCATCCGCTTTTGCCACGCAAAGCACGCGTTTGCCTTGCTTTTGGAAAGAGGCGCACTTTTCGGCGTAGCGAGCGGCAAGCTCCGGCGCGACAAATTCGACGGCGCCCATTACGTAAGAGCCCCCTGCCACGTTGACGCCGCTCCATTTGCGATCAGACGAGAAGGGAAAGCCCTCCCCGATCTCGGCGCATTCGACCTCTTTCACAAACTCCGCCACCGCTTGATAGGTGGGGTTGTTGTCCTTTACGCCGGCAACGATGGAAGCAAGGGCAAGTTTGACTTGGTCTTGGTCCCCCTCTTCCGCCACGAGGTCCGTGACGATCATCGTGCCCTCGGTGATGGTGCCGGTTTTATCCAAGCAAAGCACGTCAACGCGTGCGAGCGTTTCGATGCTGTAAAGATCCTGCGATAACGTGTTATGCTTTGACAGGCGCACCACGCCCACCGCAAACACCGTAGTTGAAAGCGCGATCAGCCCTTGCGGGATCATCGCCACAACGCTGCCCGCCATCTTTAAGACCGCCTCGCTTGCCGAATCGTGCAAAACGAGAAGTTGTTTTAAGAAGATGGCAAGTCCCAAAGGCAACACGACGACGCTCATCAAGCGAATGATCGTGCGAAGCGCCTTTAGGATCATCGAATTGGTCTTTTTTATATAGCGGGCGCCCGCGGCGATCTTGTTTGCGTAGTTTTCCGCACCCACGTGCACAACGCGCGCCGAACACCTGCCGCTGACGACGTAGCTGCCGCTCTTGAGCTCCTCTCCCTCTCCCTTAAAGATCGGGTAGGACTCTCCCGTGACCATGCTCTCGTTGACTTCGACGCTGCCGCCGACGACGACGGAATCGGCGCAGATCTGCCTGCCCGCTTCCAAGATCATCACGTCGTCCTCCACCAGTTCTTCCACCGGGATCAGCCTTTCCTCCGCGTCGCGAAGAACGGTTACCTTGGGCGCGGAGATCAACGAAAGTTTTTCAATGGTCTTTTTGGCGCGGATCTCTTGGAAAATACCCACGAAAAGGTTAAAAAACACGATGCCCATAAACAGGACGTCGTTCCACTTGGCGCCGCGACTCATCGCAAGGATCAGCACCGCAAGCAAAATGTTTACGCCGTTAAAGAGCGTGAAAAGATTATCCCGCACGATCTTCCAAATGCTTTTGGTTTGAAGATCCTGCCTGCCGTTTACCTTTCCCGCCGCCACACGCCGGGAGACCTCCTCCGACGTCAGCCAAAGGGAGGTTTGTTCGGCTTTGACCTCTTGCTTGCTCTCCACTTACTTGCCCATGCTCCTTTGCCTGTTGTATTCGTATATACCGATGCCCGCCGCAACGGACACGTTCATCGAGGCGATCTCGCCCGTCATCGGGATGCTGACGCTGCCGTCGGACAGCTTTTTGGTCAGCGCCGAAACGCCGCTTCCCTCCGCGCCAAGCACCAGCGCCACGTCCCCCGAAAGGTCCGCCGTTGTGATATCCTTGCCGTCCATATCCATCGCGTACACCTTAAAGAACATCTCTTTGAGGTCGCGGATCACGTCGTTGACGTTGGTCACGCGGGCGACTTTGACGTACTCCGCCGCGCCGCAGGAGGTTTTGATCACGGTGTCGTTGACCGCAACAGCCCTGTGCTTGCCGATCACGATGCCGGCGGCGCCAAGGCACTCCGCGCTGCGAATGATGCTGCCGAGGTTGTGCGGGTCCTCCACGCCGTCCAGGATCACCACAAGACGCGTGCCCTCTTTCCCCGACAAGATCTCCTCCATATCGCTATAGGAAAAATCCGTCGTGTAAGCGACCACGCCCTGATGCTTGCCACCGGGGGAGAGTTTGTCCAAATTCTCCCTGCTGCAAAACACCGCTTTCGCGCCCTTCTCCTTTGCTTGCATCGCAAGGGACTCCGCCGCTTTGTCGCCCTTCTGCACGCAGATCTTGTCGATCGTGCGCCCTGCCTTGATCAGTTCCTTAACCGCGTTTTTTCCTTGTACGATCATACCTTCTCCATTATCTCAAAAAGCTCTTTTAAGCGCTCCGTCTCCCCCGTCAGATAAAGATAGCCAAACACCGCCTCCAGACCGCTTGCGCGGCGGTAATCAACGACGGAAAAGTTTTTTGCGTGATGACGGCTTTTGCTGTTGCGCGCGCGATGATACACTTCCGTTTCCTCCTCCGTTAGGTGAGAAAGCACCCTTTCCGCCTGCTCGGACTGCGCGTGCGCGTTGACTTCTTCCGCCGCTTTTTTGTGAAGGGCGTTTGCCTTTCCGTCCCCCGAAAGCGCCAGTTTGGAACGCACGAAAAGCGTCTCCACGCCGTCGCCGACAAAAGCGAGGACGAGGGGATTCATCTGCTTGACTTTATTTTTCTCTTGGGGTGAGATTATCATACCGTTTTTCCTATGTATTATTATAGTATATTCGTCGCTATAATGCAATGGATAAAAGGGGCGGATCGGCGCATCTTTTTTGCTTTTTACGGATTTTTTTTGGTGGGAAAACCGGCAGCAAACTCCTCTTGCTTTTCCCCTTTCCTTTCACACTTCTAAACTTGCGAGCGCAAGCATATCCTTTCATCGTGTGGAAATGTGTGCACCGTAAGCCGAATTGTGGATAACTCGGTGGATAAGTGGACTACTTATGCATTTTTGCATTTTTTCACGCATAAAAACAGGCTTTTTGTCGAAAAGGAGAACCGTATGTTCAAGGTGATCAAACTCAAAACCATCCTTATCACTGCCGCAGCGCTTGTTTTGGCGGCGGTCATCGTCCTTTGCTGCTTCCTTGGCGCGAGAAAGAGCAAAACGGCGACGGTGTTTTCTCCCCTCCCCAAAAAGACGGTGGTCATCGACGCGGGTCACGGAGGCGCCGACCCCGGGGTGACGGGGATCCGCACCGGCGTAAAGGAAAGCGACCTGAACCTAAAAACCGCCCTCGTGCTTGGCGAGATCTTTTTATCCGCCGGCTACCACCCCGTGCAAACGAGAAAGACGGAGGAGAGCACCGTAGAGGGCACCTTTGACAAAAGTGCGGATATGGAAGCGCGACGCGAGGTGATCAAAAGATTCGCGCCCGACGCCGTGATCAGCCTGCACATGAACAAGTACCCCGACGCTTCGCGTCGCGGCGTGCAGGTTTTTTATACGACGGATGCTTCAAAAGACCTTGCGGAAAGACTGCAAAAACACCTGAATCAAACGATGAACGTGCCCACCCTCAACCGTGAGTTTGAACCCATTTGCGGCGACTACTACATCGCGGATAACGAGAGTATTCCCTCCGTGATAATAGAATGCGCTTTTTTGTCCAACCCGATTGACGAAGCGCTGATCACAAACGCCGATTACCGCCTGCGTTTGGCATCCGAAATCCAAGTCGCCGTGGCAAGATACCTAACGGAGAAGCAGTAAAGTTATACGCTGATTGCAAATGCGGAATGAAATAATTAAATGAGGAATTCGTTGCTCCACGAAAGTGGAAAGTGGAAATGCGGATAAAATTTTAATTACTATTTTATTTAAATATTTTAAAGACGGTGTAGAAGGGTTGCAGATGCAAAAACCGGCGACAACGGAGAATGCGGCAGATGCGAGGCTCAGCACGTGTAGAGTGTGGAAATGCGGATAATTTTATTTAAATATTTTAAAAACGGTGTAGAAGGGTTGCAGATGCAAGGCTCGCCGAGCGGGAGCAAATGAGCGTACTCCTTGTACGTGATTTTGCTAACGTGATGGCAGAAACGCCGCAGATGCGCCCTTATGCACCGTCTTTTGCAGAAGGGTTGCAGATTGTATAAACCGGCGACAACGGAGAATGCGG
>DFFS01000015.1 GCA_002371075.1 Christensenella sp. UBA3770
TGCGAAGAGCCGCGTTGGGGTCCCCTAATAACCCGAACAGGTTATTTGGGGTGTTGCGGCGAAGCCAATTCATGACCGGAGGTCAATTCATCCACGCCACGCGCTCTTTTCTTTTTTCCCCCTCATACAATTTGACGTCTTTCGCTGTCTTTGATACAATTATCTTATGAAGGATTTTTTGCAAAAAGACACTTACGCTTTTGCCGTATCGGCGGCGGGGCGAGTCAACTTGATCGGCGAGCATATCGATTACAACGGCGGGCTCGTTTTGCCTTGTGCGCTTTCTTTGAAAAACACGGTGTACGTTCGCCCCAACGGTACGGATAAAATAAACCTCGCTTGGACGGATATTTCGGACAAAATCACGATTGACATCGCGCGGGCGGATAGCTACAAGGACGTCAAATACGCCAATTACTACGCCGCATGCGTCTGTGCTTTTAAGGAGAAAGGCTTGCCCGTTTTGGGTTGCGACGTTTTGTCCGATTGCACCGTTCCGTTCGGAAGCGGGCTCAGCTCTTCGGCGGCGATCGAGGTCAGCTTTCTTGCCGCCCTCACGTTGCTTGCCGGGCAAAAGATAGACAACAAAGAGGTCGCTCTTATGGCGTGGCGCGCCGAGACAGCGTTTGTCGGCATGAATTGCGGCGTGATGGATCAGTTTGCTTCCGCTTGCGGCAAAAAAGGGAAAGCGATGCTTTTAAACTGCGCGACCCTTTCCTGCGAATACGTTCCCGCGGACTTTGGCGACTACGTTCTTGTCATTGCAAACAGCAACAAGCCGCACAGTCTTGTGGTCAGCAAGTACAACCAAAGACGTGCGGAATGCGAAGCCGCGTTTGACTTTGTCAAAAGGTTTGTTGACGTGCCCGCTTTGGCGCTTGTGCCCACGGATGCGTTTGAAGCGTTGGCGCATCTTCTCGATCCCGTTTTGGAAAAGAGGGCTCGCCACGTCGTTTACGAAATGGCGCGTGTCAAAGAGGCGGTGCAGTGCTTAAAGAGGGGTGACGTCAAACGGCTTGGGGAGCTTTTGCGCGCGTCGCACGCATCCCTCCGCGATCTGTATGAGGTCACGGGCGCGGAGCTGGACGCTCTTGCGGATGCGGCAAACGCATTTCCCGCTTGTTTGGGTTCGCGCATGACGGGCGGCGGCTTTGGCGGCTCCACGGTGTCTGTCGTAAAGCGGGAGAGTGTGGAAGAGTTCAAAACCTTTGTTTCCGAGCGCTATCAAAAGGCGGTCGGTTACGCTCCCGATTTTTACGTTGCGGAGATCTCGGACGGCATCACCGTTTTTGACCCAACTTGATCGTTTGTCTTTGGGTAACAAAAAAAGGGCTTTGCGCTGTGGCAAAGCCCTTTCTTTTTTCCGGGTCTATTCTTTTAAAAAGAGTGAGCCGCAAAGCGTCACGCCGCCCACAAGAGACAAGACGCCTGCTGCGATGGGACCCGCCGCAAGGGTGGGCGCCGTGTACAGATAAACGTCGGGGTTTAACAGGGTCACGGTGGAGAGCGCAAGCGCGCCGCCCGTCACCATAAGCGCGGCGGCAACGATGGTGGCGATCTTGTATCCCTTGCCGATCACCGCCGTACAGGAGGCGATAAGCGGGAAGGCAAAGCCGAGAATGATGCCCGCGGATGCTTTGAAGATGGTGTGGTCGTTGATGGAGCAGCCAAACGCCACCTGCAAGCCGGTAAAGCTGTCCTGCAGGAAGTACGAGGTCTTTATCGCAACGACAAAGATCATACAAAACGCCGTCAAGCCGCAAAGAGCGGCAAAGATGCTTACGCCCCAGGACAACAATTGTGATGTTTTTATTTTCATTTTTCCTCCGATGATCGTCCTGACGCGTCCTGCTGTGCTTTTGTAAATAAGATAGGACTATTGTAACAATATTATTTTCCTTTTTACAACTGTTTTTTTTGACATTTATGAAAATGCGCGAAACGGGATGTCGCTTTCCCCCTCGTTTTGCCGTCGCAAGGGCGCGATCTCCTTGTCCCCAAAGCGGTAAAAACCTATCGGATCTTGTGCTTGTTCAAAAAGGATTGGGTCGTTAATGTGCCGTCCCTGTTGATGCGATATAGTTTTGACAGTTTGGCGCTGTCGCCTCTCTTCAGACGGTTGACGACTTCGTAGCAGGTAAAGATCGCGTCGTAACGGCTTTTGACGATCCGTTCGCTCTCGTCGTCGTACGCGCCAAAGGGGTAAGCGAAACACACGGGGTAAACGCCGCTTTTTTGCAAAAGCGCTTGGTCGATCCGGTCGAGGTCGTCATTGAGGGCGCGGCGGTAGTCTTCCAAGGATTCCCCGCGCATTCGTTTGATGCCGAAACGGGGCTTGTAAGCGTGCATTTTGTACGTGTGGCTGCCCACTTCAAAGATGCCTGTTCTGGCAAGATAGGCAATCTCCTCCCACGTTAAGTGGGAGTATTCCGGTTGGTCCTTTTCGTGCGTGGACGAATACTCGGTAAAGCAGCCGATCACGTTGACAACTGCCTTGGCGCCGTGTTTTTTTAGGATCTCCAACCCGTAATACAGGTTGTTAAAGTGTCCGTCGTCAAACGTGATCAGCACGGGTTTCGGGGGCAGATCCCCCTCGTTTTTCAAATAGGCTTTGACCGCTTGGATCGTCACAAAGCTGTAGCCGCGGCGCGTTAATTCGGTAAGGTCGGCTTCCAGTTGTTGCGGCGTAACAAAATACACGCCCCTTTGGGTGGTGGAAACAGAGTGATACATCAAAATGGGGAGCGGCGTGACCTCCTCTTCCGCCGCAGCAACAGTCGCGGGGAAAACCAAACATAAAATCACTGCCAAAAACAGTGCCGTCGAAGTCACCTTTTTCATATCGCTTTTTAATATGTTCCGTTTGAAACAAATTATAAGGACGCGGGGCGGAAAAACTGTTTTTTTGTTTTCTCTATTCGTTTGCGTATGTGCGAGGGCGCGTGTTATAATCTCGTTAGAAAAGCAAATTATCTTCTGCGCCTCCGCACAAGGTACGCGTTGCGCGCATATATAAGCTTAAACAGCATTTTTTTGGAGGGATAGCAATGAAAAAAACCATTTTTAAGGGCGCTGCCACCGCCATCGTTACGCCGATGAAAAACGGAGAGGTCGATTTTGACGCTCTTGCTCGTTTGGTGGACTTTCAAATCGACAACGGCATCGACGCCCTTGTGGCGGCGGGTACGACGGGTGAAAGCAGCACGCTCACGGACGAGGAGCACGTGGAGGTCATCAAGACCGTCGTCGATCGCGCCGCAGGCAGGGTCCCCGTTATCGCGGGCACGGGCAGCAACGACGCGGCTTATGCGATCAAGCTTTCAAACGACGCTTGTCGCCTTGGCGCGGATGCCCTCTTGCTTGTGACGCCCTATTACAACAAAGCCACGCAGCAGGGTCTTGTTGAGATGTACAAAGCCATCGCGGCGGAAGTCAGCCGTCCGATCATCTTATACAACGTCCCCTCCCGCACCGGCGTCAACATCGAGCCGCAAACCTATTTGCAGCTTGCGGACGTTCCCAATATCGTCGCCATCAAGGAGGCAAACGGCAACATCGGCAAGATCGTGGAGACCATGTCCTTGGTGTACGGCAAGCTGGGCCTCTACAGCGGCAACGACGATCAGATCGTGCCCTTGATGAGCCTCGGCGGCGTGGGCGTCATCAGCGTTCTTTCCAACATTCTCCCGCGTGAAACGTCTGAGATGTGCCACGCTTTCCTGCGCGGCGACGTGGCGACGGCAAGGGCGGCGCAATTTAAGTACCACAAGTTGATCGACGCGCTGTTCTCGGAGGTCAACCCCATTCCGGTCAAAGCGGCAATGACCCGCCTTGGGTTCGGCGACGGCTCCATCCGTCTGCCCCTTACCAAGATGACCGCCGCAAACGAAGAAAAACTCGTCGGCTTGATGCGTGAAGCCGGCATCGAGGTGTGATATGATCGTAGTCGTAAACGGCGCCGGCGGCAGGCTGGGGCAGGAGGTTTTGAAGGCGGCAAAGAGTGCGGGGCACTCCGTCGTCGCAGTGGACAAGTCCGGTGTCAGTCCGGAGGAGGTCACGTATCGTGACCTTTCGGCGTATCAGGGCAAGGCGGACGTTGTGGTGGATTTCTCGTCGCATTTGGCGACGGAGGAGCTCACTTCTTACGTGGTAAGCCGCTCGCTGCCCCTTGTCTTGGCAACCACCGGTCAAACCGAGGAGGAAAAGGCGCTCGTCTACCAAGCGGCAAAAAGCGTCCCTCTCTTTTTCAGCGCGAATATGAGTTTCGGCGTGGCGCTGTTGATCTCTCTTGTCAAAAAGGCGGCGGAGCTTCTTCCGCAAGACGACGTTGAGATCGTGGAAACGCACCACAACCACAAAGCGGACGCGCCCTCCGGCACCGCACTGATGATCGCTTCCGCCATTTCGGATACTCTCGGCGGCAGAAAGGTGGTCAAGGGCAGGAGCGGTCTTTCCAAAAGAGAACAAGGGGAGATCGGCATCAGCTCCGTCCGCATCGGCAGCGTCGTAGGAAAGCACGAAGTGATGTTCGGCGACGGGGTGGAGACCATCACCCTTACGCACGAGGCGCACGACAAGGCGCTGTTTGCTTTGGGGGCTCTTCGCGCGGCGGCGTTTATCGTGGGTAAGCCCGCAGGGCTTTACGATATGCAATCTCTCGTGGAGGAACACAATGCGTAAGATCGCTTTTACCAAAATGCACGGGGCGGGCAACGACTACATTTACGTCGATTTGTTTACCTCGCCCTTAAACTTTGACCCTGCGGATCTCGCACGCAAGATGTCGCCACGCCATTTTTCGGTGGGCGGCGACGGCGTCGTGCTGATCTTGCCAAGCGAAATTGCCGATGCGAAGATGCGAATGTTCAATCTGGACGGCAGCGAGGGCAAAATGTGCGGCAACGCCATTCGTTGCGTGGCAAAATATCTTTCTGATCACGGTTTGGTCAAAAAGGACGTATTGACGGTGGAGACGCTTTCCGGCGTAAAGACCCTCCGTCTTTTTAAAAATGGAGGCGTTGTCAAGGAGGTCTCCGTTGAGATGGGCAAGGCGGTGTTTACCCCCTCTGCGATCCCCGTTTTGTTTGCGGGGGACGAGATGGTGGAAGCCCCCGTTTCCGTCCTTGGCAAGGAGTATCGCATGACGGCGGTCAGCATGGGCAATCCGCACGCCGTTATCTTTACGGAGGGCGTCAAACAGATGGATCTTGCTTCGGTGGGCCCCATGTTTGAAAATCTTTCCATTTTCCCCGAGCGGGTCAACACCGAGTTTGCGGAAGTGTTGGATGCCACCACGCTGTTGATGCGCGTGTGGGAGAGGGGCAGCGGCGAGACCTTTGCTTGCGGCACGGGCGCTTCGGCAACGGTGGCGGCGGCGGTAAAAACAGGTCGCGTCCCCGCAGGAACGGAAGTGACTGTCCGTTTGCTTGGCGGCGACCTTAAGATCACGGTTGCACCCGACTTTTCCGTCACGATGACGGGCCCTGCGACAGAAGTTTATCAAGGAGTTTACGAATATGATGAAAATTAAAGTCAACGACAACTTTTCTTGCCTGAAAGAAAGCTATCTCTTTTCCGAGATCGGCAAAAAGGTGCGGGCGTATCAGGCGGCGCACCCCGATAAAAAGGTGATCCGCCTCGGCATCGGCGACGTGACGCTGCCCCTTGCCCCCGTGGTGGTGGAAGCCATGGAAAAGGCCGTCAAGGAAATGGGCGTCAAGGAGACCTTCCGCGGTTATCCGCCGGAGTACGGCTACGACTTCTTGCGTGAGGCGATCGCCGCTTATTACAAAAGAAAGGGCGTTACCGTCGCAGCGGGCGACGTATTCGTTTCGGACGGCGCCAAGAGCGACGTCGGAAACATCGTGGATATCCTTGGCAAAAACACCGTCTTGATCCCGTCGCCGGTCTATCCGGTGTATATGGACAGCAACTTGATGAACGGCAACCGCATCGAACTGCTGGAAGCAGGCGAGTCGGACGGCTTCCTCGGCACGCCCGATCTTTTGGACGGCGAAACCTACGTGATCTACATCTGCTCCCCCAACAATCCGACGGGCGCGGTGTACGACAGGGCGGGGCTCAAAGCGTGGGTGGATTACGCCCTTGCAAGCGGCTCGCTGATCATCTTTGACAGCGCTTACGAAGCCTTTTTAAGCGGGGATTATCCCCATTCGATCTATGACATCGAGGGGGCGGAAAAGTGCGCGATCGAGATCTGTTCCTTCTCTAAGATGGCGGGTTTCACCGGCACCCGTTGCGCTTGGTGCGTCGTTCCGGAGGGGCTTATGACGGAGGACGGCTACAGCCTCAAAAAGCTGTGGGCGCGCCGTCAGGCAACCAAGTTTAACGGCGTCTCTTATCCCGTCCAACGCGGTGCGGAAGCGGCGCTTTCCGAAGAGGGGCTCAAGCAGTGCGCAGCTTTGGTCGGCTACTATATGGAAAACGCAAAGATCATTGCCGAAACTCTTAAAAAGGTGGGCGTTTGGTTTACGGGCGGCGTTTCTTCCCCGTATATTTGGCTCAAGTGCCCGAGCGGCATGTCAAGCTGGGAGTTCTTTGATTATCTCTTGGAAAACGCGCAGATCGTCGGCACCCCGGGCGAGGGCTTCGGCGAAGCTGGCGAGGGGTACTTCCGCCTGACGTCGTTCGGCAGCCGTGAAAACACGCTTGAGGCTGTTAAACGCCTCGAAGCGCTTCTTAAAGACCGCGCATAACGGCGCATATACTTCGTTTCTGTCTGCGCCTTGACGAAATCGCGTACAAAAAGTACGCTCAATCGCA